>CAJKZO010000036.1:0-14448 GCA_905204365.1 uncultured Collinsella sp.
AGCCGCATACCTTTGCCTATTCGGTCGAGACGTTTGGCACCGACTACGTGTTCCGCGTGCATCTGTACCTGGGCTACAAGGTTAACCAGCGCGTGAACGCCTACCTACGTCAGGTTGTTCAGGATCTGGCCGCCACTGGCGAGCTGCCGCCGCAGATGCACGACTACTCGGTCTACAAGGATCCGGGCAACATCGGCACGTTCAAGTTCGTCATGATTCGCAAGCTCCTAGCGCCCGAGAGTGACGTGGAGCCGAGCGAGCGCACGGCCATCACGCTCAAGTACATCATCCGCCGCGCCGCCGGCACGCCGGCGCGCTGGTACGGCCTGGAGAACTCCAACGTGAGCTTTGAGTATGTGCCGCTGTTCACCAAGTTCAAGGCTGTGAACAAGATGCAGCGCCTGGCTCCCAACGAGCGCCCGTAGGCGCCGACGGGTTGCATGGAGTTGGTTTTTGATGGACAAGATTGAGACCGGGGAGGCAAGCATGGATGCAAAGATGCTTGATGGCCGCGAGGTGTTTGCCGAGATGGTGCGTGAGGTACGCGCCGATGCTGACGAAGATCGGTTTTTGACGAACCGTGCCAACATGGACATGGCCGATCGCGTGATTTCGATCGTGGCGCTGGTATTTGGAGCGGTGTGCGTGTGTGCCCTGCTCGCGCACGTGCTGTTTGTCTAGCGGCTGCCGGTCGTAGAAGGCTTTACACTTAGAACCACCACGAGGGAAAACTACCACAAAGGTGCCTGTTCCCTTTGTGGTGGTTTTTGTTTTTGAGAGAGGGGCGGGGCGCTGATGGACGTCCATGCGGACGGCGATATTGCCGATAACTTTTGGTGGCGGCGCACGACGTCGACGCGGCGCGGCCCGCTGTACGACATCTGCGTGGCGGCGGGGCTGCTGTTAGCGGCGACGATTGTGGGCGTGCTGCTCGACCGCCCCGGTCTCGCTCCCAGCATCATGATCGTCTACGTGTTTGCCGTGCAGCTGTGCGCCTTTTTCACCTGGAGCCGCCTGTATTGCCTGTTGAGCTCGGCTGCCGCCGTGGCGCTTTACAGCTTCTTGTTTGTCGATCCGCGCTACTCGCTGTCGTTTATCGACCGCGTCTATCCCGGCATGTTCTTCATCATGTTTGTGGTCTCGCTTGTGTCGAGCTCGATTGCGTTGGCCCTGCGCCGCGCTTTGGCACAGGCTGCTGCCAGCGACCGTCGCACGCATATGGTACTCGAGACTAACCGCATGCTGCAGCGGTGTGCCGATCAGCAGCAGATTGTGCATGCCATGGCCACGCAGCTGGCTCGTCTTTCGGGCTGTCCGGTCGTGTGGTACAGCGCCGACGCCGACGATGATGACCTGCTGCCGCGTGCGACGTACACGGCCGTGGGTGACGCCGCGCCGGTGCACCAGCTGACGCCCCAGATGCCGCCGAGGCTCTCGGCGTCCGCCTACGTGGGAACGCCGCTCGACGCCACGTTTGGCGGTTCGGCGTTTTATGGCATCTACCTGACGGTTCGCACGGGCGACGGCTTCGTGCGCTCGGGCGACCCCGCCTCGGTGGTGGGCGTGCTGGCTATCGTTGCCGAGCCCGACTTGCTGACGCACGAGGAACGGACGCTTGCCGATGCCATCGTGAGCGAAGGCGAGCTGGCGCTCGACCGCGCCCGCGCCATGGAAGCCCGCGAGGAGGCGGCGGTGCTCGCCAAAAACGAGCAGCTGCGCGCCAACCTGCTGCGCTCCATCTCGCACGATCTGCGCACGCCGCTTACCAGCATTTCGGGCAATGCCGATGTCCTGCTCGACCAGGGTTCAACCGGCACCGCGGTGCTCGATGCCCAGACGCGCCGCGGCCTGCTTCTATCCATTCGCTCGGATGCGCTGTGGCTCAACGCCACTGTCGAGAATCTGCTTGCCATCACCAAGCTCGAGGGCGGTGGCATGCATCTGTCGACTACGCTCGAGCTTATGGACGATATCGTCGAGGAGGCGCTGCGCCACGTGAACCCTGCCGTGCGCGAGCACGACCTTAAGGTGGTGGCGTGCGATGAGCCGGCGCTCGTTAACGTCGACGCGCGCCTGATGGTGCAGCTGGTGGTCAATCTGGTGAACAACGCCATCACCTATACGCCCGCAGGCTCGCATATCGTGATTTCGATTGGCGTCAACGATGGACGCGTGGCGTGCTCGGTGGCCGATGACGGCCCGGGCATTGCGCCCGAGGACCGCGAGCGCATCTTTGAGTCGTTCTACACTGCCAACCACGGTCTTGCCGACAGCCATCGCAGCGTGGGCCTAGGTCTTTCGCTCTGCCGCTCCATTGCGCTGGCGCATGGCGGTAGCATAGAGGTTGCCGCGGCGGACCCGCACGGCTCGGTCTTTACGATTGAGCTTCCCGTCGCCGACGTTTCGTTTGATAAGGAGTAGCGCCGTGCCGAACTCTGCCGTAAAACCGCTCATCTTGGTTGTCGAGGACGATCCCGCCGTTCGCAACCTCATCGTTGCCGCGCTCGAGGCGCACGGCCTGCGCCATATGGCTGTGGAGACCGCCCATGCCGCTATCGCCGCTGCCTCGTCGCAGGCACCGAGCATCGTGCTGCTCGATCTGGGCCTGCCCGATATGGACGGCGTCAAGGTGGTGGAGTCGGTGCGCACGTGGTCGGGTATGCCGATTATCGTTGTATCGGCGCGCAGCGAGGATGCGGACAAGATTCGCGCACTCGATGCCGGTGCCGACGACTACCTGACCAAGCCGTTTTCGGTCGAGGAGCTGCTCGCGCGCATTCGCACGACGCTCAGGCGTCTTTCGTATGCGCAAACGGGCGGCGTTGTCTCCGAGGGCTCGTTCGATACCGGCGAGCTGCATATCGATTTTGATGCCGGCATCGCCACGATGGACGGCGAGGAGCTGCACCTGACGCCGATCGAGTACAAGTTGCTCTGCTTGCTGGCACACAACGCCGACAAGGTGCTGACGCACCAGTTTATTTTGCACGAGATCTGGGGTACGGCGACCAAGAGCGACCTGGCGAGCCTGCGCGTCTTTATGGGTACGCTGCGCAAAAAGATCGAGTCCGACCCCGCGCATCCGCGCTATATCCAAACGCACGTGGGTATCGGCTATCGCCTGGTCACCCAAGGCTAGATCGCCAACCACCATCCCAATATGAGTTGCGGTGAAATACGGTCTAAATTTGCCTAATTCCCGGCAAAACAGTCCGTATTCCACCGCAACTTTGTTATTTGCCCTTGGGCTTGCTGGCGTAGAACTTCTTCTTTTTGGGCTTGCCGGCGGGGGAGGGTTTGCCGGCAAAGTTGGACTTGCCGTTGCCGGCCTGCGCGTGCGCGGGTGCTGCCGCACGGGGCTTGCGGGCCTCGGAGTTGCGCAGTTCCTCGACGCGCTCGGCAATTTCCTCGGCGCTAAAGCCGACCTCTGCCATGGCGTCCTCGATGGGCAGGCGGCGCACGATGTAGCAGTGATGCACCTTCTGGTTGCGCGCGAAGTCCTCGGGGATGGTCTGTGCCGTAATGTCCTCCAGCACCACGCCCGCTCGTGCGAGCTTGCGCGTCTCGGGGCGGAAGCCGCGCAGGTTGCAGCTAAAGATGGCGTGCCCGCCCTGTGCGAGCAGGCGTGACACGCCTGCCAAAAGCTCAACATGGTCGCGCTGGACATCCCAGGTGCGGCGGCCCATCTTGGACGAGTTCGAAAACGTGGGCGGATCGACAAAGATCAGGTCCCAGCGGTTGCGCGTCTGGCGCTGGTCGCGAATCCAGGCAAGCACGTCGTCGCGCACAAAATGATGCTGCGGACCAACAAAGCCGTTCTGGCGCATATTGCGCTCGGCCCAGTCCAGGTAGGTGTTGGAAAGGTCGACTGTCACGGTCTCCTCGACGCCGCCATCGGCCGCGTAGCAGGTGGCAGTGCCGGTGTAGGCAAACAGGTTGAGGAAGCGGCGCGCTTGCTTGGCGTGCTCGCGCACTAGGTTGCGGGTGACGCGGTGATCCAAGAAGATGCCCACATCCAGATAGTCGTCAAAGTTGACGGCAAAGGTGAGCCCGCCCTCTTCGATGAGTGGCAGACGACGGCGTGCGATATTGGCGCGCTCGCCCAATCCGCCCTTGCCGGCGCCCTGCTTGCCGTACTGCGAGCCGCCGCGCGAACGCATGCGGGCCTTGGCGTGCACATGCTCGGCGGGAACATCTAGGATGCGCGGCGCGATGGCCAAGATGTCAAGCATACGGGCCTGGGCCAGTGCGGGGTCGATGGTCTTGGGCGCGGCGTATTCGGCGATGACGAGCCAGCGGCCCGGCGTCTGCGGGCAACCCTCGTACAGATCGATGGCGGCGGAGTAATCGGGCAGGTCGGCATCGTAGACGCGGTAGCAGCTCACGCCCTCGCGCTTGGCCCACTTGCGGCGCAGACGGGCGTTCTTACGCAGGCGGTTGGCGAACTGCTCCGACTCGGGGATGAGCACGGGCAGCGGCTTGCCGTCACCCAGGTCGAGCATGGCGGCAGGCTCGGGCATGGCGGAAGCGGCGGCTCTGTCGTTGACGTCGTCGGCATCCGCAACCTTGGCCTCGGCATCCGCGCTGGTCGCAGCCTCAAACGCTGCGGCAACGTGGTCGAGCGAAGGCCAGACTTCGACGGTTGCCTCCTCGTTGTTGGGCATGACGGCGATTGAGCGCTCGGGCTCGGCGTGGAGCGCGCGGGCCAGCAATCCGTCGCGGGTGAGCGCGGCGACCGGCGCCGCGGCAAGCTCGGGTGCGCGGCGCAGCTCACCGACCAGCGTCATGGCGTCATGCATGAGCGAAAGCGGGGTCTCGGTCGTATCTGCGACCACGGCGGCACCGGCGACGGCGCCCGCGTGGTCCAGTACGGTGGCAGACTTGGCGGCGCAAAAATCGACAAAGCGCTTGTAGCCGGCACACTTGACCATGCGCTCGGCGGTCTTGCGGGCGGCGGGGTCAACATCCACGGCAACGATGCGTGCCTGGCGCTCGCGTGCTGCCGCCTCGCGCTCGCGCGCCTCGGCAAGCAGCTGCTCCCACAGGGCGGCGTCGTGTAGCTGCCAGCCCTCAAAGCCCCAGCGCTCGCGTGCGGCGCCCGGGGCGCGGTCAGTCAGGATATTCACGGCCTCCAGCAGCAGGCCGCCGCCGGCGCACGAGGCGTCGATCAGCGTGGGCAGAGCCTCGTTCTCGTAATCGTCGGCCGTCAGCTCGCGCTCGCACAGTGCGGTCCAGCCGACCTGCGCCAGCACCAGGGCGGCGTAGTCGGGGCGCAGCACGTGCGTACCCTCGCCGGCGCGGGTCGCGGCAGGCGGCAGGCGTTTGAACAGCGGGTCGCCCGAAAGGTCCAGGCTGATGCTCGCGCGGCGCTGGCGCAGCGAAAGCAGTAGGTGAACATCGGGGTCGGCGGCATCGACGTCGGCGCGACGGCCCGTGGTCTCGGCCAGACGGTCGCACAGCGCGTCTTTGGCGCGCAGGGCAGAGAAGCGCGTGTTGCGCAGCTGCTCGGTCACGCCGCGGGCGGTGATGGCGATGGTGGCGCCGGGGCGGATGATGGTCTCCCAGGCGATGTCGTAAACGCTGTCGTACAGCTCGTCGGCATCCTGCGCCTCAAAGCGTCCGAGTACCACGAACACACGGCTCGCCAGGCGTGACCACAGACAGGCGCGGTAGCCTTCTTCGAGCTCGCCCTCAAATGTAGCGCGGCCCTTCAGCCGGCGAACATGTGAAACCCCGAGGCGTTTAAGCTCATCGGCGAGTGCGGACTCAAAGCCCTCGGGGCAGCTTGCGTAAAATTCCATGGGTGACCTCTCTGGTTGCGTCGCTCCATTATATGATGGATACTTCGTTTACTCTCGCCCCCGAAAGGAACCCATATGATTGATGCGTGTCCCGAACCCGCTGTGCTCTTTTTTGACGTGGACGGCACGCTGACGTCGTTCGATCCCGACAACATGACCGACAAGGACTTTTCGGCGGTTCGCCCCTCGCAGGCGGTCGTCGAGGCGTTTCATCGTCTGCGCGACGCGGGACACAAGGCGTTTATCTGCACGGGTCGCCCCCTGTGGCTCATCGCCGATAGCTTGCGTGCGCTCGACCCCGCGGGCGTCGTTGCCATGGCGGGCGCCACGCTCGAGGTCGAGGGCCGCGTGGTGTATGAGGACTGCTTTGACGAGGACGTTATCGAGGAGCTTGCGCGCCGTATGGCCGCGGCAGGGATTGAGGCCTTTTTCGAGACCAACGTGGCTACTTTTGCCCTGGAACCCGCGGGTGTTGAGCGGTCGTCTCTGATCGGCACTTCTGTGGTGCACAGCACCGAGGAAATGCGCGTCGACGGCCGTCTGCGCGTGGGCAAGGTAGGCATCGTCGCGAGTGACCTGGCTCGCGTAGCCAACGATGATGGCTTTATCGATTGCGAGTTTGAGCTGTGCAACACCGGTGGTCAGAATCGCGAGCTGAGCCCCAAGGGCATTGACAAGGGCGTGGGAGTGGCGCGAGCGCTGGAATACCTGGGTCGCACCGGCAACGCGCGCACCTTTGGCTTTGGTGATTCCGGCAACGATCTGGGTATGCTCGCTGCTGTCGAGACGGCCGTGGCCATGGGCAACGCCATGTCCGAGGTCAAGGCGGTCGCCGACTACGTGACCGACGATGTCGCACACGACGGCACCGTCACGGCGATGCAGCATTTCGGCCTCATCTAATGAATCCCGCGTTCTGACGTTTGCTCAAACTGCGACTCTTTGCTTTTGCATGCTCAATCGATTTATCAATCCAAACACTGAGGTGTTTATACCGTTCGCCGAGAAGATAAAAAACCGCAGTTCACGCCTTGATAAACGTAGGTAAAGTGTTTAGCAGTTTATCGGCCGTATGCTAACGAAAGGAATCAGGCAGATGGCAATCAAGGTGTTCGCTGACGGTGCAAACCTCGAGGGCATGCTCGACATGTACGAGAACGGCAACGTTCAGGGTTTCACGACCAACCCGTCCCTTATGAAGAAGGGCGGCGTGACGGATTACCGCGCGTTTGCCAAGGAGGTCCTGGCCCACATCACCGATGTATCCGTCTCGTTTGAGGTCTTTGCCGACGACGTCGAGACCATGGAGGTCGAGGCCCGCGAGATCGCTACCTGGGCCGAGAACGTCTACGTCAAGATTCCGTGCGTGACTACCAAGGGCGAGTCCACCGCCGAGCTGGTCCGCAAGCTTTCCGCCGACGGCATCAAGGTTAACGTCACTACTATCTTTACGCCTACGCAGGTCGATGAGATGGTCGAGGCCGTTGACACCGAGACGCCGTCCATCATCTCGCTCTTTGCCGGCCGTATCGCCGACACCGGCGTCGACCCCATTCCGTTTATGACGGAGTCGGTCAAGAAGGCCGCCGCCAAGCCCAACTGCGAGGTCCTGTGGGCGTCCACGCGTGAGCTCATCAACATTTACCAGGCCGAAGCCTGCGGTTGCCAGATCATCACGGTGCCCAACAGCATCCTGGCCAAGCGCAAGAACATCGGCCTTGATCCGTACGAGGTCTCGCTCGACACCGTCCGTGGCTTTGCCAAGGATATCGCCTCGCTCGGCTTTCATATTCTGCCGTAAGCAAGGGTACCCCCTGTAGCGACGTGCAAAATCGCGAGTATTCAGCAAGGTAAAGGTCTTTATCAGTTAACCGAAGCATGGAACGGCCCCCGTTTTGGCTCTGATGACGCCAAAACGGGGGCTGTTTATGACTTTATTGCCTCTGTGGGGCGTTCGGAACGGCGGAATTTGCAGAATACTCGCGATTTTGCACATCGCTACCGGGGGGACCCTTGCTTTAGGCGTTTACTTGCCCTGCACCATGGTGAGCGAGATCTTTTTGCGGTCGCGATCGACCTTTTCGACCCACACCTTGACCGTGTCACCGACGCGCACGACGTCGCTCGGGTGCTTGACGAAGCGGTTGGCCAGCTTAGAGATATGTACGAGGCCGTCCTGGTGCACTCCCACGTCGACGAAGGCGCCAAAGTCTACAACGTTGCGCACCGTGCCCTTGAGTTCCATGCCGGGCTCCAGGTCGTCGATGGAAAGCGCTGAGCGGCTAAAGACCACCTCGGGTGCGTCGTCGCGTGGGTCGCGACCGGGCTTCTTGAGCTCGTTGACAATGTCGATGAGCGTCAGGGTACCGCAGTCCAGGTCGCTTGCCAGCTCCGAGATGCTGCCCAGACGGCGCTCGATGTCGGGCACGCCGCCGCGGCTGAGCTCGCTTGCCGCAACGCCGGCGCGCTCCAGGACGGCCGTGGCTACCTCGTAGCTCTCGGGGTGGACGCTTGTCGCGTCGAGTGGGTTCTTGCCGCCGCTAATGCGCAGGAAACCCGCGGCGTTCAGGTATGCCTTGGGTCCCAGCTTGGGGACCTTCTTAAGCTGGCGGCGATCGGTAAAGGCGCCGTTTTCCTCGCGGTAGGCCACGATGTTTTTGGCCACGCTCGGCGTGATGCCCGATACATATCCCAGCAGGCTTGCGCTCGCGGTGTTTACGTCGACGCCTACGCTGTTGACGACGTCCTCCACCACGTGGCCCAGAGTGCGCGAGAGCTCGGCCTGGTCAAGGTCGTGCTGGTACTGGCCCACGCCGATAGACTGGGGCGGAATCTTGACGAGCTCTGCCAGCGGGTCTTGCAGGCGACGGCCCAGGCTCATGGCGCCACGCACGGTGACGTCCAGGTCGGGATATTCCTGGCTTGCGAGCTCGGAGGCGGAGTACACCGATGCGCCGGCCTCGTTGACGATGGTGTATCGAAGGCTGGGCGCCTGCTCGGCAATGAACTCCGAGACGACTTCCTCGGTCTCGCGGCTGGCGGTGCCGTTGCCGATGACGATGGTGTTGACGCCGTCCTTCTTGACGAGGCGGGCGAGCTCGCGCTTGGTGCCGGCGACGTCGTGGCGCGGCTTGGTGGGGTAGACCACGCCGTGGTCGAGCAGCTTGCCGGTCTCGTCCATGACGGCGACCTTGCAGCCGGTGCGGTAGCCCGGATCGAGCGCGAGCACGCGGGCACCGCGCACGGGGCGTGCAGAGAGCAGGCCCTCGAGATTCTTGGCAAAGACGTTGATAGCCTCGGTCTGGGCGCGAACGGTGAGTTTGGCGCGGGCCTCGCGCTCCAGCGAGGGGGCCATCAGGCGCTTGTAGCCGTCGGCGATGGCGGCGTCAAAGACGGGCGCGAAAGCGCCCTGGCTACGGGGCCAACGGCTGCCGAGGCGTGCCGTGGCAGCGGCGCCGTCGACGTTCACGCGCACGCGGAGCTTGCCCTCGCGCTCACCGCGGTCGATAGCCAGCACACGGTGGTTGGGGATGCGGCGCAGCGGCTCATCATAGCTGTAGTACGGCTCGTAGGGAGTCTTCTCGGCGGGGTCGGTCGCCTCGACGACGATGTCGGCGGTGTTTTGCGTAAAGGCGCGCAGGTCGGCGACGTTCTCGGGGTCTTCGGCCACCGTCTCGGCCACGATGTCCGCCGCGCCGGCGAGCGCCTTCTCGGGCGTGTCGAAGCCGGCTTCCTCGTTGACGTAGTCCGCGGCGGTGTCGAGCGCGCTGCCCTTGGCGGATGCCTGCATGATGATCATGTTGGCAAGCGGCTCCAGGCCTGCCTCGCGGGCCTTCTGCGCGCGGGTCATACGCTTTTTGCGGTAGGGCTTGTAGAGGTCCTCGACACGCTGGAGCTGCGTGGCCTCGCGAATCTGCTGCTCGAGTTCGGGCGTGAGTTTGCCTTGGGCATCGATGAGCAGAATGACGTCCTCTTTGCGCTGTTCAAGATTGCGCAGGTAGGACAGGCGCTCGTCGAGTGCGCGCAGGGCGACGTCGTCCATGCCGCCCGTTGCTTCCTTGCGGTAGCGCGAGATAAAGGGGATGGTGTTGCCCTCGTCGATGAGCTTGACGGCTGCCTCGATGTTGGCGGCCTTAAGGTTGAGCTCGCGGGCGAGCTGGGCGATAAGATCCATGAAACTCCTTGCGGTAAAGGTGCGTTTGCAGCACAGAGCTACCAAGGATACCACCCGTCCCAAATGACTGTATTGGGGCCGCGCCACGAAAATGACCTATCTACTTCGTTTAACCCGTATGGGCCGACCATCTCCCGGTTTTCCGAAAATACGCAACCCGTCTACCTGCGGTTTTTATTTCTCGAAATTCGGCATGGTCGAGGGTAATCGGTTAAACGTAGTAGATAGGCCCATTTCGTGGCGAACGAATCAAGCTGAGGCACAAAATAGCCCCCGTCCCAGAAAAATCATTACCAATGTAGTCAAAAAGCCCCACGGGCAGGAGGCTGCTCGCGGGGCAAAGAAGAGGGGCTTGTTGGCGGCGGGCCGAGGCGCTCGGCGGGGAGTTTGCCGCGGCCCGCTCTTAAGGCATTACAGCTCGACGAGCTGGCCGGTCTCGGCGGCCTCCTTGATAGCGTTAAGCAGCGTGAGCGTCTTGACGTTATCGGCGGGGGTCACGACGGGCTCGACCTCGCGGCGGACGACCTTCACAAAGTGCTTGAGCTGCATCTTGTGCGGCAGCGCCGGGTCCACGGCCGGGATCTCCATCTGCAGCGGCTTGTGCCAGTTAGAGGCGCCGTCGTAGGAGAACTGGTGCAGGCGGGGCAGCGACAGGGCGCCCAAGGTTCCGCCGATAAAGTAGGCGTCGGCGTCGAAGGGACGGTACTGCGGGTCCTCGCGAGCGGTCGCCTCCCAGTTCCAGGGGCTGGCGGTGGCGTCGGAGATGGTCATGCTTGCGAGCGCGCCATCGGCAAAACGGACGTTGACCACGGCGGAGTCCTCGGTCTCAAAACCGCGGGCGGCGCTGGACTGCATGCCCTGGACGGCAACGGGCTCGCCCAGCAGGTAGCGGAGCAGGTCGACGTCGTGCACCAGGTTGACCAGGATCGGGCCGGCACCCTTCTTGCGGCGCCACTCGACGTCGAAATACTCGTCGTTCTTATAGATCATGTAGTGGAAGCTCGACACGGTGAGCTTGCCCAGCTCGCCAGACTCGATGATCTCCTTGGCCTTGTTGACGAAGGGGTTGTGGCGACGGTGCTGACCCACGAGCACGGGCACGCCGGCGGTCTCGGCCTCGGCGGCGAAGGCCTGGGCATCCTCCAGGTCGTTGGAGATCGGCTTTTCGACCAGCGGCACGATGTTGCGCTTCACGGCCTCGCGGGCAACGCCCAGGTGCAGGTCGTTGGGGGTGGCGATAATGACGGCCTCGGGCTTGACCTCGTCCATCATCTGGGCGGGATCGGTGTAAAACGGCACGCCGGCGGCCTCGGCCGTGGCGCGAGCGCCCTCAAAGGCGTCGGCGATGGCGACGAGCTCGGCCCCGGGCTCCTCGGTGACAAAGCGGATGTGGTTGCGGCCCATGGCGCCGGCGCCGATAACGGCAATGCGGACGGGGTTGAGCTCAGACATTTCGACTCCTTAATACAGGTGACCGGTGGGATGCGACAAAGGGGCTGTCCCTTTGTCGCATCGGTAAAACTAGGCGGACTTCTTCTTGCTGTCGGAGACCATCATGTAGACGGTGAGCACGACGGCGATGGCGGCGATCGCAATGGCGCCGTAGAAGGACTGCTGGTAGGCGGCGCTGCCGGCCTCGGCGTGATACAGCACGGCGGTGATGGGCTGGCTGATCCAGGTGGAAGCGGCATAACCCAAAAACATGATGCCGTAGTTGACGCCGATGTTGCTGGTACCAAAGGCGCCACCGGTGAGCGGCGGGTAGATGACGAGCAGGGCGCCAAAGCTAAAGCCGAGCAGGGCGAGCGCCACAAAGAACATGCTCTGCGTAAAGCTCATCGACATGATGACAAGCGCGACGATGGTGACGACAAGGCTGATGAGCAGCGACTTGTAGGCGCCGAGCTTGTCGATGATCTGGCCAAAGGACAGACGGCCAACCAGGTTGGCGCAGGTGTTGACGGAGACCACCACACCGCCGAGGGCGACGGCAGCGGCGCTCGTGGGATCGGCGAAGAGCTGGACGGCGGCGATGGAGGCAACCTTGCCGACGAGCAGGGTGCCGGCGGTGGCGGCAAAGGCGAAGGTGATGATGAGGACCCAGAAGCGCGGGGTCTTGACCATCTCGCCCGGGGTGAGGTCGCCGAAGGTGCCGGCGTGCGCGCCGCCCTTGGGGGCCTCGAAGCCCTCGGGCAGCCAACCGGCCTCGGGAGCCTTCAGGAACAGGGCAGAGGCGGCGATCATCACAAAGAAGATGACGCCGAGTGCCTTAAGGGCACCGAAGATGCCAAGGCTCGGGATGAGCAGCGAGGCGAGCACCGGGGACAGCACGGCGGGGCCGGCGGTCGAAGCGGCCAGGGTGATGCCGGAGGCGAGACCCTTCTTGTCGATGAACCACTTTTGGCCGGTGGTGAGCGCCGGGTTGTAGCCCAGGCCGTTGCCGATGGCGGCGACGAGCGAGAACCACAGGTAGAACTGCCACGGCTCGGTGACGGTGCCGGACATAAACCAGCCCAGGCCGTAGCACACAGCGGCGGCGATCACGACGTTGCGCGGGCCGATCTTATCGGAGATGCGGCCGGCGAAGATGCCCGTCACGGCCATGATGGTCTGAAAGACCGGGAAAGCCCAGGTAAGGGCGCTGGACCACTCGGGGTAGACGGCGAGCAGGTTCTTGCTTACGACGGAATACAGCGCGATGGAGCTGATGAAGAACATGGTGACGCACGCGGCGGAAAGCACGACAGCGCGACCCTTGTTGGAGTTGGTGGAAGCCATTGGACTCTTTCTAATCGATACGGGGGAGGAACAGGCGTGTCCGCGGGTCCTCCCTGTCGGGTTGGTTTACTGGTCGGTCGGCTTGGCGACGCCGGACTCATCGGACCAGAGCTCGACACCCTTGTTCTTAAGGTAGTTGTCGGCATAGGCGCGACGGCCGCCGGGCTTGGCGGTGAGGTCGCCCATCATGTTGGAGAAGCCGCCATCGACCTTGATGGCGTCGCCGGTGGTAAAGTCCGAGCGCGTGGACGCCAGGAACATGACGGCGTTGGCGATATCGCCGACCTCGCCGATGCGGCGCGTGGCGATCAGGCGGCTGCGGCTCTTCTCGACCTCGGGGTCGGCGTAGAAGTTGGCCGACATCGGAGTTTTGACGAAGCAGGGCTCGACGCAGTTGGAACGGACGCCGTAGGGGCCCCACTCGGCAGCGAGCATCTTGGACATCATGTTGACGCCGGCCTTGGTGGAGCTGTACACGCCCGAGAACGTCTCGGGGGAGTGGCTGGCAACGGTCGAGATGTGCACCAGGCGGCCCTGGCCGGCCTTGATCATCTCGCGACCAAAGCGCTGCGAGGTGATGAAGTAACCGGTGAGGTTGACGTTGAGCACCTGCTCCCAGTCGCTCAGCGGCAGGTCCTCCATGGCGGCGAAGCGCAGGATGCCGGCGGTGTTGACGAGAACGTCGATGCGGCCGAAGTCGGCGATGGTGGCATCGACGGCGGCCTGAACCTCGGCCTCGTCGGTGGCGTTCATCTTGTAACCCTCGGCGTGGATGCCAAACTCGGCGGCGAGGTCGGCGGCTGCGGCCTTGACCTTTTCCTCGTCCAGGTCGAGCAGGACGACGTTGGCGCCGTTGCGGGCGAACTCGCGGCAAATCTCGACGCCCATACCGCCGAGCGCGCCAGTCACGGCGCAGACATCGCCCTCGAGCTTAAGCCAATTGCTCATAGGAACTTCCCTTCTTGTGCCTCCCGGTGGGTCGCTCCCATTAATCGACCCACGTTGTTTTCGCTGGTTATCGTATGCTTTGCGTTTGCGCAGGTGAATTGCATATTTGTTAGAATGGTGTTAACCGCAGGTTTATACTGTGCGATGCAGTTTATTCTCAATTGAACGTGTGACCTGCGAAAACAACCCCCTGTGGCACCATGTGGCCACGGGCGCGAAAACGGGAGATTGACGTGTACGATCGAAGACTTGAGGCCATATCGGCCGCCGCGGAGCTGGGAAGCTTCTCGCGTGCGGCGGCAAAATTGCGCGTGTCGGCCCCAGCGCTCGTCAAGCAGGTGTCGGGCTTCGAGGCCGAGTTTGGCATCACGTTGTTCGAGCGCTCGCATTCGGGTGTTAAGGTGACGCCGGCGGGTGCTCTGCTGGTGGACGACGCGCGTTCGATCATGCGCCAGTCCGAGGATGCGTTGCGCCGCGCCCGACGCGCGGCGGGCGATGGCGGGGCCGTGCGTCTGGGCGTGTCGATGATGTGCCCGGGGCGCCAAACGCTGTCGATGTGGACGGACGTACACGAGCTGGAGCCATCGTTGCGCTTCGAGATCGTGCCGGTGAGCGACCTCTACGACGAACGCGAATCCGTCATGCGCAGCCTTGGTCGCGAGGTGGATGTAGTGCAGTCGAGCTTTTCGACCCCACGCTGGGGCGACGCATGCCAAAGGCTCCGCATCGTCAACGTGCCGTTTTATA
>CAJKZO010000037.1:0-14435 GCA_905204365.1 uncultured Collinsella sp.
TTGAACTGAGAAGGGGGCGGCCACGCGGCCTCCCCCTTTTTTGCGTTTACGGGGCGTAAATGACTCTATTACACCAGATGATCTTATTGTTTTTGGTATTGAGCTTTTATTTAAAGAAAATAAATCGAATAACAAGGGCAACTGCTATGGCCGCAATGATCAAAAGCAGGATTGTCAGTCGATGCTGCTTGCGTCGTTTACTTGACGAAACGAAGATCGATTTTCCTTGTTTTGGCGTTTCGAGATAGCGGGCCGAATGCGTCAAGGTTTGCTTTGGTCGAGGACCTCTTTGTTGATGAGCGGCGGATGCTTTCATCGGCTCATCACTAGCTGCGTTGTTTTTAGATAATGGTGCGTCTTTCAGATATACAGGGTCTCCCGAGGCGACGCCCATATGTTTACGTCCCGTTTGGGCATCCTCGAGCGTTTGATATCGATTTCTCGTCACATACTCGGGCTCCGGATCATTAATGGGCTCTTGCGAGATGTGGGGGCGATGGAACCGTGGCGGCTGCGTGGAAGTATCTTCCCCCTGCGTCGGCATAAACATTTTGTTCTGGTTTTGGTCGTCCATGATGCCCTTTAGCTCGTTACCAACAACGTGTACGCGCTCATTGTAAGCCCCTTGTTATTTGTAGCTGGGGACATACTCGGTATTTAAGCTCTGGTTCAAAGAACCTTAACCTTACTAAAACCTGAGTCATATACACT
Source organism: uncultured Collinsella sp. (assembly GCA_905204365.1). Classification (GTDB taxonomy): domain Bacteria; phylum Actinomycetota; class Coriobacteriia; order Coriobacteriales; family Coriobacteriaceae; genus Collinsella. The sequence goes on from CAJKZO010000037.1 coordinate 712, forward strand.
TAGATATGCTTATAGTACTGGACTCAAAAAACTTTATAGTCGATGTATATATAAGCACTGTGTGGGCATATATAAGAGCGTCAAAAGAAGTCCCAGTCACCTAGAAGATGGCTCGGCAGTCCTAAAAGGAGTGGTAAACATGGCAAGCATGGTTCCTTATCGTTCGGTTTTTGGCGTTCGTCCTTCTGCTAGCTCGCTGTTCGATCTGTTTGATGATATGACCGACCTTGCAAACAACTCGATTGCTTCCAAGGCGTTTCCCGTTGACGTTGAGGATAAGGGCGACGGCTATGAGGTCAAGGCCTATCTGACCGGTGTCGCCAAGGACGATATCGATGTCGAGCTCAATGAGGGCCGTCTGTCCATTAGCGTGAATGTCGAGGAAGACGAGGAGAACGAGGGCAAGAACTTCCTGCAGAAGGAGTTCAGCTCGTACAGCGCGACGCGTGGCGTGTATCTAAAGGACGCTTCGAGCGAGGGCCTCTCGGCTAAGTACGCTGACGGCATCCTGACCGTTACGGTTCCCAAGATCGTCGAAAAGAAGAACGTTACGAAGATCTCCATCGACTAACTTCGTTGGTGTTCTGCGCTATTAAAAGACAGCAAAAGGGGCTGGGAAGCGATTCTCGGCCCCTTTTGCTGTCTAGGACAGTCTATTGAATGGTTGCTGGCCGATACTGGCTTGCGGGGCGTATCGAGAGTTTTCGCGATCCTTGGAGAAGGGTTGCGGAGCTGCCGACCTCGTCATCCAGGGTTGCGGTCAGAGCTTTGGCATAGCTTTTGACGGTAAGGCTCGGACGATTGTTATCTTGGCTGATATGCATGGCAATGAGCTGTTCGGTGCGTTCGGTAACAAGTTCGCGCGCGGCTTCGGCGGCTTGGCCATTGGAGAGGTGTCCCCTTGCAGACAGGATGCGCTCCTGAAGAAAGCGGGGATATTCTCCCTCGCGCAGCATGGTCACATCGTGGTTGCTTTCGAGTGCGAGGACTCGACAATCTTTGAGGGTTTTAATGGCTTGGCTCGATAGCTCTCCGGTGTCGGTGGCAAACCCAATGGAATCATCGAGAGCATTGAATCGATAGCCGACCGGATTGATGGCATCGTGTGACGTTGAGTAGGTTTGCACGTGGATGCCGGCAATGGATAGGGCATCACCGGGATCGAATTCCTCGACAGGCAGATGCGAAAGATTTTCTTTGCTCGAAAGAGTGCCCCTGCTGGCAAAGAGGGGGCCGTGCCAGTGCTTGCACCAGACATCGAGGCCCTTGATGTGATCGCTATGCTCATGAGTAATGAGAAGAGCCGAGACGTTGTCTGTCGAGAGCCCCAGTTCTGCCATGCGCTTTAATGTCTCGCGGCGAGACAGTCCGTCATCGACCATAATGAGCCCCTGCGGGCCCTCGATGAGTGCGCAGTTGCCTTTAGAGCCACTGCCGAGGATATGAAGGTGCAGACGAGACATAAGATTCCAAAGGATACAATGGGTGCGGACGAATAGAGGAGGAAGCAAATGCCTACGGTATCTCAGCATTATGGACACCATGCCGTGCCTGGGGTAGTCGATGAGACCCGGACGAGGCAGCAGGCTGCTCCTGTCGTGCTCATGGTATCAGGCGGCGCGGACTCGACGGCACTGCTTCTTATGGCGTGCACATCAAAGCTGGATATCCAAGACGGACGCGGTGTTGCCCCCATTGCTCGCGAGCGCCTGCATGTGCTGCATGTAAACCATCATCTGCGCGGCAAGGCGTCCGATGGCGACGAGGCCTTTGTGCGTGAGCTCTGCGCGAAATATGGTTTACCGCTGTGTGTGGAGCACGCTTATTTTGATGGGGGGTCGGGCAATATTGAGGCCGCGGCCCGCGAGGTGCGCTATGCCGCGGCGCGGAGGTATGTTCGCGAGCTCTGCGCCCAGACGGGGACACCGCGAACGGCGGCTCGTATCTGCACCGCGCACACGTCTTCGGATCGCGCGGAAACGTTTTTGATGAACGCGATTAAGGGTTCGGGGCCCGCTGGCCTATCGAGCATTCCTCGCCGGAGGAATATCGTGGTGCGTCCCTTGCTCGACCTAACTCATGGCGAGCTCGTGGGCTATCTACAGGTACATGGTCAGCCGTGGCGTGAAGACGAGAGCAATGAGGATATCTCGTATCTGCGAAACTACGTGCGCCATCGGGTAATGCCAGTGGTGGCACAGCGTAATGCGAGCGTGTGCAAGACGATTGGCGCCGCCTGTGAGATCTTGGGTGACGAAGACGCGTTTCTATCCCAGCTGTCGGCGCAGGCGTTTCGAAGCTGCCTGCGCAAGGAGGCGGCGGGCGCGCTAGTGCTCGATGCCAGACGCCTTGCTGCGGCCGAGGTGGTAATCGCGCGGCGCATCGTGCGACTGGCGATCAAACGCATCGATCCGGGCGCTCGTCCAGAGATGCGACATGTGGAGCGAGTTCTTTCCTGCGTTGCCGAAGGCACAGGCTCGGTCACGCTTCCGGCGGGAATTGACGCGCGCGTCGAGTTTGGCATGCTAGCGTTTAAGGCGCCGGCGGCTCGTGAGGGGCTGGTTGCGGACTGGATTACCATACCCGGTCGTTTGCCGTTGGGCGGGGGGCGCATGCTGGTCGCAGAGCCGATGGCCGTTGAGCCGGGATGCGATATCGTGCGCCGCGCCCGTGAGCTTGCGGCTGCCGGGGAAGTGACAGCTTTGGTAGACGCGGCTGCCCTGGGTTTTGCCGACAGCGATAGTGAGCGGATCCTGGCGGGCTCACGTGGCGAGATCCCTGCAGAGGCGCGATTGGCGCGCCTGTGGGTGGACGGTCCCGCACCGGGAGACGTGATGTGCCCGTTAGGAATGAGTGGCCGAAGCAAGAAGGTATCCGACTTGCTAGGCGAGGCTCGCATTCCCGTTTCCGAGCGCGCCGGCGTGCCCGTGGTGAGGACGGCGCCGGGAGGTGCCGTGGTGTGGGTCGCCGGAGTTCGCGCGGACGAACGTTTTAAATGCACGGCGGCGACGCGTGTGGCTTATCTGCTTCGCGTGGTTGACGCGGATTAGCCCCTCGCACCAGCTGTTCTGTGCGGCGTTGACGGTATTCCCGCGCTGATGGTGCGCGGGCTGGAAAATATACCCCGTGCGCTGCTAGAATGTGTAGTTCGCGTCCATACGGCGGTGTGTGGGCGATTAAGCACAAGAAAGGGTTGTCATGGCTTCTCAACATCCGGATATCGAGAAGGTTCTGTTTACGCAGGAGGATATCGACGGCATCGTTTCTCGCCTGGGCGAGGAGATCACTCGCGACTACGCGGGTAAGGATCTGGTGCTGATCGCGGTTCTGCGCGGTGCCGTTGTCTTTATGGGCGACCTGATGCGCAAGATTGAGCTACCGACCAACATCGATTTCATGGCTGTTTCGAGCTATGGCGACGGTGTGAAGTCTTCGGGCATCGTGCGTATCATTAAGGATCTGGATATCGACATCCGTGGTCGCGACGTGCTGATCGTCGAGGACATTCTGGACTCGGGCCTGACCCTCAAGTACCTGATGAAGAACCTCGAGAGCCGCAAGCCCGCTTCGCTGGAGGTCGCTGCCTTCCTGTGGAAGGACGTTGAGGACCGCACCTCGGCCATCACGCCCAAGTATGTTGGAACCCATTGCCCCGATGCCTTTGTGGTGGGCTACGGCCTCGACTATGCCGAGCGCTATCGTAACCTTCCGTATCTGGGCATTTTGAAACCGGAGGTTTATTCGTAAGATGCCCGACGACCATAACGATAACAATTCCCAGACTCCCCGGGAGCCTAAGATCCCGGGGATGCCCGGAGGCAAGAAGCCCACGCGTACGGGCTGGCTGTATTTTATTTTGGCTTGCGCGCTTCTGGGCTACGCCTTCTTTAACATGGGCTCCGGCTTTGCCAGCTCCAGCAATACCGTTAAGCTCGCGACGAGCGAGATGGTGAGCGCCATCAAGCAGGATCGCGTCGAAGATCTGACCTATACGGTTCAAGACGGAAGCGTGACGGGTCATTACTGGAAGACGAAGAAGGACAAGGGCGATACGAGCGAGCTCAAGAGCTTCTCTTCGACCTATGTCGGCTCCGATTCGCTTGCCGAGCTCATGGCGGAGCACCCCGATACCAAGTACATCGTCAACACCAACGATCCCGATTTTTGGGGCGACTTGGCGATGAGTGTGCTTCCGACGATCGCCCTTATCGCCATCATGTTCTACTTTATGCGCCAGATGATGGGCGCCAACAACAGGAACATGCAGTTTGGCAAGACCAACGCCAAGACCAACGAGGCCACACGCCCCAAGGTCAAGTTTGAAGACGTTGCCGGCGTGGACGAGGCAGTCGAGGAGCTCGAGGAGATCCGTGACTTTTTGAGCGATCCTGATCGCTATCGCAAGCTGGGCGCCAAGATCCCGCGTGGCGTGTTGCTGGTTGGCCCTCCGGGCACCGGTAAAACGCTGCTGGCCAAGGCTGTTGCCGGCGAGGCGGGCGTGCCGTTCTTTAGCATCTCGGGTTCCGACTTTGTCGAGATGTTCGTAGGTGTCGGCGCCAGCCGCGTGCGTGACCTCTTTAAGGAGGCCAAGTCCCAGGCCCCGTCGATCATCTTCATCGATGAGATCGATGCCGTGGGACGTCAGCGCGGAGCTGGCTTGGGCGGCGGTCACGACGAGCGCGAGCAGACGCTCAACCAGCTGCTGGTCGAGATGGACGGCTTTGAGGAAAGCGAGTCGGTCATCCTGATCGCTGCGACCAACCGTCCCGACATCCTAGATCCGGCATTGCTGCGTCCCGGCCGTTTTGACCGTCAGGTTACGGTCGACCGTCCGGATGTGAAGGGCCGCGAGCAGATCTTGCGCGTGCATGCCGAGAACAAGCCGATGGACGAGGACGTTAAGTTTGAGAAGCTCGCCCAGATGACCGTTGGCTTTACTGGTGCCGATTTGGCGAACCTGCTCAACGAGTCTGCGTTGCTGGCCGCTCGCCGTCATCGTTCCGTGATCTCGATGGACGAGGTCGAGGAATCGATGGAGCGCGTGATTGCCGGACCGCAGCGCAAGGGTCGCGTGATGACCGAGGCCGAGCGCACCACGATTGCCTACCACGAGAGCGGTCACGCCCTGGTGGGCCACATCCTGGAGCACTCCGATCCGGTCCACAAGATCTCGATCGTCAGCCGCGGTCAGGCTCTGGGCTACACGCTGCAGCTTCCGCAGGAGGACCACTTCCTCAAGACCAAGAACGAGATGCTCGACGAGCTCGCCGTGTTCTTGGGCGGTCGCGTTGCCGAGGAGCTCATGTGCGATGACATCACGTCGGGCGCGAGCAACGATCTGGAGCGCGCAACCAAGATGGCGCGCGAGATGGTCACGCGCCTGGGCATGAGCGAGGAGCTGGGCACGCAAGTGTTTGGCGAGGCGCAACATCAGGTGTTCCTTGGTCGCGATTACGCCGATCACCAGGATTACTCCGAGGAGACGGCGCGCCGTATCGATATCGAGGTTCAGCGCATCATGCGCGAAGCCCATCGTCGTGCGGTCGAGATTTTGGATGCCCGTCGCGATCAACTCGATCTGATGGCGAAGGTGCTGCTTGAGCGCGAGACCGTCGAAGGCGACGCCGTGAACGCCCTGCTCGACAACGAGTGGAATGCCTACCTTGAGCGCGAGGGCGATATCCTGGCGGCCAAGGAGGAGCGCAATGCCAAGGCGGCCGGCATGCCGACCAAGAAGCGCGCGCCTCGCATGAGCGAGGAGGAGCTGGCGGCTGATGCCGCGGCCTTTGCGCAGGCGGCCATGCAGGAGGATGCCGAAGCCGCATCCGATGATGCTGACGATGACCATGCCGTCGTCGGTGCCGATGCCGACACCGACGCCGACAAATAGTCTCTGTGGCAAAAGCCTCCGCGGGGAAACCTGCGGAGGCTTTTTCTTTTGAGCGATATGGGGCCGTCTGTTGATTGGGGACAGACTAAAATGAGCGTTTTCACGCATTTAAGTCTGTCCCCAATCAACATTTTCACGCATTTAAGTCTGTCCCCAATCAACATTGCTGCGGCACTTTGCTCGGCTAAAGCGTACAATAGCGCCTATGCGAAAGGGGAACAGATGATCAACGAAACGATGTATGCTCGCGGTGCGGAAAGCTCCATCATCCGCGAGATTTTTAGCTATGGCCTTGAGCGCAAGGCGCAGATCGGTGCGGAAAACGTATTCGATTTTTCGCTGGGCAATCCGAGCGTTCCGGCGCCCGCTGCTGTGGCTGAGTCGATTAAGAAGGCTCTGGAGCTGCCGAGTGACCAGTTGCACGGCTACACGCCCGCACCGGGCCTGCCGCAATGTCGAGCAGCCGTCGCCGAATCGCTCAACCGCCGCTTTGGAACGAACTATGAGGGTAAGGACGTCTTTATGACGGTGGGTGCCGCGGCTTCGCTCACCTGCACGCTCAACGCCGTTACGAACCCGGGCGACGAGGTTATTGTTATCGCCCCGTACTTTCCGGAGTATCGCGTTTGGATTGAGAAGGCCGGCTGTACGTGTGTTGAGGCGCTCGCCGATGAAGATACGTTCCAGCTGAGCGTGGACAACGTGCTCAAGGCGATCAGCGATAAGACGGCGGCCGTCATCATCGACTCGCCCAACAATCCGACTGGTGCCGTATATACACGCAATACGCTGACGCGACTGGCCAATGTTCTGCGCGAGGCCAACGCTCAGCGCGATTCCGAGAATCCAATTATGCTCATCTCGGATGAGCCGTACCGCGAGATCGTGTACGGTGCCGAGGTGCCTTGGGTGCCCTCGATCTACGAGCACACCATCGTGTGCTACTCGTATTCCAAGTCGCTGTCGCTGCCGGGTGAGCGCGTGGGATGGATCCTTGTTCCCAATACGAATCCTCAGGCAGATCGTCTAATGCCCGCCGTTGCCGGTGCCGCCCGTACGCTGGGCTTCGTGTGCGCGCCGGCGCTCTTTCAGCGCGTAATTATCGACTGCATCAATGAGCCGAGTGACGTTGAGGCCTATGCTCGCAACCGCACGGCGCTTACCGACGCACTGGCGGAGTATGGCTACACCTATGTTGAGCCGGATGGCGCGTTCTACCTATGGGTGAAAGCGTTGGAACCCGATGCGAATGCGTTTTGCGAGCGCGCAAAGAAGTATGAGTTGCTTGCGGTCCCCTCGGACAGCTTTGGTATGCCGGGCTGGTTCCGCCTGGGCTACTGCGTGAGTTACGAGACGATTATCAATTCGCTACCCGCTTGGAAACAGTTGGCGGACGAGTATCGTTAAAAGTAAAGCGCTCTGCCTACAATGTTTTACGTGAAACGGGGTTTGGTGTTAAGCCGGACCCCGTTGTCATGGACGTTGTGTCTTTGGGATGGAGTGGTTTTACGACTATCGAAGGCTATGCGTACAATGAATATAAGCGACGGCCGTGCCAGATAAGGAGACCTGATGCCCTACCTGCTTTCTTGTGACATTCATACCCATACGATGTTCTCTGCGCATGCATATTCGACCATTGAGGAGAATGTGTACTGGGCGGCAGAGCGTGGCCTGCAGGTGCTCGGATCTGCCGACCATCTGAGCTCTATGGTTACGGCTTGCCCCAATGACCTGCGCAGTTACCAGTTCTTTATCAACCAGGATATCTGGCCGCGCATTTGGAGCGGCGTGTTGGTGCTGCGTGGTGCCGAGGCCGATATCGTTTCGCTGGACGGAAGCCTGTTTGGCGAGGACACTCCTGTCACGCTCGATATTGCCGGCGATTCGTACAGCCGTCAGCATTCGCTGTTCGATTTGGTTACGCGTAATTTGGATTATTTGGTTGCAAGCGTGCATAATCCGCAGATTGCTGAGGGTGCGACGCTGGCCCAAACGACCGAGATGTATATCAATGCCTTGGAACACCCCAAGGTGTTCATGCTGGGCCACGCGGGTCGCTCGGGCGTGCCGTTCGATATCGACGAGGTGCTGTTGGCGGCTAAGGCCAAGCACAAGATTATCGAGATCAACAACCATAGTCTTGAACACGGTGTCGACACTGAGCATTGGGCTGTATGCCGCAAGATCGCCGAGCGTTGCGCTGAGCTGGGCGTGGGCATTGGCGTTTCGACCGATGCGCACATTGGCATGGCAATTGGTAAGCTCGATTACGCTCGCAAGATGCTCGACGAGATTCACTTCCCGTTGGATCTGATCGTGACGCGCGATCGCGAGACGCTGCTGCGCGAGATGGCGGCAGCCGGCGTGTGCGACCTGCGCAAGGGGATGTAGCGGAGTTTATAAACCAAGCGAGGGGGGCGGCCCAGACGGGTCGCCCCCTTTCTTGTCCCAAAAATCTACTGAGGTTGGTTAGCGGCGTTCGAGGACCGCTACGGTTTCGGTGTGGTCGGTATGGGGGAACATGTCGACTGGCGTGATCTTGAGCAGGCGATAGCCTCCGTCGAGGAGCTGATGCAGGTCGCGCTCTTGAGTCACGGGGTTGCAGCTGATATAGGTGATGCGGCGCGGCTTAAGTGCGCAGGCAGCTTCGAGGAACTCGGGGGTGGAGCCGGCACGCGGCGGGTCGATGGAAAGGACATCGATCCGCTCGTTGTTGTCGGCGGCATCTAGGATGTAATCGGTGGCATCGTCGGCCATAAACCAGGCGCTGCGGGTAAGACCGTTGAGCTCGGCATTGCGGCGTGCGTCGGCAATGCCCGCCGGGTTGCGCTCCACACCGAGCAGCATGATGCCGATCCCCTTGTTCTGGGCATCTTTAGCTGCGCAAAGACCGATGGTGCCGCTGCCACAGTAAGCATCCATAAGCACATCGCCCTCGCGCAGATCCATGCCGTCGATAGCGAGCTGATAGAGCAGCTCGGTCTGCTGCGGATTGGTCTGGTAGAACGCGGTGGGGGAGATATCGAATTCGCAACCGAGCAGCTGGTCGCGCATGCACTCGGCGCCATATACAATGCGGGTTTCCTCGCCGAGGATGGCGTTGCCGGGACGTCCGTTGATGTTTTGGGCGACGGTGACGATGTGCGGATTGAGTGCGGCGACAGCCTCAAAGAACTCCTGCGCATGCGGCAAGTCGCGCTGAGCGGTCACGAGCGTGACCATGACCTGGTCGGTACGCCAGCCGCAGCGGACGACGGCATAGCGAAGCAAACCAAGATGCTTGTCCTCATTAAAGGCGGGAATATGCAGCCGCTCAGCTTCGCGTGCGATGCCGTTGAGAATCTGACGGGCGCCCGGTGCCTCGATGGGGCATTCGGGTACGGCAACGATCTTGTGCGTGCCGCGCTCAAAGAAACCGCAACGGACGGCGCCCTCCTTACCGGGAGCAAAGGGAGTGGCAGCCTTATGACGAAAGCCACGCGGCGCAGGATATTTGCCCGGGTCGCCCAGGGTGACACCCATGCCACGAATAGGATCTACAGCAATGCCCTCACGCTCACAAAGCGAAGCAAAAAGCTCCTCCATAGCAGCCTGCTTGGCGGCGAGCTGCTTCTTATAAGGACGATTGAGCGCCGTACATCCACCGCAAGCTTTCATGATGGAACAAGGAGACTTGGGATCAACGGCCTTGCGCGCAGACGAAACCTGATCTTTATGCGAGCGCTTGGAGCGAGTCTGAGATGCCTTGACCTCGCTCCGACGAGAGTCAGAACGCTTGGTCTTAGCCCTGTTCTTGGTCGATTTGCTTTTTGCAGCTTTAGAAGACTTGGATTTCGTAGAAGATTTCTCCTCCTTCGACCCCTCAGCCGCCTCGATCAAAGCACGACGAGCCTTACGCTCCGCACGAGATTCTGCCATCAATAACTCCACTAATTCATGAATTAAAGCTGCAAGTATTGTACCGCGCCAAGCCAGCAGACGATATACAAGCGGTTTAATCGTGTCGGTGATAAGCCCAACGACGGTTGCCCGCCGCGTGAGGGGTGTGGGGGTTAAGTTTATCGCGAGTTCCGCACGAACAGGAGGCCACTTAATGTGGCCTCCGTCGTGAGCAGGACTGTAGAGCAGGAAACTTAACCCCCACACCCCTCACGCGGCGGGCAAACTCGCCTTGTGCTCTATCACGCTAAAGTGTATGATGCTGAACGTTACACGATTCACTTTACTTAACTAAAGTACCATCAAGGGGGATACCATGAATACCGATATGTCTCGTCGTCAGTTTGTTGGTCTAGCCGGCTCGCTCGCCACGGTGCTTGGCCTTGGTCTTGTCGGTTGCGGCGGTGGTGCCGGCAAGGGCTCCGCTGCCGGTTCTGCCGCAGCCAAGGATGTGAAGGGCGCTGCGGAGTCCAAGAAGCTCGTGGTGGGCTTTGATAAGTCCTATCCTCCGTACGGCTTTGTGGGCGATGACGGTGAGTACACGGGCTTTGACCTCGACCTTGCCAAGGCCGTTGCCGATAAGCAGGGCTGGGATGTTGATTACGAGGCCATCGATTGGGATGCCAAGGACACGCTGCTCAACTCCGGCGCCATCAACTGCATCTGGAACGGCTTTACCATGGAGGGCCGCGAGGACGACTACACGTTCTCCGAGCCGTACATGCTCAACGAGCAGGTGCTGGTGGTAAAGAAGGATGCAGGCATCAAGAGCTGGGACGATCTTGCCGGCAAGACCGTGATTACCCAGACCGATTCCGCTGCGCAGGATGTGCTTGAGGGTGACCAGAAGGATCTGGCGGCGACGTTTGCCACGCTCGACACCATCGGTGAGTACAACACGGCGTTTATGCAGCTCGAGAGCGGCGCGGTCGATGCCGTGGCTTGCGACCTTTCGATTGCCCAGTATCAGCTTGCCGCCAAGCCTGATGCTTATACGCAGCTTGATGAGCCGCTGTCCAGCGAGCACTACGCCGTCGGCTTTAAGAAGGGCGACACCAAGTCGGCCGACGCCGTGACCGAGTCGCTCAAGGCGCTCTACGAGGACGGCACAGTCAAGGACCTGTGCGACAAGTATTCAAGCTATGGTCTATCTTTCGATAATTGGGTGCTCAAGTAATGTCTATTCAGGTCATGATGCAGATGCTTGGCCAGGGTTTCTTGGTCAGTTTGCAGCTGTTTGTGCTGACGTTGCTCGGGTCGATTCCGCTGGGAATTCCCGTGGCGTTTATGCGCATGAGCAAAATTGCGCCGCTCCGCTGGATTGCGCGCATCTACATTTCGGTCATGCGCGGTACGCCGCTCATGCTGCAGATGTTTGCCATCTACTTTGCCCCGTACTACGTGTTTGGCATTTCGCTCACGCCCGATTCCAAGTGGACGGCGTGCGTCGTGGCGTTCATCATCAACTACGCCGGCTATTTTGCCGAGATCTATCGATCGGGCCTGCAGTCCATTCCGCGCGGTCAATATGAGGCCGCCGAGGTGCTGGGCTACTCGCGCATGCAAACGTTTCTGTATATCGTGATGCCGCAGGTCGACAAGCGAATTCTGCCGGCGATGGGCAACGAGATCATCACACTGGTCAAGGACACGTCGCTGGCGTTCGCCATCGGCGTGGGCGAGATGTTCTCGACGGCCAAGGCGCTGGTCGCCTCGCAGGTGAGCATGGTGCCGTTTGCAATCGCGGCGCTGATCTACTGGGTCTTTAACTTCGTCGTCGAGATGCTGCTGGGCGCTGCCGAGAAAAAATTGGATTACTACCATGATTAATTCGGTAATGAATATATCGAACGCGCGTAAGGCGTTTGGCGGCAATGAGGTGCTCAAGGATATCTCGCTTGAGGTGAAGCGTGGCGAGGTCGTGGCGATTATCGGACCTTCGGGTGGCGGCAAGTCCACGCTGCTGCGGTGTGCCACGCTGCTCGAGACACTCGACGGAGGCTCGCTCTCGTTTGGAGACCTTGCCGTTGCGACGGATGCGGGTTCGGGCGCGGTCTATGCGAAGGGCGATGTGCCCAAGCAAGCGCGCTCGCGGTTTGGCCTGGTGTTTCAGAACTACAATCTGTTCCCGCACTATACCGTGATGAAAAACATCATCGATGCGCCGATTCGTGTGCTTAAGCGTCCGCGCGAGCAGGCGGAAGCCCGCGCTCACGAGCTGATTGCGCAAATGGGGCTGACGGGCAACGAGAACAAGGTGCCGTGTGAGCTTTCGGGCGGTCAGCAGCAGCGCGTGAGTATTGCCCGCGCCCTAGCGCTCGATCCGGAAATCTTATTCTTTGACGAGCCGACCTCGGCGCTCGATCCCGAGCTGACGGCCGAGGTGCTGCGTGTCATTAAAGACCTTGCCGCGCAGAATATGACGATGGTGATCGTGACCCACGCAATGCAGTTTGCGCGCGATGTTGCCGACCGCGTGGTCTTTATGGATGGCGGTCGTATTGTCGAGGAGGGTCCTGCCGAGCAGGTCATCGACCATCCGCGCGAGCAGCGCACCCGTGAGTTCTTGAGCCGTATCGAGGGGTAGGCTCAGCTATTTGCTCAACTGTTTATTGAGGTGAAACCGCCGCAGGTCTTATCATCTGCGGCGGTTTTTTGCATCCGCGGGGTTCAATAATCGCCTTGCAAGCTCGCCCCCTCCTCTCGCCGCCTGTATCCATACGCGTGCCGAAAGGTCTGCATGGACAGGCGGCTGCAAGGGTAGGGTGGTGGCATAGGACATTTGGAGGGTGAGTCGGCTCGGCTGCCGACCATGCTGCTCCCGGGACGGCATCGACCGCGAACTCTCCCCGTTGGCGTCGCGCATTGCGCGCGGCCCTGCAAGGAGGTCATCATGGGTGCTCCCAAGACCGGCAACGTAAGGAACGTGGTGCTCGTAGGCCAAGGCGGGGTGGGCAAGACTTCACTCGCCGAGGCCATGCTCCACCTTTCCGGCAAGACCGCCCGCCTGGGCGGCCACGACGGCACCAAGCCCACGCTCGACTATGACCCTGAAGAGGTCAAGCGTTCATTCTCCATCTCGACGACCATCGCGCCGATCGACTGGAAGGGCGCCCGCATCAACGTGCGCGATGCCCCGTGCTACCCCGATTTTATCGGTGACGCCTTTGCCGCTATGAGCGTTTGCGAGACGGCTCTGTTTGTGGTCGACGCCGAGGCCGGTCCGCAGCCTACGACCGTTAAGCTTTGGTATGCGGCGGAGGACCTGCGTCTGGCGCGTGCGGTGTTCGTGAACCGCCTGTCGCGTTCCGAGGCCAGCTTTACGACCACGATGGACCTGCTGCAGGAGCGTTTTGGTACGCGTTTGGGCGCCGTGACCCTTCCCTGGGGCGAGGGCGAGGACTTTAACGGCATTATCGACCTGGTGCGCATGAAGGCGCGCCATTGCAACGGCACCGAAGCCGTTGAGTCGGAGATTCCCGAGGAGTATCGTGCCCAGGCCGAGGAGGCTCACGACCATCTGTGCGAGCTGGTGGCCGAGGCTGACGACGAGCTGATGATGAAGTACCTGGAAGGCGAGGAGACGCTGACGCAGGAGGAGCTTGAAGGCCTGCTGTCGAAGGCGATCGCCGAGCGCATCTTTGTGCCGGTCTTTGCGGGCGATTGCATTAAAGAGCAGGGCGTCAACTCGCTGATGGATGACATCGCGACGTACTTCCCGGCGCCGACCGACTATGGCGAGATGCCGCTCATTGACGGCGATTCGCTCAAGATTTCGAGCGACGATGACCGCCCGGTGGCGTTTGTGTTTAAGACGCTGGCCGATCCGCAGCAGGGCCGCATCAGCTTTATCAAGGTGCTGACGGGCACGCTTGAGCCGGGCCTTGAGCTG
>CAJKZO010000038.1:0-14204 GCA_905204365.1 uncultured Collinsella sp.
CTGCAGCTGCGGCTGCGGCCTTCTCGGCCTCGACGAAGGCCTTGGGCTTGCGACCGCGACGGTGCGGGCGCAAAGCCGGATCGACAACGGGAACTTCGCTGGCCTCGACAGGCGCAGCGGGCTCAACAGGCGATGTGCCCTCCCCCGCCGCGGAACGGACCGAAGCCTCAATGAGCTCGGGGGTTACCTGTTCAGCAACCCGATCGGCCTTAGCAGCCGTGCGACGGCGTGTGCGCGGTACCGGCTTCTCGGTCGGCTGGGCGGCGACTGGGGTCTCGGTGGCGGCTGGCGGCTCGGGCACTGACGGAGCTGCAAGCTCGGTCAGAGCCGCGGCCTCGCGCTCGGCAGCACGACGGCGGGCGCGCACCACCTGAGCCTCGCTAATCTGCGCCAACGCACGTGCCTGCGCAACCTCATCGGAAATCGGCGCCGAGGAGTCAGCTGCAACGGTGCGCTTGGCGCGCGTCGTGCGCGTGGTACGGCGCTTGGGCTTGGTGACCTCCTCGCCGTCAGCAGCAGGCTTGGTCGTGCGGCGCGTACGCTTGGGCTTTGCCGGAGCAGCCTCCTCACCAGTTGCAGGCACGGCCTTCTCAGCCGTTGCAGCCTTAGGCGTCTCAGGAGCCGAGGTTTGCGCGGGCGCCGCGACCTGGTCCGACGCAACCGGTGCAGCGGGAGCGGCTTGCGTCGTCGTTATTTCGTTTTCTTGCTGTTGATCAGACACAGTGTTTGCTCAACTTTCTTTTCAAGCCCTGTGATCACATGCTCCCTGCATAAACCTTCAGGGCGGCTAAACAGTCTAGTTCCGTTCAAAACGACGGACTTCATTGATCTGTATCGAGATGATTGCGTCAATTACGCAGCGTTAGTGTAACACAACCGCCGTCACCTGCAACTTAGCCATTGGGGACGTTCTTAAACGACTATTCAAAAAGGACACTCTTTGGTTTACCACTCACAAATCAGACCGCCTCCGCCAAAGCTATGCCGGTTTACTACGATGGATCGCTCAACCGCGACCACTCCGAAACTTGTTGAACTAAAACCGCAGGTAGATGCCTTGCACTTTTTAATGAAAAGCCGGCGTGGTTGGAATATCTCAATTCATCGTAGTAAACCGGCATAGTTTCGTATTTCCAGCAGTTCCAAATTCGTCAACACGCCGGCGTTTATGCAAAAAGCCCGACCTCCGCATGGAGATCGGGCTTATAGGGCTCAGCAAAGCCGAACCTACACGGTCAAATGACTCACAGATTACATCTGCTCGGGTGCGGAAACGCCAACGAGGGAGAGCACCAGGGCGAGCGTCACGCGGACGGCATCGCAAGCGGCCAGACGGGCGCGCGAAAGCTCGGGGTCGACGGGACGGCCCTCGCTCGGCAGCACCTGACAGGCAGCGTAGAAGCTGTGGAAGTCGCCGGCGAGCTCCTCGGCAAAGTGCGTCAGACGGAACGGAGCGCGGTCGCGAGCGCAGCTGGCGATGAGGTCGGTGAGCTCGTTGAGCTTACGCGAAAGGGCAAGCTCGGTCGGGTCGGTCAGCAGCGAGTAATCGACGTTCTCACCGATGGCCTTGGCGGCGACGGCCTTCATGCCCATCTCGTCAGCCTGCTCGGGCGTAACGTCAGCGGCACGGCGAAGAATGGAGCACACGCAAGCGTGAGCGTACTGCACGTAGTACACCGGGTTGGAGTTGTCGCGCTTCTTAACGGCCTCGATGTCGAAGTCGACCATCTGGTTAGAGCTCTTGGAGATGAGCGTGTAGCGAGCGGCATCGGAGCCGACCTCGTCGACGAGCTCCTGCAGGGTCACCATGGTGCCCTTACGCTTGGACATACGGACGGGCTTGCCGTTACGCAGCAGGTTGACGAGCTGGCCCAGCAGAACCTCGAACTTGCCGGGGTAACCCAAGGCATCGCAGACGCAGCGGACGCGCTCGATGTAGCCGTGGTGGTCGGCGCCCCAGATGTCGATGACGTGGTCGACGCGCTGGAACTTATCCCAGTGATAGGCGACGTCGGAGGCGAAGTAGGTGTACTCGCCGTCGGACTTGATCAGCACGCGGTCCTTGTCGTCGCCCAGATCGGTGGAACGGAACCACAGAGCGCCGTCCTTGGTGTAGAGGTAGCCCATCTTGTCGAGCTTCTCAAAAGCGCGGTCGACGGCGGAGGTGCCGGCGGTCTCGCCCTCGGTGTCCTTCACGTACAGGGAGCGCTCGGAGAACCAACGATCGAAGTCGCAGTTAACGGCGTGGCAAAGGTCGCGCATGTTGTCGACCATCTTTACGTAGCCGCGCTCGCGGAAGCTCTCCATGCGCTCCTGCGGATCGGCGTTGACCCACTTATCGCCGTCGGTGCGCCAGAACTCGGCAGCCTCGTCGATGATGTAGTCGCCGCCGTAGGAGTCCTTGCCCAGAGTCTCGGCAAAGTTGTCCTGATACGGATGGGTCTCGGGGTGCTCGTCGCCCTCGTCGGCAACAAAGGCGTCGCGGTCGGCGATCAGAAGCTTGTGAGCCTCGTCGATATCCACGCCCTGCTTGGCGATGATGTCGGCAAGCTGCATATAGCGCGTGCTGATGGAGTTGCCGAAGGTGTTCATCTGAGAGCCGTGGTCGTTGATGTAGAACTCACGCTGGATGTCGTAACCGGCGTGGTCCATGACGCGGCAGAGCGAGTCGCCCAGCGCGGCCCAGCGGCCGTGGCCAATGTGCATGGGGCCGACGGGGTTGGCGGAAACGAACTCGACCTGGGTCTTCAGGCCACCACCGACGTTGGACTTAGCGAAGTCCATGCCCTTCTCGCGAGCCTCGCCAAAGATGGCATTCTTGACGGCAACGGAAAGGTAGAAGTTGATGAAGCCGGGGCCTGCGATCTCGACCTTCTCGATCGCGGGGTCCTCGGGCATATGGGCAACGATGGCCTCGGCGATCTTGCGCGGGGCGCAGTGGGCCAGCTTGGCGGACTTCAGGGCCATGGTAGAGGTCCACTCGCCATGAGAAGTGTCAGCCGGTCGCTCGATAGCGCAATCGTCAAGTTCAAATGCGGAAAGGTCGCCGGCCTCCTGGGCCGCAGCAAGCGCAGCGCGTACCAGCTCTTCAATCTTCTCGGGCATAGATCCTCCTTGTGTTAAAGCCCCCGAGCTCTTGATCACTCGTAGGGCAAAAGCCAGAGTTTGTAGCACTCTATCACAAGCGACGGGCACTGTCGCAGGGTAAAGCCAATCGATATTGCATATGCACAAAATTGACTACAGCTTGTATGGAGTCACTCAAAGATGCCGGTCTGCCTGCAGATTATGCAAGCGTTGAAAATGCATAAAGGTGTGAATGAGCTGCGTCTGTTATCGAATGCTCTTACCTATCGGAGTTGTGTGCTTTTCCTGCATAAAGTAAGGGTTTGCGCACGTCAGCGTGTTATTCTAGACATACGTAAATTCGTATAAGTTGGAGGTAGCATGTTCTCAATCGGTCAACACGTCATTCATCCGGGCCAGGGAGTCTGCACCGTCGTCGGTTTTAGGGACGACACACCGCAGCCCATGCTGCTGCTCGAGACCAAGCAGGGACATGCGCAGACGATCCTCATGTACCCCGTGGCGCAGGCCGACCGTTTGCACGCCGCTATCTCGCAGCAAGATGCCGAGCACCTGCTGAGCCACTATGACGAGCTGGAGTGCGACACCTTCACCGAGCGCAACAGCTCACTTGAGGAGACGCACTTTAAGCAGCAGCTCAAGCTGGGCGCGCCCGAGACGGTCCGCGTGGCAAAAACCATGATGCACCGCATTCGCCAGGCCGAAGAAGCTGATAAAAAACCCAGCTCCTACTACATGCGCGTACTCAAGGAAGCCAAGCGCCGCTCCATCGAGGAGTTCGCTGTGGCCTTGGGCGTCACCGAGGAGGCCGCCGAAGCCCGCCTAGCCCAAGCCGCCCTCAACTAACCAATCCGCGCCAAAAACCACCACAAAGGGAACAGGCACCTTTGTGGTGGTTTTCTTGTTCTAGTAGTATTCATTCTTATCGATACCCACGAGCACAAGGAGTCTCCTATGGCAGAGCCGCTTACCGCCGGAATCACCCGCGACCGCGCGTTCGAACTGCTCAACGAGCACAACAAGGACCCGTTCCACATCACCCATGGCGAGACGGTCGAGGGCACTATGCGCTACTTTGCGCACGAGTTCGACCCCGAGAACGAGGAGTTTTGGGGCATCGTCGGTCTGCTGCACGACCTGGATTGGGAGGAGCATGAGGACGACCCCATGAACCACACCATCTATGCTGCCGAGATTCTTGAGGGCGAAGGTGCGTCTCCCGAGCTCATTCGCGCCATCCAGACGCACACCTCCGACTTCAACACCTCGCTGCCCAAGCCCGAGCTGCAGATGGAAAAGATCCTGTATGCCTGCGATGAGCTCACCGGCCTGATCGGCGCTGCAGTCATCATGCGCCCGAGCAAGAGCGTTATGGACTTTACGACCAAGTCGCTCAAGAAGAAGTTCAAGGACAAGCGCTTTGCCGCCGGCTGCTCGCGCGACGTGATTTCGCAGGGCGCCGAGATGTTGGGCTGGGAGCTCCCCGAGCTCTTTGACCGCACCATCGCGGCCATGCAGTCCTTCGCCCCCGACCGCGATACCTTCCAGGCTTAATCGCCCACGCCACCTAAAACCACCACAAAGGGGACAGGCACCTTTGTGGTGGTTTTTGTTTGCGCGGGCGTTAGGGGCGGACCTGGCCGGTGCCTCGGAGCTTGTATTTGTAAGTGGTGAGGGCCTCGGCGGCGAAGGGGCCGCGGGCGTGGAGCTTTTGGGTCGAGATGCCGATCTCGGCGCCCAGGCCAAACTCGCCGCCGTCGGTGAAGCGCGTGCTGGCGTTGGCGTACACGGCCGAGGCATCGACCGCATCCAGGAAGCGCTCGCAAGCATCCGTGTCCTCGGCAACGATGGCCTCGGAGTGCATCGTGCCGTAGCGGTTGATGTGTGCGATGGCCTCGTCCTCGCTTGCCACGACCTTCACGCTCATCTCGAGCGCCAGGTACTCGCGACCCCAGTCCTCCTCAGTCGCGGCGACGTAGTTGTCGCCCTCGGCAAGCCCGGCATCGGCGCATGCGGCGCAGGTTGCCTCGTCGCCGTGAATGAGCACGCCGTGGTCATGCAGCACGGCCACGACCGCGGGCAAAAACGCATCGGCCACAGCACGGTCGACCAGCAGCGACTCGGCGGCATTGCACACGCCTACGCGCTGGGTCTTGGCATTGACGATAATGTTGAGCGCCTTATCAAAGTCGGCGGATTCATGCACGTAGATGTGACAGTTGCCCGTGCCCGTCTCGATCACCGGCACAAGCGACTCGCGCACGCAGCGCTGGATCAGGCCTGCACCGCCGCGCGGAATGAGCACGTCGACGATACCGCGGAGCTTCATGAGCTCGCCGGTGGCTTCGCGATCGGTGGACTCAATCATCGAGACGGCCTCGCGCGGGAAGCCCTTGGCCTCGAGCGCATCGGCCAGCAGCTCGGCGATCATGGCACACGAGTGATAGGCCAGCGAGCCGCCGCGCAGAATGCAGGCGTTGCCGGTGCGGATGCAGATGCCCGCGGCATCGGCCGTCACGTTGGGGCGAGCCTCATACACCATGGCGACCAGGCCCAGCGGCACACTCACGCGGGTCAGGTCCACGCCGCTTGCAAGCACGCGGTGATCGAGTACACGACCGACGGGATCGGGCAGCTCGGCGAGCTTCTCCAGGCCGGCGGCCATGCCCTCGACGCGCTCGGGCGTCAGCAGCAGGCGATCGAGCAGTCCGGCCGAGGTACCCGCATCGCGCGCGGCGGACATATCGAGCTCGTTGGCGGCGACGATGGAGTCGACACCGTTGCGCAGTGCTGCGGCCATGGCGCGCACGGCCTCCTGGCGCTGCTCATCGCTCGCCGTAGCAAGCGAGGCC
Source organism: uncultured Collinsella sp. (assembly GCA_905204365.1). Taxonomy (GTDB): domain Bacteria; phylum Actinomycetota; class Coriobacteriia; order Coriobacteriales; family Coriobacteriaceae; genus Collinsella. The sequence continues at coordinate 5,940 of CAJKZO010000038.1, forward strand.
GACGCTGCCTTGGCGGCAACGGCAAGATCGTGGACATACGTGGCTATATCGACCGACATGGGCGGCCCTTTCTCCTAGAAGTTTGCAACCATGGTAGCCGATTTGCGCATGGCCTCGCCCGCGGCGGTAGAATTGGTCAACCCGAAACACCGCAACGAACGGAAGACTCACATGGCCCTCATCACTTCGTACCACGTCCCCGGCCTTTACGTCGAGGACCACAGCATCGACGTCCCCCTTGACTGGCGCGGCCTAGAGCCGATGCTCCTGGCCGTCGGCAGCACCATGCGCCGCGGCGCTATGCCGGCACCCATCGCCGGCGCGCCCGAGAGCATCAAGCTCTTCTACCGCGTGGTTTGCGCGCCCGACCTCATCATCGACGATCTGCCGACGCTCCTGTTTTCGCCGGGCGGCCCCGGCTGCGAGAGCCCGCGTCCGCTGTCGCCCACAAGCGACGGCTGGATCGAGGAGGCCGTCAAGCACTTCCGCGTGGTCCTTCCCGACCAGCGCGGCACCGGACGCAGTAGCTGCGTGGACGGACGCACGATCAAGGCACTGGGTGATCGTGCAACGGCCGCCGGCGCCGATACAGCACGCTCGCAGGCGGATTTCCTCAAGCGCCATCTTGCCAGCTCCATCGTACGCGATTTTGAGTACCTGCGCCTAGTGGGCTTTGGCGGCAAGCCGTGGGTCACGCTCGGCCAAAGCTACGGCGGCTTTTTGACGCTGAGCTATCTGTCGCTCTTCCCCGAGGGCGTGGCGGCAAGCTTTACCTGCGGCGGCATTCCGCACGTGCCGGCGAGCGCCGGCGAGATCTACGCGCACACCTTCCCACGCATGGCAGCCAAGACGCAGCAGTATTACGACCGCTACCCCGCCGACGTCGAGCGCGTGGCAGCCCTGGCCGATGCGCTTGAGGAGCAGAAGCCCGCGCTGCCCGACGGCTCGCCAATGACGGTGGAGCGCCTGCAGCTTATGGGCAGCGACTTTGGCATGAAGCCGAGCTTTGAGCGCATGCATTGGATTATCGATCACGCTTTTGTTGACGGCGACGGCACGCTGACCTGCGGCGCCTCGGTATCTGACAGCTTTTTGATGCGCGCCTTCGAGCGCACCAACACGCGTACAAACCCGCTGTACTCGACACTGCAGGAGTTCATCTACGCCGACGGCGACACCATGCCCATTCGCTGGGCCGCGGCAGAGGAGAAGGCCCATCGCGCCGAGTTCGACACGCTCGCGCGCCCGCTCATGTTTACCGGCGAGGCCATGTTCCCGTGGATGTTTGAGCAGATGCCCGAGCTCAAGCCCTTCAAGCCCGCCATGGACCTGCTGATGGAAGACACCAGCTGGGACAAGATTTACGACCCGCAGCGCCTGGCCTGCAACGAGGTGCCGCTCCAGGCCGCGGTGTACTTCGATGACATGTACGTGGACTCGGGCATGCAGCTCGACACGCTCAGCCGCGTGGGCAACTCACATGCCTGGGTGACTAACGAGTTCGAGCACGACGGCCTGCACGGCAACGTGGTGTTCAAGCACCTCTTCGACGAGGCCCTCAACCGCGGAGACCTGCGCCGGATCTTCTAGCAAAGGAGTATCCCCACCTGCCGGCACAATAGGAACGTCCCCAAGTGCCGGCAAAAGCGAGGCAGCGCTGCTGGCAAAACGAGCCGTAGCGCTGCCGCGCTTTATGCAAACACTATCAAGTTGTCCCTATGGATCGCGGGCTTCTCGGCCAGGTTAGCGAGCAGGCGGTTGCTGGCGATCTGGTCCTGGCGGCGGCCGGCGGCAAGTTCCAGCACGTCCGAATCGGCCTCGGCGATACCACGGGCGACGACCATACCGCTCGGATCGCACACATCGAGCACATCGCCCTCGGCAAACTGGCCATCGACCTCGCGAATACCCACCGCAAGCAAGGAAGAGCCACGGCTGACCAGCGCCTTCGCAGCACCATCATCGACCGTCACCGAGCCATGAGCCTTGTCACCCAGCGCGATCCACAGCTTGCGGGGTGCGATGTCCAGACGCTCCGCCGGCGGATCGAACAGCGTGCCCACGCTCTCGCCGCGGGCGAGGCGCACGAGCGCATCGGGCTCCTCGCCCGAGCAAATCACGCTCTGAATGCCCGCCGTCATCAGAATGCGGCTCGCGCGGATCTTGGTAATCATGCCGCCCGTGCCCACCGATGTGGAAGAATCACCCGCCGAGGCGATAATCTTGGCATCGATCTTATGCACGACCGGGACGAACTCGGCCGTGGGGTCCTCATGCGGATTGGCAGTATAGAGACCATCGATGTCCGAGAGCGTCACGCACAGATCGGCAGAAACCAGGCAGCTCACAAGCGCCGCCAGTGTGTCGTTGTCGCCAAACTTGATCTCGTCGACGGTGACGGTATCGTTCTCGTTGACGACCGGCACCACGCCTAGCTCCACCAGGCGCAGCAGGGCGTCGCGCGCGTGCAGGTAGGACGTGCGGCGGGCCGTATCGTGGCGCGTGAGCAGCACGAGCGAGGTGAGCAGGTCGCGCGCATGAAACTCCTCGTCGTAGGCCGACGAGATGATGCACTGACCGGCCGAGGCACAAGCCTGTAAGCTCGGCAGGTCACCGACCGGCTTGCGGTCGAAGCCCAGCACGGGATAGCCGCAGGCGATAGCGCCCGAGCTCACCACGACTAGACGCCAGCCGAGCTTGCGCAGGGCTGCGGCCTGATCGGCAAGTCCGCCGATAAAGGCGCGGTTGACCTTGCCATCGGCACCCACCACCGTGGACGAACCGATCTTTACCACCATCGTTTTATAAGAAGTCGTCATACGTCAAACCAATCAACTGTTCAGCGAACGGCCGAGCTGGCGGCCAAGGGAGCGTGACTTGCCCCTACCGCCCAAGGAATTAGTGAGCCCAGGGGAAAGCCGAGGCCGCGGCCATGTTCTTGCGTACGAGCTCGTCGCGCACCTGAGCCAGGCCCTGCTCCATGCCCACCACATAGGTCTGCGGGTACAGGAAGCGCTTGAAAGCTGCGTCCAGATGATCGAGCGCCCAAACACAGCGCTCGCGCGCGTCCTGGATGCTCTCACGCGGAGCCACCGCACTGCCATCGCGCACGATCGGCACCAGCAGCTCACGATACTCAAGTTCGGACACGTCGGTCACCAGGGCGGCATCATTCACGGCCACGAGGGTATTGCCACGCGCGGCGCCCTCCCCCGACAGATGATCCTCGTCATAGATCATGTCGCAGATCGGGCCGCCAAAGCCGTCGTAATAGCGGCGCACGCGCTGCACGCCCGGGATCGTGCGCTTGTAGGGCTGCTCGGAGAGCTTGACCACTGGCGTCCACGGATCTGCCTCGCTCGCACGGCGGGCGGAAAGCTTGTACACGCCGCCCAGCGCCGGCTGGTCATAGCAGGTCGCGAGCTTGGTACCCACGCCAAAGCTGTCGATGGGCGCACCCTGGTCGATCAGCGACTGAATCGTGTACTCGTCAAGATCGTTGGAAACCGAGATCCCCACATAGGGCAGGCCCTCGGCATCAAAACGGCCGCGCACATACTTGGAGAGCTTGGCGAGGTCGCCGGAGTCGATGCGAATAGCCGACAGGCGCTCGCCCGCCGCCTCCATCTCCTTGGCAACCGTAATGGCATGCTCGCAGCCCTCGCGCACGTCGTACGTGTCGATAAGCAGCGTGCAATTCTTGGGGCTCGACTTGGCAAAGGCACGGAAGGCCTCGAGCTCGGAATCGAAGCTCATCACCCAGCTATGCGCATGCGTGCCAAAGACGGGAATGCCGTAGCGGCGACCGGCGAGCACGTTGGACGTAGACGAGCAGCCCGCCACGTAGCTCGCGCGCGCGACGGCCAGACCGCCATCGGGACCCTGGGCACGGCGCAGGCCAAACTCGGCCACGGGACGGCCGTCCGCCGCCAGCACCACGCGCGCCGTCTTGGTGGCGACAAGTGTCTGGAAGCCGACGATGTTGAGCAGCGCGGTCTCGAGCAGCTGGCACTCCAGCGACGGGCCGGTGACGCGCACCATGGGCTCGCGCGGAAAGACGAGCTCGCCCTCGGGCACGGCGTCAATGTTCACGTGCGCACGGAAGTTGCGCAGGTAGTCGAGGAATGCAGGCTTGAACATCGCGCCGCCGGCCGGAGCCTGGAGCGAAGCTAAATAGTCGATGTCCTCGGGCGTAAAGCGCAGGTTCTCGACAAGCTCGGGCAGCTCGGCGGTGCCGCACATGACGGCGTAGGCGCTGCCAAAGGGATGGTCGCGGTAAAACGCCGTAAAACAACCCTGCTCATTGGCCTTGCCGCTCTCCCACAGGCCCTGGGCCATAGTGAGCTCGTACAGATCGGTGAGCATTGCAATGTCGGTGGGATGCGAGATGTCGGTCAAAGCCATGGGGCGACCTTTCGGATGCGTTGTGCAGAAGTTGAGAGTTAGACGAGGCGGACGTGCGGGCATGGAGCCCGGCGCGAACAGGTTAGTGCAGGCCCATGCTGCCCGTGATCGTGTAGACCATAAAGACGATAAACGCGATGAGGGCAAGGACAATGATGATTTTTTGAGCCGGCGCCATGCCAGGGATCTCGTTCTCGCCCGTAGGTTCCTTGGAGGTAACCATGCGCTGGGCAAAGGTCATCTCGTCACGGCTCGGCGTGGGCTCGGCGGGCTTGGGGCGGGCGGCTTTCTTAGGCTGAGGCTTGGGCGCGGCAGGCGCAGGCATCGCAGCGGCGGGCTCGGGCGCAGGCGCGGGCTTGCGCTCGGATGCGGCGTTCGCGGCGACCTCCTCGGCCTTCGCACGCTCGGCACGCAGGGCAGCCAGCTCCTCACGCTCGCGACGGGCCTCTTCCTGGACCTCGCGGCGGGCCTTCTCGGCGCGGAGCTCTTCCAACTCGGCGCGCTCCTCGGCAGACAGTGGTTGGGACTCAAGCTCGGCCATGGTATAGCCCTTTCTTTTAAAAAAAGCCGCCGACACAATGTCAGCGGCTTATCAAATCCAAGGGTGGAGACGAAGGGAGTCGAACCCTCGGCCTCTGCCATGCGACGGCAGCGCTCTCCCAACTGAGCTACGTCCCCAGGACAAGTTGATATTTTACCTACGGCTCGCCAACTGTCAACGCCCAATAACCAGTCTTTTTGGAGCGCGGCTATTTTGACAACTTTTCGAACAGGCAATCCTCTCGATGATTTTTTATCCCCGTCCCAGAAAAATCATCGACGAACACACTACTTTGCGCTGGTAAGAACACCGGTGGTGTCGAAGGCCGGGGTGAAGCTCTCGTCTACCGCGCCGCCCTCTTGCCAGAACATTGTCGTAAAGCCCAGGTCGTCGGCATGGTCGAGCACCTGCTCGTACTCCTCGCGCGTCACGGCGCGTGCCAACTCGCCGCCTTGCTCGCGCATGAGCGCATTGGGCGTGTACTGGTTCATGACCGAAATCGGCACATCGCCAACCGTCTGCCACACCAGGTCCAGCACGCGACATGAATCGTCTGCATGGCCCGGCAGCACCAGATGGCGCACGATCATGCCGCGCTTCATGAGCCCGTCCTCGTCCACCAGCTCTCCCCCGCGGCGCTCGATCTCGCGCGCCATCTGAGCCAGGCCTGACACAGCCACACGTGGGTAGTCCTTTATATGAGAGAGTGACTGCGCAAGCGCCGCATCGGCATATTTAAAGTCGGTAAGCCACACGTCGACTAGATCGCCGAGCGCCGCCACGGCACTCGCACGCTCGTAACCACTCGTGTTGTAGACGATTGGGATGACCAGCCCGCGCGCCCGTGCTGCGGCAATCGCGGCAGGCAACAGGTGCGCATAGTGCGTCGCCGTCACCAAATTGATGTTGTTGGCACCCTGGTCCTGCAGTTCCAGCATAATCTCGACCAGGCGCTCAGGCGAAATCTCAAGGCCAAAATTGCCGGTCGAGATCTCGTGGTTTTGGCAGTAGACGCATTTGAGCGAACAGCCGCTAAAAAAGATCGTGCCCGAGCCCGCCTCGCCCGAGATGGGCGGTTCCTCCCACATATGAAGCGCCGCGCGGGCCACCCTGAGCGTGTCGTTAGCACCGCATACGCCGCGCGCGCCCTCATCGCGCGCCGCACCGCAACGGCGCGGACACAAATGGCAGGCGGGCGAAAAAAGTTCGGTCAACGACGTCGGCATAAAAACATGCTCCAAAACAACGATTCAGCAGCTCAAACGTAAAGGGCCAGACCGCGTAGACGGCTCCGTCCCTAAGGCGCCGTAATCGTCCGACACGATTTTTGTAATGTCAAGACTGGAATCGATAAAGTGCCGCTTTATGATGTAGGTATTCCGCCCCCCGCGGAGCAACTGGGTGAACCGTCGCGTTTATTTAGGGAGCCCACACAGTCGTACCTAGTACAGGTATCCTTCGTTGTTAAGGACGCTGGAACAGTCGATGAGGGCACCCACCTGTTTTAGGTGGGTTCATTTTCGTAACGTGGGGGGTGGTTTTCTTTTGCCGAAAATCACCATACAGTCCATATGGATCCCCGCCGGCATCCCGACAAGCCATCGACAACATCCCAATATCTGGTAAGCGCGTGATTATCGCTGCGTGCAATTACATGCACTCCCCTTGGTCGAGTATTATGGTTCGGCTATGCCCTTTGCGCATGGCGTTCTTCTGACCTTTTCCTTCGACGCTTGGCGGTTTTTAGATTCATGGCTTCATCCCCGAGCTACATACCGTACCTATGCGTGGCAGCGGCGGCTTTTATCACGACCTTCCTCGCGGTGCCCCTGGTCAAGCGCTTGGCAATTAAGCTCGATGCCGTCGACTATCCTTCTAAGCGCCGCATCAACACCAAGCCCATCCCGCGTTTGGGCGGAACGGCGGTGTTTTTGGGCCTGGTCGTTGCCTGCATTGTGCAAATCCTAGGCACCTGGTACCTAGGCTGGCCACCCGTCCTGGTGCCGCACCCGCGCCTTCACATTAGCTATCCCATGCTGGCGCTCTCCTTTACCGTCATCTTTGCGACCGGCGCGATCGACGACGTCTTCCAGCTCACGCCTAAGCAAAAACTGGCCGGACAGGTCCTCGCCGCGCTTATCGCCTGCATGGGCGGCCTAAAAATCGGCGTCATCGTCAACCCGTTTGCTCCCGGCGAGATCATGCTCGGATGGCTCGCCTACCCCATTACCGTGATCTATCTGGTGGCATTCACCAACATCATTAACCTCATCGACGGCCTCGACGGCTTGGCCACGGGCATCTGCGGCATCGCGTCGTTCACCATGTTTTCGATGGCCGTTCTCTCGGGCCGCATCGACGCCGCCGCGCTCTCCATTGCGCTCTTTGGCGCCTGTCTGGCCTTTTTGCGCTACAACTTCAACCCCGCAAGCATCTTCTTGGGCGACTCGGGGTCGCTGCTTCTGGGCTTTGCACTGGGCTCCATCTCGCTGCTCAACGTGAGCCGCACCGCCGCGCTCACCTCGCTTATCATCCCGCTCATCGTTGCCGGCGTGCCCATCATCGACACGTTCAGCGCCATCGTGCGCCGCAAGCGCGCCCACATTAGTATCGGGCAGGCCGACAAGGGCCACATCCACCACCGCCTGATCCAAGAAGGCTACAACCAAAAACAGGCCGTGCTGCTCATCTATGCCTGGTGCATCATGCTTTCGGCCGGCGCCGCCGCGATTAACCAGGTCGAGGTGCCCATGCGCGTGCTCATCTTCACCGTGCTCGCCATTGGCTCGGCGGCCTTTGCCAAGCATCTGCATCTGTTTGAGCCCGTGCTGCGCCACCATTACAACAAGCGTACACACGAGGACGAGCTCGTCACCCACGACGACCCCGCCTTTAAGCAGGAGGAGCAGGCAGCCGAGGAGCGCAAAGAAGAGCGCCACCACAAGCTCTAGGGCAAGCTGCCGAGGATGTGCCAAGGTACCGTTAGCCAAGCACGGCCGCGCCGCACCCATCGCACATGCCGTACCACGCGCGTCCCTCTCCCGCCCCTCGCCTACTTACGCACCGCCCCTCCAATAAACGCGTTATCATCTTGACCCATGAACATACGTTAGGAGCAATCATGCCAAACGAGAACAGCTACGAAGTCGCGCTGCAAAAGAGCAACGCCATTCGCGAGGGCCTGGCCAATACGCCCGAGAAGTTCACCATGCTCACCGGTGATCGCCCCACCGGCCGTCTGCACCTGGGCCACTACTTCGGTACACACAAGGGCCGTGTTGAGCTGCAGAACATGGGCGCCAAGACCCACGTGCACCTCG
>CAJKZO010000039.1:0-13592 GCA_905204365.1 uncultured Collinsella sp.
TAACACGCCAGATAAAGACAGCAACGTAACCGCACTAGGAGCGGCCCGACGCTTTGCTCGATACAAGTTCCGCACGCAAAGGACAGCACTAAATGTGCTGTCCGTCTTGCGCAGGACTGTTCGCAGTAGCGAGCAAAGCGTCGGGACGCGCCCCTCAGTAAGATCTACGAGAAGTCAGCAACCTGAGCAGTCAGCGCCGCCAGGATCTCCTTGAGCTCAGCTGCACGGTCCCTCTTCTTCTGGACCACAGCGGGCGCGGCCTTAGCCACAAAGCCCTCGTTAGCGAGCGTCTTCTCGCAGCCGGCGAGCTCCTTCTGGGCCGCGGCGATCTCCTTCTCCAGGCGCGCCTTCTCGGCCGAAAGGTCGACCTTGCCCTCGAGCACCACAAAGACCTCGACGCCGCTGTCGACCACGGCGATGCTCGCAGCCGGCTTCTCAACATCGGTGCCCATGACCAGCGAAGAAGTGTTCGCCAGCGGCTCGATGGTCGAACGCAGGCTCTCGAGCTTCTCGATGTCCTCGGCACCGGCACGCACGACCACGTCGAGCTCGGCCTTGGGGCTCAAGCGGTAACGCGAACGGGTGGCGCGGGCGGCAGACACGACGGTACGGCACAGCTCAAACGCGCGCTCGGCGTCCTCGTCAACATATTTGGCGTAATCGGCGGGCTCGGGCCACTTGGCGATCATGAGCGCCTCGGCGCGGTCCACGTTGCCCTCGGCGTCCAGGTCGAGCACGCTTGCCGGCATGTTGTCCCAAATCTCCTCGGTAACGAACGGCATAAGCGGGTGCATCAGGCGAATGGAGGTATCGAGCACAAAGATCAGGTTACGCTGAGCCTGCAGACGGCCCTCGCCCTTCAGGCGGGCCTTGGTGACCTCGACGTACCAGTCGCAGACCTCGTTCCAGAAGAACTGCTGCACGCCGCGAGCCATGTCACCAAAGGTGTAGTTCTCGATGCCCTCGGTGACCATCTTCACGGCCTTGGCCAGGCGGCTGAACATCCAGGCGTCGGCCGGCGTCTCCACGACAGGCTCGCCGGGCGTGTAGCCCTCCATGTTCATGAGCAGGAAGCGGCTAGCGTTCCAGATCTTGGTCACAAAGCTCTTGGCCTGGTCGGTACGCGGGCTGTCGATGAGCTTCTTGGTCTTCTTGTCGATGTTCGCGTCGAACTTAACATCCTGGTTGTTGGTGCACAGCGTGAGCAGGTTGTAGCGCATGGCGTCGGCGCCGTACATACCAATGAGGTCCATGGGGTCAACGCCGTTGCCCTTGGACTTGGACATGCGGCTGCCGTCCTTGGCCAGAATCGTCGGGTAGATGACGACGTCCTTAAACGGTACCTCGTCCAAGAAGTACAGCGAGCTCATGACCATGCGGGCGACCCACAGCGCGATGATATCGCGCGCGGTGACGAGCGCCGTCGTGGGGTGATGGCCCTCGAGCAGCTCCGGCTTTTGCGGCCAGCCCTGCGTGGCGAAGGTCCACAGCTGCGAGCTGAACCAGGTATCCAGCACGTTCTCGTCCTGATGCACGTGATGACCGCCGCACTTAGGGCACACGTCGGTGTCCTCGGTCAGGGCGTCCTCCCAGCCACAGTCCTCGCAGTAGAACACGGGGATGCGGTGGCCCCACCACAGCTGGCGGCTGATGCACCAGTCCTTGAGGTTCTCCATCCAGGTGGTGTAGGTCTGCGTCCAGCGCGCAGGATGGAAGGTGACCTTGCCGGAGTTGACGGCGTCGAGCGCCGGCCCCTTGAGCTTGTCGACGGCGACGAACCACTGCTCGGACAGCCACGGCTCCAGAGCGGAGTCGCAACGGTAGCAGTGCATGACGGAGTGATCGAGGTCCTCGACGTGATCGAGCAGGTCGTGCTCCTCAAACCACTTGATGACGGCCTCGCGGCACTCGTCGCGGTTCATGCCGGTGAACTCGCCGTAGCCCTCAACGACCACTGCATGCTCGTCGAAGATGTTGATCTGCGGCAGGTCGTGAGCCTGACCCATGGCGTAATCGTTGGGGTCGTGGGCCGGGGTGACTTTGACAAAGCCGGAACCGAAGTTGGCGTCGACATGCCAATCCTCAAAGATGGGAATCTCGCGGTCGACGATGGGAAGCTTGACGGTCTTACCCACAAAGGCGGCCTTCTCGGGGTCCTTCGGGGAGACAGCGACGCCCGTGTCGCCGAGCATGGTCTCGGGGCGCGTGGTGGCGACGACGATGTAATCCTGGCCGTTGACCGGCTCGGTCAGCGGGTAGCGCAGGTGCCACAGGTGGCCCTTCTCGTCCTTGTACTCGGCCTCGTCGTCCGAGATAGCGGTGGTGCAGTTGGGGCACCAGTTGACGATGCGCTTGCCGCGATAGATCAGGCCGTCGTGGTACCAGTCGCAGAAGACCTTGCGCACGGCCTGGGCATAGTCCTCGTCCATGGTGAAGCGCTCATTGTCGAAGTCGACGGAGCAGCCCATGCGCTTGATCTGCTCGACGATGATGCCGCCGTACTCGTGGGTCCAATCCCAGCAGGCGTCGACAAACTTGTCGCGACCAATCTCCAGGCGGCTAATGCCCTCACTCTTGAGCTTCTTGTCGACCTTGGTCTGCGTGGCGATACCGGCGTGGTCGGTGCCCAGCACCCAGCGCGTAGACTTGCCGCGCATGCGGGCCATACGGATGATGGCATCCTGGATGGAGTCGTCGGTGGCGTGCCCCATGTGAAGCTTGCCGGTCACATTGGGAGGCGGAATGGTAACGGTGCAGTCGCCCACACCGGCGCGGCGCTTGTAGTAGCCGCCGTCAAGCCACTTCTGCAGGATCGCCGGCTCGTTGGTCGACGGATCGTAGTTCTTGGGCATTTCTTCCATATATCTCTCCCTTGCCCATCGGGGAGGAATGTAGGCCCGATTTTCGCTCGGTCAAGTCCTGACTCGCACGAAGACCACATTAAGTGGTCTTCGGCTCGTGCGGAATCTACGAAAATCGGGCCTACATTCCTCCCCTTAGGTATCGATTACTTCAGTCTGAATGGACTTTGCTGAGACTTTAAACAAACACACAGAATAACACAGGTAGTTGGGGTTATTGCGTATATATAAAATAGCCTCCGACCACCCGCGGTCGGAGGCTATTTGCAAGCACGTTTTTGGCTGGTTTAGCCGTAGATGCGCTGGGGCTGTTCTTCGCCCTTTACGGAGGCTTCGGTCACGATGACCTTAGAAACTCCCTCCTCGCTGGGTAGGTCGAACATCGTCTGCTGCAGCACGTCCTCGCAGATGGCGCGCAGGCCGCGGGCGCCGGTCTTGCGGGCAAGCGCCATGCGGGCAATCTCGTGCAGGGCGGCGTCCTCAAACTCAAGATCGACGTCCTCGAGCTGGAACATCTTGCGGTACTGGCGCACCACGGCGTTCTTGGGCTCGGTCAGGATTGACACCAGGTCGTCCTCGTCGAGCGCCTGCGTCTGGGTGACGACGGGCGTACGACCCACGAACTCGGGGATCATGCCAAAGGCGTTGAGGTCCTGCGGGAGCACCTGACGCAGCAGGTCGTTCTCGTCGACCGAAGTGGGGCCGGCGATCTCGGAGTTAAAGCCCACGCCCTTGTTGCCCACGCGATCGGCGATGATCTTATCCAGACCCACAAAGGCGCCGCCGCAGATGAACAGGATGTTGGTCGTGTCGATCTGCAGCAGCTCCTGCTGGGGATGCTTGCGGCCGCCGGTGGGCGGAACGCTGGCAACCGTGCCCTCAAGAATCTTAAGCAGTGCCTGCTGGACGCCCTCGCCCGAAACATCACGGGTGATGGAGAGGTTCTCGGCCTTGCGGGCAATCTTATCGATCTCGTCCACGTAGATAATGCCAACCTGCGCGCGCTCAATATCGCCATCGGCGGCGTTGATGAGCTTGAGCAGGATATTCTCCACGTCCTCGCCCACGTAGCCAGCCTCGGTAAGCGCGGTGGCGTCGGCAATGGCAAACGGCACCTCTAGGATGCGTGCGAGCGTCTGCGCCAGCAGGGTCTTACCGGTACCGGTGGGACCAAGCAGCAAAATGTTGGACTTGGCGAGCTCCACCTCATCCATATCGTCATCGAACTGGCCGCCCATACCGTCAGCCTCGTCAAGGGCGGACACTGCGGCACCGCCCTCGATCACGCGACGGTAATGGTTGTACACGGCAACCGACATGGCACGCTTGGCGTCCTCCTGGCCCATAACATAGGCCGAAAGCTCGTCATAGATCTCGTGCGGCGTCGGCACGCGCGTGATGACCTGACGGTCGTCCTCGAGCTCAAAGCCCTCCGTCTCGGGGTCAGCGGCGGGCTGGGACGCAGCCTGGCCGTGGTCGTTGAGGAAACCCGGGAGATTGCCGTTGCGGGCGGCGTCCATAAAGTCCGAAGCCAGTGACTCCTCAAGGATCTCGGAGCAGGCGGCGACGCACTCGTCGCAGATAAAGATGTTGGTCGGACCCTTTACGAGACGACGGACCTGGCCCTGCTCTTTTCCGCAGAAAGAGCAGCGGATGGGGTTGCCGTTCTCGTCAAAGTTGTCCTGCATGTTACCTGCCATCCTAGGCGTCCTTCGCGGCGAGATCGCGCGAGGTGACGATACGGTCGATCAGACCGTAGTCGAGGGCCTCGGCAGCAGTCAGGTAGTTGTCGCGCTCGGTATCGGCCTGGACCTTCTCAATGGGCTGGCCCGAGGCGTCGGACAGGATCTGGTTGAGCTCGCGACGGGTCTTCTTGATCTCCTCGGCCACGATCTCAATCTCGGTCTGCTGACCCTGGGCACCGCCGCTGGGCTGGTGAATCATCACCTTGGAGTGCGGCAGGCAGAAGCGCTTGCCCTTGGCGCCGGCCGAAAGCAGCACAGCGGCCATAGACGCGGCCATACCGACGCAGATGGTGGAGACCTGCGGCTTAATGAAGTTCATGGTGTCCAGAATTGCGAGACCGGAGTAGACCTCGCCACCGGGCGAATTGATATAGAGCGAGATATCCTTCTCGGCATCCTGGCTCTCAAGATGCAGCAGCTGGGCAACGACCAGGTTGGCGCTGACGGAGTTGATCTCCTCGCCCAAGAAGATGATGCGGTCGTTGAGCAGGCGCGAATAGATATCGTAGCTGCGCTCGCCGCGCGGCGTCTGCTCGATAACGTATGGCACGAGGGCGGAATCGAACTTAGCGATCATACGCATCTCCATTTCTCTCTTGCGGACCAAATTGGTTCTAGATAAACGTACGGTGCCCGCATGCTATGCATTGGCTGGCACCGTACGAAGCAACCGGATAACCGGCTTATAACTTTACCCCATCACGGGCGCATCCATGCGCTCGCGGAAAAGGTGGCGAGAATTACTCGGCGTCCTTGGCGGTCTCGTCGACCTCGGTCACCTTGGCGTTCTCGACCAGGTGGTCGACGGCCTTGGAGCGACGGATGGACTCGCGGACGGCAGGCATGCGGCCATCGGCGATGAACTCGGCCTTGGAAGCCTCGACGTCCTTAACGCCAGCCTTCTCGAACTCGGCGTTGATGTCGTCCTCGGTGACCTCGATCTTGAGCTCACGGGCGAGGGCGTCGAGAGCCAGGGACTCACGGGCAACGTCGTTGGCCTGCTTGTGCAGGTCGCCGATGAACTGCTCCATGGTCAGGCCGGAAGCGGGCAGCCAGGTGTCCAGGGTCATGCCGCGGGCAGCGAGGTTGGACAGGAAGTTCTGGCCGAGCTCCTCAAAGACGGACTGCTCGTAGTCGGCGTCCATCTCGTCGAGCTGCAGACGCTCGGCGAGAGCGGAGACACAACGGTTCTCCTTCTCGGCCGGGAGGCGGGAAGCCTTGTCCTGCTCGATCTCGATCTTGATGGCGTCGCGCATGGCATCGATGCTGTCGAAGCCAAAGTCGGACTTGACGAGCTCGTCGGTAAGCTCGGGGGTGTTGCGGACCTTGATGCCCTTGACGGTGACCTCGACGGTGTGGGTCTCGGCCTCCTCGCCCTCCTCGACCTCGTCGGTCCAGGTGACGGTCTTGACGTCGTCGACGTTAGCGCCGATCAAGGCCTCGTTGAACTCCTTTGGGTTGCTGTCGCTACCGGCGATGAGCATACGGCCCTCGGCGGCGAAGTTGTCGGCGTTCTCGACGGCCTTGAGGTCAACGGTGACGTAGTCCTCGGCCTCGACGGCGCGACCCTCGACGTCCTCGAAGGTGGCACGGTAGTTGAGGAGCATCTCGACCTGGTTGTTGATCTCGGACTCGGTGACCTCCGCGGGAGGCATCTCGATCTCGACGGCGTCGAAGGAGGAGAGCTCAGCGGCAGGACGCAGGGAGAACTCGACGGTGTAGGTGTAGTCCTCGTGATCCTTGGCGAGGTCGAGCTCCTTGTAGTCACCGTTCTTGGTGGGGACGATATCCAGCTCGTTGAGGACGACGGGCTCGTTGGCGGCGATCAGGTCGTTGGTGGCCTGAGCGAGGGTAGCCTCGGCGCCAAGGGCGGAGTCGATGACCGGACGGGGAGCCTTGCCGGCACGGAAGCCCGGGAAGCGGTACTTCTTGGCGGTGTCCTTGTAGGCCTTCTTGATCGCGGCGTCGACGTCGGCGGCCGGGATGGTGACCGTAGCGGTGAGCTTGGCGTCCTTGACGTCAGAAGCGGTGATGTTCAACACGTTCCTCCTCATACTGCCCAGCTTATCTGAGGTGCTGGTACCTTTATGCAACAAAGAGTCGCGACGGCGGGAGCCGACGCAGGTGCGTTGGTGCGGGCGAAAGGACTCGAACCTTCACGGGAATCCCACCAGAACCTAAATCTGGCGCGTCTACCAATTCCGCCACGCCCGCATGAGCGCACAGACTAGGAATGATAGCAGATACGAACGGCAAGCGCACGCACACCTTTTACAAGCTCACGACCTCACCACGAGTGCAAAAGGCGGGGCGAGTTGCCCCGCCCCGCCAATTGCGACTTGTTCGCTGACCCGCTACTCCCCCAGCAGCGCTTTCTCCGGCGTGATCGGCAGCGAGCGCACCTGGTGGCCGGTGGCGTGCGCCACGGCCGAGGCAACGGCGGCGAGCGGCGTGTTGATGACGACCTCGCCGATCGACTTGGCGCCAAACGGACCCGTCGGCTCGTAGCTCGGCTCAAAGGCCACGCGAATGCTGCCGATATCCAGACGCGTGGGCAGCTTGTAGCTCATAAAGTTGCCGGTGCGCAGGCGGCCGCGCTCATCATGCTCGACGATTTCGTAGAGCGCGTGACCGATACCTTGGGCAATGCCGCCCTCGGCCTGGACGCGCGCGAGCGCCTCGTTGATCACGGTGCCGCAATCGACGGCAGCGGCGTAATCCACCACGGTCACCTTGCCGGTGGCCTTGTCGACCTCGACCTCGGCAATACCGGCCATAAACGGCGGAGGCGAAACGGGCAGGCAGGCAGAGGCGTGCGAGGTCAGCGCGTCGCCGCCCGCGATGTTCTTGACGCACAGGTTGGCAAAGTCGCGCAGCGTAAGGTAGCGACCGCGCTCGCGAGCGGCGCGCTCGTCGGACAGGCGCACGTACTGGCCGTCGAATACCACGTCGGTGGCGTCAACGTCCCACATCTCGGCGGCCTTGGCGCAAATCTTCTCACGCAGCTCGGTCGCGGCGTTCTTGGCGGCAAGGCCCGTCACGTAGGTACCGGAGCTCGCGTACGAGCCGGCGTCGAACGGCGACACATCGGTGTCTACGCCGCGCACCACGATCTGCGAGCTCTCCACGCCCAGCTCCTCGGCAGCAATCTGCGCCAGGATCGTGTCGACACCCATGCCGTTATCGGTTGCGCCGGTGCCGATGGTAATGAAGCCGTCCTCTTCCAGGCGCATGTCGATCCCGGCGATGTCCACGTTGGAGATGCCCGAGCCCTGCATGGTGAGCGCGCAGCCCAGGGCGCGCACGCGGTCGCCCAGGTCCACGGCCAACGGCTTGTCGCGCCAACCGATCATGTCCATCGCGCGCAGCAGGCAACGGTCGAGCGCGCAGGCGTTGAGCTTCTCGTTGTAGTACTGCGGCATGATCTCGCCCTCGTGCACCATGTTCTTAAGGCGCAGGTCGGCAGGGTCCATGTGCAGCATGTCGGCGAGCTCGTTGACGGCGCTCTCCACGGCAAACTGGCCCTGGGTGGCACCGTAGCCACGATACGCGCCGCCGCGGTTGGTGTTGGTGTAGACGGCGTCCCACCTAAAGCGGCTCGCCTTCACGTGGTTGTAGATGGGCAGACTCTTGTGGCCCGAGAGGCCGATCGTCGTGGTGGCGTGCTCGCCGTACGCGCCGGCGTTGGACAGCGTATGCAGGTCGATGGCCGTGATGGTGCCGTCGTTCATGGCGCCCAGCTTAACGGTCATCTGCATCTGGTGGCGCGAGTTGCCCGCGGTGATGGTCTCCTCGCGGGTGTAGCAGCAGTAGCTCGGACGACCGGTCTGCTGGGTGACGAACGCCACGAAGATCTCGCAGCAGCCCGTCTGCTTGGAGCCAAAGCCGCCGCCGATGCGCGGCTTAATAACCTGCACCTGCGACTGCGGAATGTCGAGCGACTGCGCGACCATGCGGCGCACGTGGAAGGGCACCTGCGTAGAAGTGGTCACTGAGATGCGGCCGAACGCGTCGGTCGTCGCGAAGGCGCGGAAGGTCTCCATGGGCGCGGTCTGCGTGGCCTGGCTGGTGTAGGTGCGCTCAAAGACGATGTCGCTCTGGGCGAAGGCTTCGTCCAGGTCGCCATAATCGCTGGTACCGCTGCACACCAGGTTGCGCGGGACATCGCCGCCCTGCGGGAACATAAAGGTCACGTCGCCCTCGGGGTGGACCACGATGTCGTTATCGAGTGCCTGGGTAAAGTCGAGCAGCGGCTCGAGCACCTCGTAGTCGACCTTGATGAGCTTAAGAGCCTTGTCGGCGGCCTCCTCGGTCTCGGCGGCGACGATCGCCACCTCCTCGTTTTGGTAACGTACCAGGTTCTCGAGGATCAGGCGGTCGTAGGGACTCGGCTGCGGATAGCTCTGGCCGGCGATGGTAAAGCGGCGCTTGGGCACGTCCTCGTAGGTGTAGACGCCCACCACGCCGGGCACCTTAAGGGCGCGAGACGTATCGATGGAGCGGATCTTGGCGCGGGCATACGGGCTGCGCTTGAGTTTGACGATCAGAGCACCGGCGGGCACCAGGTCGCCCGTGTAGACGGGACGACCCTCGAGCAGTGCCTTCGAATCCTTCTTGGGCTGCTTGTGGGTGATCTGCTTGTAGGTGATGCCGTCGCAACTGGTGTCGTTGACCGGCAGCTCGGGCATCTCAAAGCCCACCTGTACGCCAGACTCGTTGAGGAAGCGGACGATGGCACGCAGCTGGCTCTCGTAGCCGCTGCAGCGGCAGAGGTTGCCGGCGAGCTGGCGCGAGAGCTCCTCGCGCGTGGCGACGAGGCTCGGGTCCTCCTTGGCAGCACGGGCAAGCGCCAGCACGTTCATGATGAGGCCGGGGGCGCAAAAACCGCACTGCTCGGCACCTTCGGCAGCCATCGCACGGGCGAGAGCCTCGGACTCGGCCTTAAGGCCCTCAAGCGTGGTGATGGTGTGTCCCTCAACACGGGCGGCGGGAACTGAGCAGCTCAGCACCGGGTCGCCGTCGAGCCACACCGTGCACAGGCCGCAGTTGGTGGTTTCGCAGGCACAGCGCACCGACGCGCAACCCTGCTCGCGCAGCAGCGCAAAGAGCATGGTGTCGGGGGCAATCTGAACCTTGACCTTGCGGCCGTTGAGCGTAAAGGAAAGATCGATGAGTTTGGCAGCCATTAGCGCACCTCGCTAGAATCGACGCCGGGCACGCGGCGGCAGGAATACTCGTCCGTGGCGAACTTAGGGATCTGCACGGTCTCGAGCTCGCGGGCAAGCGCGGCCGAAAGCTCGATGCCGGCGGCGCGGCGCACGGCCTGCACGGCAAGCGGCGCCGAGATGCGACGGCGGTACTCGGCCGAGCCCCACAAGTTGGTGCCGTAGCTCAGCGCGCGTACGGACGCGGCAAGGGCACGCAGCTCGTCCTCGGAAGGCTGCTCGTTCACCAGGCCGCACGCCTCGCCCTGCAGCAGGATCGCGCGCAGCGGACGGGCGCCCACGGTGACATGCCAGCTGTTGTCCCACCAGGCGGCGGTGACGTTGAGCGAGGGGAAGTCGGTCGCGGCCTTGCGCACGGCCTCATAGCTCGCGCGGTAGTCGTGCTTAACGACCACGACGTGCTCGATCACGTCGCGCACGTAGCCCATGTCAACGAACTCGGCGAGCGGCACGCGGCCGGCACCCGTCAGCTCAACATAGGAATCGAGCGCGAGGAAGGCAGAGAGAACGTCCGAGAAGCCAAAGCGGCCGAAGATGCTGCCGCCCACCGTGGCGGTATTGCGCAGCTGCACGCCCACGATGTCGTGGACGGCGAACTCAAAGACATTGTTGACAAGCGCGTTGAGCCCGGCATGACGCTCGAGCTGGCGCAGGGTGCACATGGCACCGATGCGAAACTCGGTCTCGGTCTCCTCGATCTGATCGAGTCCACAGGCCGAAAGGTCAATCGCCGTCGCCACACGACGCGAACCCAGACGCATCCAGATGCCGCCGCCCACAATCTTGTTGTTGCGGTTCTTCTGCAAGAGCTCATAGGCTTCGGCCGCGTTTCCAACACGGACGTAGGTACCGAACTTGAGCACGTTCTCCCCCATCTCTCCACTTGTCCAGTACTTTTAAGTGTACCAAACGAGGGGCCGCACACCGTTTTAGGACAAAATCCACCCACCCATCCATAACTTGCGGTGAAATACGGACTGATTAGCCGTTCTGGGACGCTAAACAGTCCGTATTTCACCGCAAGTTATGGAGAGTCCTCCGGGATAGAAAAGGCTCCCAGCCGGATAGCTGGGAGCCTCATCATATGCTATATCGAGCGAAGATTTAGCAGACGCCCTGGGCGAGCATGGCGTTGGCGACCTTCAGGAAGCCGGCGATGTTGGCACCCATGACAAAGTTGCCCTCCTGGCCATACTCCTTGGCGGTGTCGTCCACGTTGTGGAACATGCCGCGCATGAGCTGCTCGAGCTTGCCGTCGACCTCCTCGAAGGTCCAGGACAGGTGCTCGGCGTTCTGGCTCATCTCCAGGCCGGACACGAGCACGCCGCCGGCGTTGGCAGCCTTACCAGGCATAAAGGCGACGCCGTTCTCCTGGAAGTAGGTCGTGGCCTCGATGGTCGTGGGCATGTTTGCGCCCTCGCCGACCACCTTGCAGCCGTTGGCGACGAGCGCCTTGGCATCCTCGAGCAGCAGCGTGTTCTCGCGAGCGCAGGGCAGCGCGATGTCGCAGGGCAGCTGCCACACGCCGCGGCCGTCGCCCTCGTGCCACACGGCGTTGGGCTTCTCGTCAACGTACATGGCGAGCGTGACGCCCTTGTCGTGGCCGGAGCGCTTCTTGTTGTAGACGTGCTCGAGCACGGTGTAGTCGATGCCGTCGGGATCCTCGACCCAGCCGTGGGTATCAGAGCAGGCCAGCACCTTGCCACCGAGCTGGGAGACCTTCTGGACCGCGTAAATGGCGACGTTACCGGAGCCGTGAACGACGACGTTCTTGCCCTCGAAGGAGTCGCCGCGGCTCTTGAGGTACTCATCCACAAAGTAGGCCAGGCCGTAGCCGGTGGCCTCGGTACGGGCGAGCGAGCCGCCAAAGGAGAGGCCCTTGCCGGTGAGGACGCCGGTCCACTCGTTGGTCAGGCGCTTGTACTGACCGAACAGGTAAGCAACCTCGCGGCCGCCAACGCCCAGGTCGCCGGCGGGAACGTCGGTGTTGGGGCCAATGTGGCGATAGAGCTCGGTCATGAAGGACTGGCAGAAGTGCATGATCTCGTTGTTGGACTTGCCCTTGGGATCAAAGTCGGAGCCGCCCTTGCCGCCGCCCATGGGCAGGGTGGTCAGGCTGTTCTTGAGGATCTGCTCCAGACCCAGGAACTTGAGCATGCCCAGGGTGACCGTCGGGTTAAAGCGCAGGCCGCCCTTGTAGGGTCCAATGGCAGAGTTGAACTCGACGCGATAGCCGCGGTTGACCTGAACCTTGCCCTGGTCGTCGACCCAGGGGACACGGAACATAACGCTGCGCTCGGGCTCGCCGCGGCGCTCCCGCAGGGCGGCCTCCTCGTACTCGGGGTGGGCGTCGAGCGCCGGCTGGATGGTGCCGAGGATCTCGGTCGCGGCCTGGATGAACTCAGGCTGCTCGGGATAGCGGGCCTTGAGCTCTTCGAGAACTTTCTGCGTGTAGCTCATGCTTCCTCCAATGATGGGAAAGAAAGGTGTCGTTCGCGGCGCCCCATGCGCCGCGAGCTTTATCGAGTATGGATAATATCGCACTGTTGCAGCAAAGTTTCGCATAAGCCGATGAGCAGATGTTTCATTTTGATTACGATGCAGGTAGAAGCGTTTTTGAGTGCCTGACGTGCAAAACCTGTGTTTCAAACCTGTTTCGTCCACGTGTTCCAAACCACCACATTGGGGACAGGCACCTTTGTGGTGATGTTGGTGGTTAGAGGACGAGCTGATGGTAGTCGGCGGGGGTTATGCGGCCTTCGGTGGCAGCGCGGAAGGCGGCGAGTGCATCGCCCGAGAACGGCATGGCCCAGCACAGGCCGCAGCCGGCGGTGATGGAGCCGGGCAGCGGCATGATGCGCCCGGGCACACCGGCGGCAAGGCACAGCTGCTCGCATTCCATCACATCGAAGGTGCTGTCAAACGACACGATAATCTTGCGCTCGTGGTCGAGGGCATCACCGGACGGGCCTTCGCGGTGTGCCTCACGATACGCCGCAGCGGCCGCTTCCTCTTCCGCAGTATGTCCACAGCCACCGCAGCCGCAGGTACAGGGCTCGGAACCATCGCAAGTGCAAGGCTCTCCCGTGTCGGGACAAATATCGTGAGACATGGCAACTCCAATCGTCTAGGCGAGTAACTCGGCCGCCGCAAACTCCTCGGGCGTATTGACGTTCTCGAAGCAGAGCGTCGAACCCGCGGACTTAACGATCTGCGGCTCATCCATATAACCAGCTTGAACGCGATTGATCAGGTAGCGAATCCGCTGGCGGTCGCAGGCGAGCAACTCTTGGGCAACCGGCGCGCACGCGTCACGGCGCCAGACGGCGCAAAGCGGCTCAATCCCCCGCTCCTCGCGCGGTACGCACACGTCGAGCGCCTCGGCCTCAACACGATCGGCAAGCGTGCCGATGAGCTCCGGTGAGACAAACGGCATATCGCAGGCGACGATCGCCACGAGCGGCAATCGGGTCGCGGCCAACGAGCTCGCGATGCCGCGCATGGCACCCGCCGGCCCTTCAAGGTCCGTCACCACACGCGGCACCAGGCCGCCAAACGCGTGCTCCTCAAGATAGGCAAGCTCGCTGGGACGCGAAGTCGTCACGACCAACTCGCCGGCAACTGGCGCCAGCCGACCCAGCACGCGCTCGATGAGCGGCTCGCCGCAAAACGCCATGCGCGCCTTATCGCAGCCCATGCGCGACGACAACCCGCCCGCCTGGACGACACAAGAAAGATCGGCCCGTCTTACGGTAGTCATA
>CAJKZO010000040.1:0-13506 GCA_905204365.1 uncultured Collinsella sp.
TCCCGCCTCGCGCATGGCGTCACCCATATCGGGCCACGGCACATAGCCACGCTCGCAGGAGATGCCCTCGGCCTGGTTAAGGATGTTGTAGAGGATGGCGATACCCTGGTTGGGCAGACCGACCTCGTATACGTCAGGATAAATCAGACAACAACGGTAATCGGCATCGGCCTTGGAAAGCGTGCCCCACTCGTGATCGATATAGCGGCTCGGCTTCTCGACCTTGGCGAGCAGCGGCTCAATTAAATGAAAACAGTCTTGGTATGCAACGCGCAACGGAAAACCCCTAAGCAGCGAGATCGGATGCGTCCTGATAGGACGCCATAGGACGGGTAGCGCCCGCGACCGTGGTCACCAGATCGCGAACGCGGGAGAACGTGGCAGTAACCACCTCGTTGGCACGACTGTAGTCGACATCGCGCTCGTAGAGCGAAACGAGCGCACGGCCCATGCCATAGGTGCCCGCGGCAGCAGTGAGCGCCTTGACGGCAAACCCAATATGCGGCGTCTGCTTGACGAGCGCGCGGGTGACCGCGCGGATCACAAGACCGCCGGCAAGCACGCCAGCGACCTCGTAGCCACGCTCAGGCTTAATGCCGCGTCCAAAGACGGCAGCGAGCTCAAAGAGCATGCCCACCTGCGCCAGCGCCATAACGGGATAATCGGCGCCCGGCAAAAACACCAGCGCACCGGTCGCCATATTGGTGAGCGCGCACGAGGTGATGATGCGGTTGGCCGCGGCGATACGCATAAAGGCAAAGTTCGCCGCAAAAGCCGTTTCCTTGTCGGTGCGATCGAGAATCCAGCGGGCAAGCGTCTCGAGCAGATACGTCTTATCGGTTGCCGCTACCACGCCGAGCATGGGCGTGGACTCCTCGATAAACGGCACCTCCACAGCAGACTCGGCGAGCACGCACACGGGCGCGCCGGCGATCACGAGCTCCTGCACGGCACTCTCCAAGCGGTCGGAACCACACGAGAGCACCAACACCACATCGGTATCGGTCTTTGGAGCAATTCGCTCCTCCCCCAGACGCTCGACGCGCACAATGCCCGAGGTCGTCTGCGGCACAAAGGCGTCACGCACCGTCTCGGCCAGAAAGCGCGAGGCGGACGAATCCAGATAGACCGAGACGCGCACCGGCGTATCGGAATCCTTCTTAACGGACGCGCCCATCTTAAAAGCGCGGGTCAGCTTATCTACGGGAATTTTCATGGCAAACCCCTCCAGCGGTTACGCGGCGCCCGAACGATGCCGCCATATGGATTGTACGATACCCACCGTCAGCAGCTGAATCATCATCGAAGACGAACCGAAGCTAATAAATGGGAGCGGAATACCGGTAATCGGCATCATGCCGATGCACATGCCGATATTTTCGAAGGTCTGGAACGCCCACATGCCAACGATGCCCACACACGAAAGACGCAAAAACAGTGACTCACACTTAAAGGCCACGCGAATCGTCGAAAAGATCAGCAGCACGTAGAGGCACAGGAGCAAAAAGGAACCGCAAAAGCCAAAGGTCTCGGACAGGAAGGCGAAGACGAAGTCGGTGTGGAACTCAGGCAGAAAGCCGCCGGCCGACTGCGTCGCATGGCCCAAACCCTTACCAAAGAAGCCTCCCGAGCCAACGGCGATAAGCGACTGCTGCAGGTTGTAGGCATCGTCCGAATCGGCATTATCGGGGTCGATAAAGACCGTCAGACGGTTCATCTGATACTGCTTGATGAGCACATCGTGGCCGAGCAACGAATCAAAGACCGAATCGAGCGCCAGGACGAGGGCCACCAGGCCCACAAGCAGGGCCAGGGTCGACAGCACCCATTCGCGGCGTGCACCGCTCATACAGATGACGATAGCGCCAGAAACCAGCACGACCAGGCCCGATCCCAGGTCGCCCATGGCAACGACGGCCAAAAACGGAATGGACAGCATGCCGCAGAGCTTGACGTAGTCGCGAACGGTATCGATGCGACCGTTATACTGCGAGCCAAGCGTAGCAATAAAGAAGATGGTGATGAGCTTGGCAAGCTCAACCGGCTGGAATGTCAAGCCGATACCGGGAATCTTGATCCAGCCCGTCATGCCCAGACCGCCCGTATAGGACAGACCCGGAATCTTGGGCGAGAGGATCACGATCAGGTCGATGACGAGCAACGCCGTCGAGAAATTGGAAATACCGCGCAGGTCGGTTCGCCAGACGAGCACCGCCAGCACCGCTCCGATGCCAATTCCCAGCAAATGGCGCGAGAACGAAGCATCGGCCTTAAACTGCGAAGCCGACCAGATAATGATGGCACCGTAGGCGACGAGCGCCACAGTAGCCACGAGCACACCGATATGCACCTTTTGGCGAAACGTGCCGCGCGAGGCCGAAAGTTGCTTGTTGACGCGGTCCAGGCTGCTGCGAGAGCCGGTCTTGGTTGAACGGAACAGATCCGCCGGAGAAAAATCCATCGCAACCTCCTATCGAACCGAAGAATCGCCCGAGGCCGAAGAGGTATCGGGCTCGTCATAAATCACGCCGAGCACGTCGCGCACGACATGCATCGCGGTATCTGAGCCACCGCCGCCCTGCTCCAGGACAGTAGCGATGACATACTTGGGATCATCGGCCGGCGCATAGGCGCAGAACCACGCGTATTCGTCCTCGCCGCTTTTCTCGCCCGTGCCCGACTTGCCGTATACCTGCGGCGTCAGGGTGCCAAAGTGAGCCGCCAGGGACGTCGATGCCGTGTAAATCACGTCGTGCATGCCGTTGCGAACAAGAGCCAAATCCGAATCGCTGTTGATCTTGGCCTCCAGGCGCTTCTTCTTGCCCTTGCCATTGTACTTATAGGCATCGCCGTCGCCATCGCGCGACACGGCAGACAAAAATACGTGAGGCACGTACTGTTTGCCGCCGTTGGCAAGACCCATATAGGCGCACGCCATCTGCAGGGGCGTCACCAGGATGTCGCCCTGGCCGATAGCAATGTTGGTCATATCGCCGGCATTCCACTTGCGGTCCTCGGCAGAGGCGTCGGTGAAGTATGACTCTTTCCACTCGGCATCGGGAATACGACCCGCGCCCTCACTCGGCAGATCGATACCGCAGGTCTTGCCTAGGCCCCAGCGACGAAAGACCTCCTGCAGGCCCTCGGGATGTTGCTCGTCATAAAAGAACGCCTTACCCATGTCGTAGAAGACGGGGTCGCACGAGTTGGCGATACCCGACTGCAGCGTCATGGTGCCGTGGCCAGACGTCAGCCAGCAGCGCTTGCCCCAAGCCTTGCCCAGACCCGTCCAATAACCCGTGCAGTTGGTTGTCTGCGTTGAAGTGTAGGTTCCAAACTCAAGACCGGCCAGTGCCGAGAGCGGCTTGATGGTCGAGGCCGACATGTACTGTCCGCTAATGGCGCGGTTGAGCAGCGGGTGCGAACCCTTGTCATCATTGAGCTCGGTCCACACGTCATTTGAGACGCCGCCGATAAAGACGGACGGATCGAACTTGG
Source organism: uncultured Collinsella sp. (assembly GCA_905204365.1). Taxonomy (GTDB): domain Bacteria; phylum Actinomycetota; class Coriobacteriia; order Coriobacteriales; family Coriobacteriaceae; genus Collinsella. The sequence continues at coordinate 3,499 of CAJKZO010000040.1, forward strand.
GCTGGCTCGCCATGCCCAGGATCTCGCCATTGTTGGGATCGAGACACACCACAGCGCCGTTGCCGGCATTGCTGTAGCCAGTGGTCTTGGCAAGCTCGATAGCGCTCGCCAGCGCCGTCTCACAGGCCTGTTGGATCTTAAGGTCGAGCGTGAGCTTAATGTCGGAGCCGGCCTTCGCGGGCACGGCGCCGGCCTGACCGGTCACATTGCCCGAGGCATCGACCTTGACGGTCTGCTCGCCACGAATACCCTGCAGCAGGTTTTCGTAGTAGCTCTCAACGCCCGCCTGGCCCACGATATCGCCCGACTGGTACGTAATCTTGCCAGCAGAAGCATCATCGCCAGAGGTTTTCTTATTCTGGGCCTCGAGCTGCTCGGAGGTAATGGTGCCGGTATAGCCCAAGATATGGCATGCCGTCTCGCCATATGGATACTGGCGCTCGGTACGCTCGGCAATCTTGACGCCCGAGAACTCGCCGGCATGCTCCTGAATATAGGCAACCGTGGAGCGACGGACGTCCGTCGCGATGGTATGCAGGCTCTGAGCGCCCTCTGTATTGTCCTGGATATTGCGCAGAACCGCCACGTAAGGCATTCCAAGCACGTTGGCAAGATGGCGAACCAGAACCTCATCCTCGGCAAGGTCGCGGTAGGCCACGACAGCAAGTGAGGGACGGTTCTGGACAAGCGCCACGCCATTGCGGTCGAGGATGCGACCGCGCACAGCGGGTGTTGTAACGGTGCGAGTCTGATTACTATTGGCCTGCTTCTCGTAATAGTCCGATGAGACCATCTGCATGCCCCACAGCTTGACGGCAAGCGCCGCAAACATCGCGCCCACACCCGTGGTGAGGATGGAAAAGCGGCCCTTAAAGGCGGTCGCCGCGGTATTGCCCTCGCCCTCGGTGGCGCGCGGGGCCGTTCCATGCTGCGTATCGTAGGTAAAACGGGAATCGCCACGACGCATGACGACCAGCGCGACCACGATGGCCACAACCAGCACGATACCGGCGATAATAACCGTCATCTGGGAAGACATCTACGGGCCTCCCCTATTTGAGCTTGCGGGTCTTGGGCTTAAAGCGCATACCCGTCTGGCGTCCGCCACGTGCGGAGAATCCATAGCCGGACTGCGGCACGACGCCGGACATCAAAAACGGAATGGCAACCAGACCCGTCAGGATCGAGGACGGCAGCGCATGGCCGAAGATCGCCACGACAAAGCTCGTCTCCAAACCCATAAACAGCAAGATGATGCTGTAGATCACATTAATGACGAGCGCAAAGGCGCCCACGGTGACGCCGCGCGCACTCGGGGTACCGCCCGTCTGACCGACGGCGCTGTGCACCAGGGCAAAAGAACCCACGGTCAGCAGGAGCGACATAACGCCCACCGGAACGGCAGCGGACAGGTCATAGAACAACCCGCTGCAAAAACCGCACACGACGGCACGGGTCGGGTCGCCCGAGAACACGCTTAGGCACACCAGGATAATCATGAAGTTGACGCGACCTCCCGCAATGGAGATCTGCGGTGCCAGGCCTGCCTGCAGCAGCACACACACAATGGCGGCGATTACAAACGTGCGGGAGCTCATCCCCTGCTCGTGTAGATCCATGGACATGCCCCCTATTCGCTCGAGCCGGAATCGGTCGTCTCGGACGTGTCGGAACTGTCATCCGAGCTCTCGTCCTTCGTCTTGGTCGCAGCGTCACGCGACGTTCCCTGCGGCGTGCTGTTGGCCGTGCTCACGTCCTCATCCGAGGCCGACTGTTCGTCGGTCAGCGAGGTAATGACCAGCACTTCCTCGTTGTTCTCGGCCGTCGTCTGGGCGCGCACCACAATGGTGTAGTACACGTCGTTTGCCGATTTCTCAACCGACGAGACGGTGCCAAGCGGAAGGCCCTTGGGGAACACGCCACCGATACCAGAGGTCACGATGATATCGCCAACCTTAACATCGGAGTCGACGCTCACGTACTCAAGACGCAGCGTGCCGTCAGCCTGCCCCTGCAGCATACCCTGGGCGCGCGTGTCCTGCACCCTGGCGGACCCGCCCGAGTTCTCGTCGCCAATCAGGCGCACGGTAGAGGTCTTGGCCGATACCTCGATAATCTGGCCGATAACACCGGCAGAACTCGTCACGGGCATGTTGATGGTAAGGCCGTCGGCAGAGCCCTTGTCGATGGTAACGGTCGAAGTCCAGGCATCGCCGGAGGCACCGACAATACGAGCAGCGGTCGATTTGAGGTTATAGGTCGACTGCAGCCCGACCAGCCCTTCCAGACGCTCAGCAGTCTTTTGAGCCTCGGAGAGCTCGGCAACCTTAGAGGTCAGCTCCTCATTTTGCTTCTTAAGCTCGTCAAGCGTGTCCTGCGACGCCGTAAGGTTAGAGAACACGTTGCCGATCGCATTGAAGGGAGCCGCCACAGCCGAACCCACAAAGCGCACCGGCGAGGTAATCGTCGTTACGCCCGAACGCACGGCATGAATCGGTCCTGCCTCGCCCTCGCGGATGTAAAACGTGAGCAGCAACACCGAAATCAGGCTGAAAACAATCAACGGGCGCATACCCGTTGATTGTCGCTTGGTATTCAGATTTGTGGAGAAACCCGAAGATCGTGCCAAATGGAATCCACCTTTTGGAAATTAAGCATTGGTCTGGACGAAGCCACCATCAAACGCATTGGCCTCGAGCACGCGGGCACAGCCGTTAACAACGTTATCGAGCGCCGTGGGGCTGACGTTGACCGAAACGCCGGTCTCATCGCGCAGGCGCACGTCGAGACCGCGCAGCAGCGCGCCGCCACCGGTCAGCAAAATGCCGTAGTACATAAGGTCCGAGGCAAGATCGGGAGGCGTAGCGTCGAGTGCGTCCTTGACGGCCTTGGCCATCTCGTCGAGCGGCTTGTTGAGCGCGCGACGAATCTCCTCGCTCTCGATGCGCACGGTCTTGGGCAGACCGGTGATCACGTCGCGGCCGTTGACCTCGACGTCGAGCTCGTCCTTGAGCGGCACGGCGGAGCCGACCTTGATCTTGATGTCCTCTGCCGTACGCTCGCCGATGGCCAGGTTATAGGCATCGCGAACGTGCGTGAGGATGGCCTGATCGAACTCATCACCGGCAATACGGATGGACTGCGAGACGACGATGCCGCCCATAGCGATAACAGCGACCTCGGTGGTACCGCCACCGATGTCGATGACCATGGAGCCGGTGGGTTCCTCGACGGGCAGGTCGGCGCCGATGGCGGCGGCCATAGGCTCTTCGATCAGATAGGCCTGGCGGGCACCGGCCTGGATCGTGGCCTCAAAGACAGCTCGCTTCTCGACCGACGTGACGCCGGAGGGAACGCAGACGACAACGCGCGGACGTGGAGTCCACGGATAGCGCTTCTCGGAAGCCTTGTCGATAAAGTAGCGAAGCATGGCCTCGGTAACGTCGAAGTCGGCGATGACACCGTCCTTCAGGGGACGAACGGCCACGATGTTGCCGGGCGTACGGCCGAGCATGCGCTTTGCCTCGATACCGACCGCCAGGATGCGCTCGTCGTTCTTGTCGATGGCGACGACGGAGGGCTCGCGAATGACGATGCCCTTGCCGCGCACGGAGACAAGCGTATTTGCGGTGCCGAGGTCGATCGCAAGATCGCCCGCATAGCTACCGAAGAACATATCCATCAAAGAAAACAACGCAACTCCTGATGTGTTGGATGATTGCTGGAAAACTACTAGATCATCATACTAGCGCAAGCCCGGCACCTCACTTGCGGTGAAGCGCCGGGCAAAGCTAAATCCCATAAGGTCACTACTGGTTGTCAGCAGCCGAGAAATCCATATCGAGCGAGGAAACGGCCCAGCCGATATGGTTGTCGGAGCGCACGAATTTGACGGTGTACTCCTGCTCGCCGCCCTTGGACAGCGATGCCTTCACCTTAGCGGTCGTCTCGGTCATGGACTGATCCATGCCCTCGACGGACACGGTGGCGCCCTGCGGAATCGAGGAGATGATCATCGACTTGGCGTCCTCGGACAGGCTCGAGGCCAGGCAAGACTCGGCCTTTGCGGTGTCACCGTCGCCGGCAGCCTGGAACAGATCGGTGATAACCGACTCCTGCGAGGGGAAGCCAAAGCCGCGCGTGTAGGCAAAGCCCAGACCGCCCGCAGCAATCAAAATGAGCAGAAGCAGCACGATGAAGACTTTGAGACCCGTGTGGCGATGGCGACGACGGACCTTGGCCAGCTTACGATCCTGCCGGTCCTGCTGGACCATCTCGGACTCGGACAGCGTAAAGAAGCCGGTGTCCGAGGGATCGGGCATAAACTGACCGGTCGCGCCCGTAGGATCGAGCGGATCGACGGCAGGAGCGTCCATCGCGGGCGCCGGAGCCGTGGCCATAGCCGTCTGGGCAGACAGTGCGGCAAGCGAATCATGCACGCGGGCAAGCTCATCGGCCTGCTCAGAAGTGAGCTGGTAGATGCCATCGGCAGTAGCGGCGTTAAAGGCGTCGAGTGCGTCGGAGGGACGGCCGGCGGCAGAAAGCGCCTGACCCATGCCGGCATTGAGCGCACGCGTGTCGTCGCGGGGGCCGGCAAAGTCGATAGCCGTGCGGTAGGTCTCCACGGCATCCGCCGGACGGCCGAGCTTAATGAAGCAACGACCGAGCTCGCCGAGTGCGGCGGCAGGAGCCGGATTGGCGCCGTCGATGGCAGCCTGACGGAAGGCAGTACCCGCGTTGGCATAATCGCCCGACTGGAACAGCGCATTGCCCAGGCCCAGATAGGCCTTGAACGGCGTGGCATAGGAAGCATCCTGCGTAGCAGCAGAGAACGCCTGGGCGGCCGTCGTGTAGTCGCCCACGGCGGCGAGCGCCTTGCCGCGGTTGGTGAGCAGCGCGCCGCGCTTGCCGTAGGTGCCGTCGTTGAGGGCGGCAGCATAAGCCTCGGCGGCCTCGGCATACATGCCCAGGTGCATCAAGGCGTTGCCACGAAGGTGATCGGCCTCGCCCATAATCTCATCGGGAGTCTTTGCCGCCCCAAGCATCTGGGCTGCAGCGGAAAAATCACCCGCGCGGTAAGCGGCGCGGCCCTGTTGGATCAGCTGGCTATTCAAGGAAGTCCCCTTTACTCGTGAACGATCTCGACATGGACGATCTCGTCGCCGGCACGCAGCTGCGAAATCACATCGAGACCCTCGACCGTGGTACCAAAGACGGTGTAACCGGAATCGAGGTTATGCTGGGCGCCCAGGCAGAAGTAGAACTGCGAACCCGCGGAATCGGGGTCCATGGAGCGTGCCATGGCAAGGGCACCATCGACATGGCTGTTGTGCGGATTGGTGGCAAACTCGCCCTTGATGCAGTAGCCGGGGCCACCGGTACCGGGCATGCCGTCGGGGCCCTCAAGACCAGCGGCGACGTCGGCGCCGGACATATCGCGGGTATTGGGGTCGCCGCCCTGGATGACAAAACCGGGCACATAACGATGGAACTTAAGGCCATCATAGAAGCCCATCGTAGAAAGCTCGCAGAAGTTCGCGACATGAATGGGAGCGCCCTCGCCGTCAAACTTGACCTTGATGGTACCCTTCGACGTCTCGATAACGGCGCACTCGTCGCCGGCAAGCTGATACTCGGGCGTGTAGAGCTCTTTCTTAAAACCAAACATGTGGTTCCTTCCTCGTGCGTTTGAAGCATATTTGTACGAATTGTAGCAATAAGCATGCGCTTACATCAATTGCGCACGTAGGTTATGCCGACTATGGCGAACTAATTTTAGGAACGCTGCTGAGGCTTCCAGGAGCCCACGTTGGCGTCGTACTGGTTCAGCGCGCTGTTGCCGCTCTGCGCGATGGGCGCCAGGATCTCGCGTTGGTGGGAACTCATCGACTCGCCATCGGGAATGGCCAGCGAGATGTCCCAGCTCTGGCAGATCACGTCAACGCGCTCATACATCCACTCGGCAAGCTGCTTTAAGTGGGCGATGTCGTCCGCATAGACCGTATCGTCCTGGTACTTAAGGTTGTTGAGCTCATCTTGCGTCTTTTTGATCTGGTCGCGCAGGGCGTAGGCACTCTGTGACAGCTCCTGACGGGTGGACAGCGGCGTTCGGAGATAGCCGTTGTTAAAGGAATCGATGACCTCGCCGATCTGGTCCTCGTCGCCGTAGGACACGATGGTCTGATACAGACCGTCGAGCCTGGTATAGAGCTGATCATCGGTGAGCACGGTTTCTTCCTGGACCACCTCGGCAGAATCGTCTTGCTTGGTATCGTCCTCAGTCGCCTCGCCCTTTTGGCGCGTGGGGAAGGTGGTTTGTGCGGCCTGGCCAAACTGGTCGTAGAAGCCAGGCATGACACCCATAGGATCGGCCGTCACGCACCAATAGGCACCGCCGCAAACGACGGCAAGGACCGCGATGATAATGAGCGGCTTGGGGATATGACGCTTGTGCTTGTGATAGGCGTCCTCGTCGGGATGCACCTTGCGCTTGGGTTTTTGAGCATCGTCATGCAGGGAAACGGGCGTGGGAATATCGACCTTTGGGATACCGAAATCCTTATCGAAAGCCGGCAGCACACAGGTCTCATTGGGGTCGGCGGCGTCCGAAAGCACCGCAGCGGCAGAGGCCGGCGCATGCGGCACCTCGGTATCGATCTGCTCTTGCGTTAGGCGCGGAAAGCCTGCCGTGCGGCCCGCAGCAAGGTCGGATGCGGCCGCGTCCTCGGAGAGGATACCCGGAGCGGGGCGTCCGCATTTGGGGCACGTACGATCATGCGGAGAAAGACGGGCACCGCAGCCCTCACAGAACACGAACTCGGTGTGCTCGGGACCATCGCCCGGACCCACATAGGCGTTGCAGTAGGGGCAGAACGAGGCGCCGTCCTCGATAGTCTTAAGGCAATGCGGGCAGATCACGGCATCCTCTTTTCGAAGCAATTCAAACAATCGAGGTTAGAGCATAACATCGCCACGGCCCCACGGGAGCAAGGCACCAATTCAACATCGCCAGGGCGCGTAGCTACTTCTTCTTTTTGCTTGGCATCGAGACTTTAATGCCTTGGGCGGACTTGGTCACGCGAGAGCGCTTGGCTCCGGTACTCTTCTTTTTCTTGGGCTGGGCCTGGGCCACGCCCTCGAGTGCACGGGCCTCGGCCTCGCGAGCGGTGCGATCTTCGCGGCGCTGCGCCATGTCGGCGGCGACGCGCTTGGCAAAACGTTCGGCCGTCGAACCCGTCGAGCTCACCTTGCCGCCACCGCGACCCAGGTGGACGCGCACACCACGGCCAAAACCAGTTGCGGCATGACGACGACGCGGCTTGAGCGAATCCATCATCGTGGCGAGCTTAAAGAACACCGAGCAGGTAAAGACCACGATAACAGCCAAGATAACCATCTGGCCCATCGACAGGTTGGCAATGGACAGCAGCTCCGGGAATCCGATAACGCCCACCAGGATGCCGGCGACTACAAACACAAAGAGCACAACACGTAAGGGCGTAAGAGGCTGCGAGATGCGCCAGATTAGGCTGACGCTCGCCGCGCACGACGTAAGCAGGCACATCGTAGACAGCGTGAGCTGGCTAAAGCCAAACACGCGCGCCACAAAGATATCGAGCGCCGCAGCCAAAATGACCGCAATCGACGCCGGCAGTGCACGCTTAAGTACGTTGGTCAAAGACGCACCCTTCACGCGAGCATTGTTGGGCTCCAAGCCCAACACAAAGCCCGGCGCGCCGATGCAGAAGAAGTTGATGAGCGTCATCTGGATGGGCTCGAAGGGATACGGCGGCAGCGCGATGCACAGCGCCGCCAGGCCCATCGAGAACAGCGTCTTGGTCAGGAACAGCGAGGCCGAACGCTGCAGGTTGTTGATGGAGCGACGGCCCTCGGCCACCACGGCGGGCATCGAGGCAAAGTCGTTGTCGACGAGTACGATCTCGGCCACGTTGCGCGCGGCATCGGAGCCGGCCGCCATGGCCACGGAGCAGTCGGCTTCCTTGAGCGCCAGCACGTCGTTGACGCCGTCGCCCGTCATGGCCACGGTGTGCTCGCGGCGCTTGAGCGCCTGCACGAGCTCGCGCTTCTGCTGCGGGGTCACACGACCAAAGACATGGTAGCGGTCCACTGCGGCATCGAGCTTGGCCGGCGTATCGAGCGTCGTGGCGTCCACATAAGCGTCCGCCCCCCGCACGCCCACCACGCGCGCGATCGACGACACCGTACGCGGATCGTCGCCACTGATCACGTTGAGGGTCACGCCCTGCTCGTTAAAGTAGCCGATGGTCTCGGCCGCCGAGGTACGAATCTCGTCGCGGATGGTCACAAAGCCCACGGGCTCGGCCTCGCCCACCATATCCCCATCGGGCGTAAAGCCGTCCACGCGAGCCACCACGAGCACGCGGCAGGTATCGGCAAGCTCGGCGACACGGTTCTCGACCTGCGAAAACACACGCTCCGAAAGCACAAACTGCGCGGCGCCCATCACATAGGAGCCCTGCGCAAACGACGCGCCGCTCCACTTTTTGGAGGACGAGAACGGAATGACCGACAGCGGCTCAGACACCTCGACCGGGCGATCGGCGTAATAGTTGAGCAGCGCCTGGCAGGTCTCGTTGGCATCAGCCGAAGTCGCACGTGCCACGTTAGCCAGCGCAAAATCGAGCACTGTGGTATCGACGGGAATAGCCGCCTCGTCCGAGTCCACGCCAAAGCCAACACCCTCAACAGGCAGCGGGTAGGTGCCCTCGACCTCCATACGACCCGAGGTAATGGTGCCCGTCTTGTCCAGGCACAGCACGTCGACGCGCGCGAGCGTCTCGATGCAGTAGAGCTGCTGTGCCAACACCTTGCGACGCGCCAGGCGCACCGTGGCAATCGCGAGCACCGACGAGGTCAGCAGCACCAAGCCTTGCGGAATCATGCCCAGCAGGGCACCCACCGTGGACAGCAGCGCCGACGAAGGCACATGACCAGCCAACAGCTCGGAGAAACACCACGAAAGCGCGCTATCGCCCGGGGTTCCCGCGGCATCCCACAGCTCGCTCACACTCGAGGCAAACAACGCCAAACCGAGCGGGATCATGATGATGCTCGCAAAGCGCACGATGGCGTTAAGCGCGTTCATGATCTCGGAATTGACCTTTTTGACGTACTTGGCCTCGTTATTAATTTTGGCAACGTAGTTGTCGGCGCCGACATGGATCACGCGGGCGCGCAGCAGGCCCGAGTCGATAAAACTGCCGCTCATGAGCTCGGAACCGGGCTGCTTCTTAATAAGGTCGCTCTCGCCCGTCAGCAGGCTCTCGTTCACGAGCGCCTCGCCCGAAACCACCACGGCGTCAGCGGGAATCTGGTCACCGCGCCCCAGGCGGATAATGTCGTCGAGCACGATCTGGTCCAAGTCGAGCTCCACCTCGGCACCGTCGCGTACCGCGATGGCCTTCTTAGAGGTCAGCAGTGTGAGCTTATCGACCATCTTCTTGGAACGCATGGACTGAATGACGCCGATGGCGGTATTGAGGAACACCACGAACAGGAACGTCAGATTCTTAAACGAACCGGTCAAAATGACCAGAAACGCCAAGATCACGTTGATCAAGTTGAACAGCGTGCAGAGGTTCTCGATGATGAGCTCTTTGACCGACTTGGTCTTGAGCTCCATGTTGCGGTTGATCTTACCGGCGGCGATGCGCTCCTCGACCTCGGCGGTTGAGAGTCCGCGCTCGATATCCGTTGCTGCCATACCACGTCCCATCACGTCGCGTCGGTATAAGAAAAACCGCCCGGACCATGCGAGGTTCGGACGGTCTTACGTTCGATGGTGCCCCATGTTGGATTCGAACCAACGGCCTTCTGCTCCGGAGGCAGACGCTCTAATCCCCTGAGCTAATAGGGCCAACGTTTGGCATTATACCCAAGTGCACCACGGGCTATCAAAATAAAAGAAAAAGCCTTGATTATCAACTTCATCCGAACACTTCCCACATTCATCCGCACATGTGCGGA
>CAJKZO010000041.1:0-13441 GCA_905204365.1 uncultured Collinsella sp.
TCCGAGGTCATGAGCGGCATGCCGGGGTTCACCAGCACGTGCGCGCAAATCTTGTCCTCGCTGACGGTGACCTTAAGGATGTTGAACAGGCCTGCCATAACTCTCCCCTACTCTTCCTTGCCCTACTCGTCGCCATCGTGCGGATCCACAGAGCCCGCACCCGACGCCGCCGGCTTGTCTGCCGAAAGCTCGGAATCCTTCTTATCGGTTTCGGCCGGAGCGATCACGCGAATGAGCGAGATGCGCTGGCCACGCATCGACTGTACCTTGAACTTGTACCCCGCGACCTCAAACACCTCTCCAATATCGGGCACCGAGTCGCAAAGCTCCAAAATCCAGCCGGCGATGGTCTCATAATCATCGCTTTCCTCGAGCGGCCAACCAAGCTCAATTGCGTCATCGCACGAAAAACGCCCATCGACGAGCCACTCGCGGCGCGAAAGGCGCGTGAGGTACTTGTTGTCGGGGTCGAACTCGTCCTCGATCTCGCCGACGATCTCCTCGACGATATCTTCGATGGTGATGATGCCGGCCGTGCCGCCGTACTCGTCCACGACGACCACGATCTGGTCGTGCGAGGTCTGCATCTCGGACAGCAACGGCAGGATGTCCTTGGTGTCGGGCACAAAGGTGGCGTCGCGCAGATAATCGGCGATGGGCTGGTCGCCCTTGCCGTCGAGCGCGGGCTGGATCAGGTCCTTGATGTGCGCGATGCCCGCGACGTTGTCGGGATCCTCGTGGTAGACGGGGATGCGGCTGAAGCCGGTCTGGCGCATGGTGGACAGCACGTCGGCGACCGTCTCGTCGTCCTCGCACATGGTGGTGTCCACGCGCGGCACCATGACCTCGCGAGCAACGGTGTCGCCCAGGTCAAAGATCTCGTGGATCATGCGCTTTTCCTCGTCGAGCAGGTCGTCCTGCTCCGAGACCATGTACTTGATCTCTTCCTCCGAGACGTTTTGGCGGTCATCGGCGCTCTTGATGCGCAGGATGCGGGCCAGGCCATCGGAGCAGACGCCGGTCAGCCACACGAGCGGACGGGCGATCTTTTGGAAAAACGACAACGGTCCCACGACCTGCTTGGATACGCCCTCGGCATTGGCCAGACCAATGCGTTTGGGCACAAGCTCGCCAATCACGATGGACACGAAGGCGACGGCGACGGTGATGATGACCGGCGCCAGGCCGCGTGCGATGGCGGAGAGCGGCGCGATGCCAAAGCTCATGAGCCACGTGGCGAGCGGGTCGGACAGACTCGTCGAGGCGACGGCGGACGAGGCGAAGCCCACGAGCGTAATGGCAACCTGGATGGTGGCGAGCAGCTGGTCGGAGTCGGCAGCTAGCTTAATGGCACGCTCGGCGCGCTTGTCGCCTTCCTCGGCCTCGTGCTCCAGCACGGCGCGCTTGGCCGTGGTGAGCGCCATCTCGGACATAGAGAAGTAGCCGTTGATAAGCGTCAGGACGAGCGTGGTAATAAGAGAGATGGTTATGTCCATCGGGAGTTTCTCGAACCTCCAAGATTCGGGACGTCAGGGTAAAACGTTGATGGCGGATAGGGCAGTTGCACCCGGCGGGCGCAGGCGCGATCGCTAGATTACGAAGAGGATCACCGCCATGAACTGGAAGATGCTGCCGGCGAGCACCCACAGGTGAAACACGCTGTGCAGATAGCGCACGTTTTTGGCGATATAGAACGGCACGCCCGCGGTGTAGCACACGCCGCCGACGGCGAGCAGGGCAAGTGCCACGGGGTTGAGCAGCGACACGAGCTCGGGCAGCTTAAAGACGACGAGCCAGCCCATCAGCAGGTAGACCAGGCCGCTTACCCAGTGCGGTTGACGCTCGCGCATAAAGCACTCGAGGGCGATGCCGATAATGGCGATGGCCCATACGGCAAAGAACAGCGCAGGGCCGCCGTCGTTTGCGAGCGTGATAAGGCAAAACGGCGTATAGCTGCCCGCAATGAGCAGGTAGATGCAGCTGTGGTCGATGATGCGAAACACGCGCTTGGCGCGCGCGGGCTGAATCGCGTGGTAGAGCGTGGAGGCTAGGTATTCGAGGATAATGCTGACACCGTAGACAATCGCCGCGGCCATGTGGGCCGGGCCTCCGCCGCGCAGGGCAGCGAATACGATCAGGAGCACCAGGCCCGCGATACCCAGCAGGCAGCCGACACCATGGGTGACGGAGTTCATGATCTCCTCGCCCACCGTGTAGTGTGGAACGGTCGCGGTCTTGGGTCGCGGCTTAGAACTGTCGCTCGAATCGGACATGCCGGTTACATCCTCCAACGTAAAGAGTTCTCAACACTATATCAAAGCGTCTGGGTGCGTGCGAAATTTGCACCATACGTGACCCTTTGTTTACCCATTCTTTGCTTGTTGACGCATCAACGGCGAACGTCCATAATGCGCTTGCATTAAATGTTGATGTATTAACATCTTATAGGAGAATACTGCATGGCTCAAAACGCACGTTCCCATCGAAAGCTCAAGATAGCCGGCATCGTTGCACTGGTGGTTGTCGTTGCGCTGCTCGGATTTGCCGGCAACTTTTTGTTTGACTTTGCCCTGAACCCCCAAGCGCCGTACACCATGAAGATGATGCAGGATAGCAAGAACGACAAAAAAGGTGAGCAGCCGGATGCCGAGGACACCGAGGCGCGGACGTGGTTTAAGGAGAACCGCAAGAGCAGCAGCCTCACCGCAGATGACGGAACCGAGCTTGCCGCTTGGTATTTTGCTGCGTCGGAGAGCACGCACGACTACGCCGTCTGCCTGCATGGATATACCAACGAGCCCATCGGTATGGCCCGATACGCCAAGCGCTTCCACGACCGCGGCATGAACGTGCTCGCGCCTGCCGCCCGCGCCCACGAGCGCTCCGGCGGCGACTATATCGGCATGGGCTGGCCCGAGCGGCTCGATGTCGTTGCATGGATCGGGCGGATCGTTCAGGCTGACCCCGAGGCGCGCATCCTGGTCTTTGGCGAGTCGATGGGTGCGGCAACCGCCATGAACGTCGCGGGGGAATCTCTGCCCGCAAACGTGAAATGCATTATCGAGGACTGCGGTTATACGAGTGTCTGGGACGAGTTTTCTCTGCAGCTCAAGAACGTGTTCGGCCTGCCCAGCTTTCCCTTGCTCGATGTGGCAAACTTGGTGTGCAACGTGCGCGCAGGCTACGACTTTCATAAGGCGAGCAGCGTGGAGCAACTCGAACACGCGACGGTTCCCATGCTGTTTATCCACGGCGACCAGGACACCTTTGTGCCGTACAGTATGCTCGACCAAAACTACGACGCGTGCGCCAGCAAGGTCAAGCAAAAGCTCACCATCCATGGCGCCACCCACGCCAAGAGTGCGCAAGTTGACCCCGAGCTCTACTGGAACACAGTCAACAACTTCCTCGACGAGTATTTTTAGGCAAATAGTACGGTTTACTGGTCTATCTGACCCCCTGTTTTCGGAAGTGCGGGGAAAATCGCGGGAAGCCCAACCAGACCACAGTTTTACCAACAATTTATCAGGGGTTTTGTTGCCAAAAAACGGTTTGTGGTCGGCGGTATTCGATTTTTCACCGCACTTCCGAAAAGCCGCCCGTGGGCGCTGTGCTCACGAGCGGCTTTTGCTAACGTTGCGCTACAAATGCGCTTGTTTTGTCCAATAGACAGGTGCTACTTGACCTCGATGAGCTCGTACTCGCTCGTGCCCAGGCCGATCTTCTCGGCATGCGCGATGCACGCGCGCCAGTCGGTGTCGGGATGCGTGATGCAGAAGGGATCCTTGGCCTGCTCGCCCTCCAGATGCTCGTGGTTATGCTCCATCTTGGCCGCGCTATCGGTGAGCTCGGTGTTGGGCAGCGGCTCGGATGCCATGACGGCATCGGCGCAGGCCTGATCGATAGCGACCGGGTCGAAGCTCGCGAACATGCCGATATCGTTGACGATAGGCGTGTCGTTTTCGGGATGGCAATCGCAGTTGGGGCTGATATCCATGGCAAGCGAGATATGGAAGCTCGGGCGGCCGTCGACAACGGCCTTCGTATACTCGGCGATCTTGCAGTTGAGCACGTCGGCCGCGGCTTCATAGCCGGGCTTGATGGCGTCCTGGTTGCATACGCTGATGCAGCGGCCGCAGCCCACGCAGCGATCGTGGTCGATGGCAGCCACGTGGACCGTGCGGGTGTTGCCGTTGGCAAGCTCGCGCTCGCGGGTGTCGTCGAACGAGATAGCGTTGTGCGCGCAGATCTTTTCGCAGGCACGGCAGCCAATGCAGTGCTCGGTCGCGACGTTCGGCTTGCCGGCGGCATGCTGCTCCATCTTGCCGGCACGGCTGCCGCCTCCCATGCCCAGGTTCTTCATGGCGCCGCCAAAACCGGCCTGCTCATGACCCTTAAAGTGGGTGAGGCTGATCACGATATCGGCATCCATGAGCGCCTGACCGATCTTGGCCTCGTGCACGTACTCGCCGCCCTCGACCGGGACGAGCGCCTCGTCGGTGCCCTTGAGGCCGTCGGCGATGATGATCTGGCAGCCCGTGGCATACGGGGTAAAGCCGTTCTGATAAGCGGTGTCGATGTGCTCGAGCGCGTTTTTGCGGCTACCGACATAGAGCGTGTTGCAGTCGGTGAGGAAGGGCTTGCCGCCCAGCTCCTTGACGACATCCGCGACGGCGCGGGCGTAGTTGGGGCGCAAAAAGCTCAGGTTGCCCAGCTCGCCAAAGTGAATCTTGATGGCGACGAACTTGTTCTCAAAGTCGATCTGCTCGATACCGGCGTGACGGATGAGGCGCTTGAGCTTGTCGAGCTGGCTCTCGCGAGCATGCGTGCGCAGGTTGGTGAAGTACACCTTAGCGGGTGCTGCGGGTGCAGTTGCGGTCATAGATCTATCCCCTCGGTCTATATGGCGTTACAGACATAAGAGGATGGTACCCGTTGAAGTAGGGTCAAAGTCAAGCGCGAAACCCAGTCGTTGGGGACGCTCTTAAATGACTACTCTTGGACTTTGAGGGCTTCGGCCAGGCTCACGCGCTTGATAGAGCGCGTGTGCAGCAGCGCCACGACCAGGTAGGTCGCAAAGCCAATGCCGACGCATGCAGCCATGGACCAAGCGGGCACGTAGATCTCTATATTGCCGTTGTAGGCGAGCAGCATCGAGCGGAAGATGGCCGTGAGCGAGCCAATAATGACCGGCAGGCTCAGCACGAGCGACGCCGCCACGCACAGCGTGATCGAGCGGATGTACAGATGCGAGATCTCGCTATCGCGATAGCCAAAGACCTTCATGTAGCTGATCGACCGGGCGCTATGGTCGATAACGGCCTTGGTCAGCAGGTACATAAACAGCAGGAAGATAAACACCGCGAGGCCAACCATCATGCCAATCATTTTGCTCATCATGCCGATGAACTGGTCGCCCACGGCACGCATGTCGTCGGGCGTGGTGTCGCCGGCAAAGTAACGAGCATCGAGGTCGAGCTTCTCGTCGCTCACATAGCCGTTAAAGTAGGTGGCGTCATTGCCGAACAGCTCGTTAAAGTCGTCGATGCTCATATAGATATTCATGTCCGACTTGGAGCCCCAGGTGGCGTCCTTGCCCGTGTACTCCAGCGAATAGTCCTTGCCCTCGTACTTGTCGCCGAGCGTGACCTTCTGCCCCTCGCTCCAGCCAAACTTGTCGAGCAGGCCACCGCCAAAGACAACGCGCCCATCGCCGACGTTGAGATCTTTCCAATAGCGCGAGTTGGGCGAGATGCCGTAGACGGAAATCGTCTCCTGCCCATTACCATCGCCGCGGTCGTATTGCAGCTGGTAAACGGCGTATTTCTCGGCCTGTGCGATTGCGCCCGCGCCGTTGTCGGTCGTATTGACCGGATGGATATCGTCGTTGTCAGTGTCGATCTTAGAGGCCTTGTCGATCAGGCCGATAGCCTCGTCGCGGTTGCAGCCGAGGCTATCGGCAAGGTCATCGAGGCGCGCATAAAGCGCATCCTTCTTGTCCTGGACCTTGGCAAGCGCATCCTGCGCTGCGGTCAGGCTCTCGGCAGACGGAGATGCGGTCGCGGCATCGGCTGCCGTCTGTGCCGCATCGGCCGCGTCGTCAAGCTCGTCATCTGCATCCTGGGCGGCAGAAAGCAGCGCGCCGTCAACCGACTGCAAGCGCTCGAGTGCCGACCACTGCTCGCGCTCCTCGGCGGTGCCCTCGAGCTCCAGCGGCGCCTTGAGCGTGTACTGGTGCTCGGCGACCAGACTCGTCTCGAGATTGTCCGCATAGTGCGTCATCGTGGGCAGAATCGCCAGGCCAAAGAGCAGCAGCAGCGACGCAAACGCAATGCCCACGAAGAGCGTGGCGAAGTTGCCCAGATTGCGCAGGAAGATACGCAGGCGGAAGCGGGAAACAAAACCCATGCGCTCTGGCAGTTGCATACCACGCTTAGTACCCGACTTGCCGCTCGCTTCGTGACGAAGAAACTGCAACGGCGTCTTTCCCATTTTGCGAAGCAGACCCACCAGCGTGATGAGGATGAGCGCGGCGGCGGGAACCACGGCGCACTTCACAAAGATATCCCAGCTCCAGTACACCTGGAAGGGCGGCAGGCTGTACGAACCGTAATAGAGGCTGCGCATGGGCTCGGTAAAGAACACAACGCCGAGCGCAGTGCCCAAAAGCGCCGCGACCACGCCCACGATGGCGGGAAGCGCAAGGTAGTGCAGCACGATCTCGCGTCGACGATAACCACTGGCGAGCAGCGTGCCGATGATGGCGCTCTCCTCCTCGATGGTAGCGTCGGTAAGGACCACAAAGACAAACGCCATAATCACGATGATGATGTCGAGCAGCGTCATCCACATCATGGAGTCGCCGTCTACGTCGTCGCGCGCGTAGCCAATGCCCTGGTTGGAATCGGCGTCGATGAGGTCATCCACGCGCGCATCGGCGTCGGTGAGCGCCTCTACCATATCCTGCTCCGCATCGGTGCGGTCCGCGATGGAGAGATCGCGATCGGCAAAGGTGAAGGAGTATGTGTAGGCGGGTGCGCCGCCGGCGTCCTCGAGCGCGGCAAAGCCGGCGTCGGTGACCTCGGCCACGCCGTACGTAATGGTGTTCACCGTAAAGTCCGAATTGTTGAGGAACAGCGCCTGGCTATCGGGCTGGGTCATGATGCCGCAGATGGTGTAGGTGCGACCCTCGAGCTCGACTTTATCGCCCACGGCGAGGTCGTTGTTGGTGGCGAAGACACGGTCGATTGCCACCTCACCGTCCGTCTTGGGCTCCTTGCCCTCACAGTAGGACGCGATATCGACCTTGGTGCGGTGCGCATAGGTGCGCAGCGTGCGCTTGGTGCCGTCGTCGCCGGAGGTCTTTTTGATGATGGCGTCGATGGAGAAATTCTTGTAGAGCGTGACGCCGCCGACGTCACTGGCGGCATCCTCGGCAGCCTTGAGTTGATCGTCGGTAGCCTCGAAGGAGGTGGTCACGCGGCCATCCTCAATCGTGTACGCATCGCGCATGTCGTCGATAAGGCAACCGATGGAATGCGCCGCGAGCAAAAAGCCCGAGGTAAGGGCGATGCTTCCACACATAAGCAAAAAGATGCCCAGGTACTTGCCGATATTGCGGCGCAGCTCGCGCGGGAGACGTTTTGCGAGAGGTGTCATGACGCCGCCTACCAATCGAGCTCGGCGGCCGCGACGGGCGACTCGTTGAGCTCATCCTCGACGATGCGCCCATCGCGCAGGCGCAGCACGCGATTGGCCATGCGGGCGATGGCAGCATTGTGGGTGACGATGATAATGGTGCAGCCGTACTCGCGATTGACGTCCTCCATGAGCTGCAGGATTTCCTTGGATGTCTTGTAATCGAGCGCACCCGTGGGCTCGTCGCACAGCAGCAGGCCCGGGTTTTTGACGAGCGCGCGGCCGATGGCGCAACGCTGCTGCTGGCCGCCCGAGACCTGGCGCGGGAACTTGTTGCGGTGCTCGTAGAGGCCCAGCGAGCGTAGCAGGTCGTCAATGTTGAGCGGCTTTTTGGACAGGTGCGCCGTGACCTCGATGTTCTCCTTGATGGTGAGATCGGGCACCAAATTGTAGAACTGAAAGACAAAGCCCAGCTCACGGCGGCGATACTCACCCAGGTCGGTAGACTTGAGCACCGTGAGGTCGCAGCCGTCCACCAGAATAGAGCCGGCGTCGGCATCCTCCAGGCCGCCGATCAGGTTGAGAAAGGTCGACTTGCCCGAACCCGAGGGTCCCAGCATGACGCAGATCTCGCCGCGATTGATGGACGTGTCGATGCCGTCGAGCACCGTCAGGCGCGCGTCACCGTCGCCGTAGTGTTTCTTGAGCCCCTTGACCTGGACGTAGGCTTGCTTCGTCGCCATGCTATCCCCCATTGTTAGCCTCGTACTACTTTATGAACGTAATAGTAAACCTTGGCGAACTATTTTTGGGCGAGGCCTGGGATTTATTTCAGACTAGTCATTGGGGACGTTCTTAAATGACTAGTCGCAAGGGACACTCTTTCGCCACCCGGCAGTTGGGGACGTTCCTTTCCTGCCGGCAGTTGGGGACAGTCCTTGCCAACCCGGCCGGCAAACCGGCAGTTCGACAAAGACTGTCCCCAATGACTACTCTTGGTCGTTTAAGTCTGTCCCCAATGAGTGCCCGACGGCTAGGTGGTTAGGCGTGGGATTTGGCGCGTGCGAGGGCGAGGCCTACGGCGGCGATGGCCGCGGCGAAAAGCACCGTGACGCCCAGATCGCAAGCGATGTCGCCCAGCGCGGCGGTCGTCAAATCCGAGGCAAGCGCCTTGCCGATTGCGTCGTTCACCCAATATGTCGGCACAAAATGCGCCACCGTCTGCACGGCCGAGCCCATGAGCGAAAGCGGCATCCAGGCGCCGCCCAAAAACGTCATGAGCATGCCAAGCAGGTTGCCCACGCCGTTGAGCAGTTCCTCGCGCGCACCCAGGCTCGAAAGCGCAAAGCCAACGGCCAGCGGCGTGCACGCCAGGGCAAACGTCGCCGCCAGCGCCAGGCACACACGGCCCACGCCGACCTCGGCGACCGCACCAGCAAAGCCCACGACGCCCATCATGCTCGACACAAACCAGATACAGACGGTGAGCACGGCGGCGGCCGCGAACACGGCAAGCGAACGCTGGCGCTCGGAGACCGGGCCGGCATCCATGCGACGCACACGCTCGGGCTCGTTCATGCCCGAGAACACCAGCCCCACCGACACGATGACCGACGAGATGATCGCGTACGCGCCAAAGTTAAAGTACGACTCGAGCGTGGCAGCGGCCGTCGAGTCGACCTTGACCTGCTCGATCTCGACCTCCGCACGCTTGGCGGCAGCATGCTCGGCGGCCTTGGCAACGTCGCCGTTGGAGGCAGTGGGCTCAAGCGCGGCCGCAGCGCCCGCGAGCGAGATCCAGCGTGAGGCCTCGGCAGACGAAAGCGCAGCCGCCATGGTGCCGGAGCCGTACGTCACGTCGAGTTTGGGCAGGGCCTTCCCCGCACGGGCGGCCGCAACGAGGTCACCCTCAAACCCCTCCGGGATAAAGAACACACAGTCGGCGCTACCCTTGGCGCTATTGCTCTTGGAGAGCGCGTCCGCAAGGTCGTACGCATCGTCGCCGATGCCCGTGACCAGCTCAAAACGCGACCCCAAGTGCTTGGTGAGTGCCCGCGAAAGGTCGCTGTTGTCGCGATCGACCACAATCACGTTGGTGTCGTAGGGCTTGTACTCGGTAAGCTGCGACGAGTTCCAGCTCACCGAGGCCGCGATGAATACGCCCATGAGCGAGATGAACACCGTATAGATAAGCAGGTAGAATGGGTGCGCCAGCGCCATGCGAAGCGCGGTCTTAAAGGTGCTCATAGCGGCTCCTTCCAAAGATCAGCGTGGCGGCGGCAACGAACAGCAGCGCCATAAGGACCAGCGCGCCGGCGCGAACGGCAAAGGGGCCCAGGTCCTCAAAGAAATACAGGCGGTTGAACATGTCGCAGATGAGCTTGACGGGGTTGAGCCAGCACTCGGCCGGGCAGGCGCGGGCAACGTCGTCGGCAAGTGCCATCGCCGGCTCGCCGTAGAGGCCGGCGAACAAGGCGCACGTGGTGGCAAAGCCCGTGAGGATGCCCGACTTGGACGCCTTGCCGCCCTTAACGGGAAGCGTGCCCACAAAGAGCCCCAGGCCCGTGGCGGCAAGCGCGGAGGCGGCGCCGCCCACCAGACACAGCCCCTCGCGCCCGCCAAAGTCGACGCCAACGACTAGACGCACGTAGCCAATCGCGATCGTCATCGAGACAAAGGAAACCAGCCACGAGCCCACAAAAATACCGGCCAGCGACGCCGTCTTGGAAAGGCCACCCACGCAGCGACGTGCACCAAGGCCAGACAGATTGGGGTGCAAATCGACGACGCTCATGGCGGCAAACTCGGCTGACATCATCGCGACCAGGCCAAAAAGCGCGTAATAGTAGATGACCGTGCCATCGGGCGTGGTGCGTGTCAGGCTTACGCGGCGGGTGTCGCCCTCGAGCGACAGGGCGCGCGCAACCGCCTCCGGGTCGGCGAGCGCCGCCGGGTTGTCTTGGGCAATCTGGGACATGAGCTCGGCATTTTGCGTATACGAGCTTGCCACCGTCTCAAGGATGCTGCGGTCGGTGAGCACCGTACTCGCACGTGAGCTGTCGTAACTCGATAGCAGCGTGAGTTTGGGCGTGCCTTCGGCGTCGACCGTATAGATGCCCGCGACCTCGCCGGCCTTGAGCGCACGGTTCGCATCGGCTGCGTCGTCGCACTCGTGGATCTCGAGCAGCTGATCGTCGCTCTCGTTGGCAAGCGACGTCGCCACGTCCTTAAAGGTCGAGGCGTCCCAGGCCTCGTCCGCCACGACGGCAACCGGCACCGGGTCGACCGTGCCGTCGGAACTCAGATTCGCAAACATAAACATAAACATCGTGGAAAGCGCGATGGGAAAGACCGCGCCCCAAACCCACGTGCTCGGCCGGCGCAGCAGCGTCTTGACCGTAATGATAATGGTGTTGAACATAGCTGCCCCCTAGTCGCGCAGCTCGCGGCCGGTGATCTCGAGGAACACGTCGTTGAGGGTCGGCGGCTCGCTCCACACGCGGCCGAGTGCCACGTCGGCAGCGCGCAGCGTGTCGAGGATGTCGACCAAATTGTGCGGGCTCGCTTCGCAGGTACAGATGAGCTCGCCGCCGGAAAGCTCAACCGAAAGCACGTGCTCGAGGGCACGCAGGCGCTCGATCGTGGCAGCCTCGACGGCGCCAACCTCGACAGTCACGCGCTCGCCCATCTGAATCATGCGCTTGAGCTCGTCGTTGGTGCCCTGCGCCAGCACGCGCCCGCCGTCCATGATCATGATGCGGCTGCAGATCTGCTCGACTTCCTCCATGTAATGGCTGGTATACACCACCGTGGCGCCCTCGTCGCGCAGGCGGCAGATGCCCTCCAGGATGGCGTTGCGGCTCTGCGGGTCGACCGCCACCGTGGGCTCGTCGAAGAAGATGAGCTCGGGCTTGTGCGCGATGCCGCAGGCAATGTTAAGCCGGCGCGCCAGGCCACCCGAGAGCTTGCCGGGGCGGAACTTGGTAAAGTCGCCCAGCCCGACAAAGTCGATCGCCTCGTCCACCAGCGCGCGGCGGCGTCTGCGGTCGTTAACGTAGAGGCTGCAGAAATAGTCGATGTTCTCGCGCACCGTAAGCTCGTCAAACACCGCCACCTGCTGCGGCACCACGCCGATGCGGCGCTTGAGGTCGTAGCGGGCGGGCGTCATGGGCTCGCCGAACAACTCGATGATGCCTTTGTCATAGGCGAGCAGCTGCAAAATGCAGTTGATGGACGTGGTCTTGCCCGAGCCGTTGGGGCCCAGCAGGCCAAAGATCTCGCCGGGGGCGATGCTCAGGTTAAAGTGGTCGAGCGCAATAAGGTCGTCATAGCGCTTGACGAGGTTTTCGACGTGGACGATGTCTGTCATGAGGCGGCCCTTCTGTTGATTGCGGCCCGGTACGATTGCATCATCGCAGGAGCGGGCGGTGCGCACCAGTGAGCTTTGTCACGAGTGCGAGGCTTGGTCGTGCGGCCCGCCGGCGCCCCCGCTTTGCCGTGCGGGAGGAATGTCACGGTTGCCCGGGCGGCCCCTCCACTACGCGCGGCTTCGCGTACAATACCCGTATGAACAGGCTTTTCGACAAATCGATCGTGCTGGCGTGCTGCATCGCAGCCGCCATGGGTCTTGCTGTGAACGCTCGCCTAGTCGCGGCGTTTTGCCTTGGCGTTATCGCCACCTCGCTGGCCGAGGTCGCACAGGGGGAACGCACGCACCGTGCAAGCGAGGCCGCGAGTTACGCTTACATCATCGCGGCCGTCTTCGTTCCGCCGTTTGTGCCGTTTGCGCCTCTCGCCCTCTATGACATCGCACGACGCGTGCGCCGCGAGCACGTCTGGGTCGCGCTGGGCACTGGCGTCGCCTTTGTCTTTGCGCTCGTCGCGGACCTTCGCGCCGACGCGCTCACCGCCCGAACGCTCCTGCTGACCGCCATCCTTTCGGTTGCCGCCACCTTGCTATCGCTACGTACCGCCCAGTTAGAGCGCGAGCAGCAGCGCATGCGCCGTATCCGCGACGAGCTGCAGGAACGAGCCCTCGTGCTCGAAGCGCGCAACCGCGATCTTGCCGACCGCCAGGACTACGAAGTCGAGCTCGCGACGCTCGCCGAACGCGCCCGCATCGCGCGCGAGATCCACGATAACGTCGGGCACCAGCTCACGCGCGCCTCACTGCAGGCCGAAGCCCTGCGCGTGGTCCATGCCGACGAGCCCAGGGTTGCCGCCGATTTCGCCGACGTTAAACGCACGGTTGACGAGGCGCTCCAGCTTGTGCGCACCAGCGTCCACGCACTCAACGACAACGCCGTCGACCTTTCCGTGCAGCTCGAACGCATTGTTGAAGGCGCGCGTTCGGACGGCGGCCCGCAGATTGAGCTTGAAGTTTTGGCCGAACATACGCCCGCAAACGTCGCGAACTGCTTTGCGGCGGTCCTGCGCGAGGCGCTCTCCAACACCATGCACCACGCTTGCGCCCATGCTGTCACCGTACGATGCATGGAGCATCCGTCGTTTTACCAGCTCATCGTTACCGACGATGGCGCGGGCGGGGTCCAAGCAAACGGCCGCGGCGCCGCGGAGGGTATGGGGCTTGTCTCCATGCGCGAGCGCATCGAGGCGCTTGGCGGCACCTTCACCGCCGGCCCACGTGCCGGCTCCCCCGGCTGGCGCGTGTTTGCCACCGTTCCCAAACAGCAAGGAGATGAGGGCCGATGAGGCTCATTGTTGTTGACGACGACCGCTTGGTGGTCGATTCGCTCAAGATTATCCTGGGCGCCCAGCCGCAGATCGAGGTGGTGGGCACCGG
>CAJKZO010000042.1:0-13373 GCA_905204365.1 uncultured Collinsella sp.
GCCTCTTCTTGCTCTGCCTGGGTATCGTCAGGGATAAAGGGAATGCGGTAGTCGACAGCCTCGACCACCTTGGCAATGAGGTGCCCGGCGCGGTCGCGGTCGTGCACGATGAGCGGTGCGGGGTTGCGGGTGAATTGTTCCATCAGACGCTCTACGGCGGCAGCGTCGGTGAGCGGGATATTGTCGCGGCGCAAGGCCTCAAGAACGAGGCGATGGCAATCTTCTTGAATGGGATCGAATGCCATGGGGCCTCCTTTGCTGCGGTTAGGGTTCAAATGTCTATATATAAAGTACTAGTTTACCCGCATGTAGCACACCGGGGGTGCCGCACTTGGACTTGCACCTTTGCACCACGAAGACGGATGTCGCACAAATGTCGGCACCTTGGACGACCGAGTGGTATCACGGTGCCGCAAACGGTCGATTTTTGGCGGCGAACGGTGCATATTTTGGAGGGGCACAGTCCTGCCCGGGATATGTGGTCAACCTTGATAAAACGTTTGCCCAGCTTGGGAGTATGAATGCCGCACAAGGGTCTTCAGGGATAGAAAAAACGTTTCATCATTGGCGGCTTTAGGTGAATAACTGACCAACCAGAACGGTAAAATAGTGTTTGTCTGAGCGTTGAGACGTTCAGACGTCGCGCATTGTCATCGCCGGCAACGCGCAAAACGGTCCTAACGGAGCCAATCGGGTGCTCCGTTATATACGCAAGTCTAAGAGGGGCTTGTTTAGGAGGCACAGTATGGGACGTTTTACCAATCCTCGCGATCTGTACTTTGGTGAGGGCGCTCGCCACGAGGTGAAGAACCTCAAGGGTAAGAAGGCCATCATCGTTTCTGGCGGCAGCTCTATGCGCCGCGGCGGGTTCCTGCAGGACGTTGAGGCCGACCTCAAAGAGGGCGGCTTCGAGGTCAAGCTGTTCGAGGGCGTCGAGTCCGACCCGTCCATCGAGACGGTCATGAAGGGCGCCGAGGCCATGCGCGAGTTCGAGCCCGACTGGATTATCGCCATCGGCGGCGGCTCGCCCATCGATGCCGCTAAGGCCATGTGGGTCTTCTACGAGTATCCCGAGGAGTCCTTCGACAACATCATCCAGCCGTTCAGCTTCCCCGAGCTGCGTCAGAAGGCTCATTTCTGCGCCATCTCCTCTACCTCCGGTACCGCTACCGAGGTTACTGCCTTCTCCGTCATCACCGACTACGCCAAGGGCATCAAGTACCCGCTGGCCGACTTCAACATCACCCCTGATGTCGCCATCGTCGACCCCGAGCTCACCTACACCATGCCCGCCAAGCTGTGCGCTCACACCGGCATGGATGCTCTGACCCACTGCATGGAGGCCTACGTTTCCACCTGCGCCTCTATGTTCACCGACGCCAACGCTCTGCACGGCATCCGCGAGATCGTCGAGTGGCTGCCCAAGTCCTATGCTGGCGACCATGAGGCCCGTCAGCACATGCACGAGGCTCAGTGCATCGCCGGTATCGCCTTCTCCTCGGGCCTGCTCGGCATCGTTCACTCCATGGCTCACAAGACCGGTGCTGCCTTCGAGAACGGCCACATCATCCACGGTGCCGCTAACGCCATGTACCTGGGCAAGGTCATCCAGTGGAACTCCAAGGATCCCCGTGCTGCCGAGCGTTACGCTTACGTGGCCAAGGAGATCCTGCACCTTCCCGGCGAGACCAACGAGGAGCTCATCGCTGCGCTCGTCCAGAAGATTCGCGACCTCAACGACCAGCTCAACATTCCGCAGTCCATCAAGGATTACGCGAATGGTGGCGTGAAGGTCGACGCCGAGAACCCGCAGATGGTTTCCGAGGAGGAGTTCCTCGCCAAGCTGCCCGAGATCGCCGCGAACGCCGAGCAGGACGCCTGCACGCCCGAGAACCCGCGTGAGACCAAGGCTGCCGACTTCGAGAAGATTCTCAAGGCCTGCTACTACGACACCGACATCGATTTCTAATCGACTCTTGTTATCGTAACGAGGGGCTCCGCACGTATCTGTACGGAGCCCCTTTCTTTTTTAGAGAATGGGATAGTTATGGCTGCAATTTTCAATAGCCCCAGCAAGTACATCCAGGGTCCGGACGAGCTCGCCAAGCTCGGCTCCTATGTCGAGCCGCTCGGCGCTAAGGCCCTCGTCATCGTGACGCCTTCGGGCAAGAAGCGCGTCGGTGCCAAGATCGAGGGCGGTTTTGCCGAGGCTAAGGCCGAGCTGCTGTTTGAGGACTTTAACGGCGAGTGCTCCAAGGGCGAGGTCGATCGCCTGGTTGCGCTCGCTCGCGACAACGGCTGCGACATCATCGTCGGTGTCGGTGGCGGCAAGATCCTCGATACCGCCAAGGCCGTCGCCTATTACCTGGAGTCCCCGGTTATCATTTGCCCCACCATTGCTTCGACCGATGCCCCGTGTTCGGCGCTTTCGGTGCTTTATACCGATGATGGCCAGTTCGATAAATATCTCTTCCTTAAGGCAAACCCCAACATTGTCCTGATGGATACGACGGTTATCGCGGCGAGCCCGGTGCGCCTGACGGTTTCCGGTATGGGCGATGCGCTCGCAACCTACTTTGAGGCCCAGGCGACGCACGATGCCGACGGCGGCACCTGCGCCGGCGGCAAGGGCGGAATGGCCGGCCTGGCGCTCGCCAAGCTCTGCTACGAGACGCTTATGGCCGATGGCGTCAAGGCCAAGGTTGCGCTGGAGAAGGGTGCGCTCACGCCTGCCGTCGAGCACATCATCGAGGCCAATACGCTGCTTTCGGGTATTGGCTTTGAGAGCTCGGGCCTCGCTGCGGCCCATGCCATCCATAACGGCTTGACGATGCTGCCCGAGTGCCACAGCATGTATCACGGCGAGAAGGTCGCCTTCGGCACCATCGTCCAGCTGGTACTCGAGGATGCTCCGACTGAGAAACTCGAGGAAGTCTTGGGCTTCTGCATTGAGCTGGGTCTGCCCGTTACGCTCAAGGAGCTGGGCGTTGCCGAGGCTACGCGCGAGAAGGCCATGATTGTTGCCGAGGCCGCGTGCGCGCCCGAGGACACCATGTGCAACATGCCGTTTGAGGTGACGCCTGAGATGGTCGCCAACGCCATCCTGGGTGCCGACGCACTGGGCCACTACTATCTCATGGATGAGTAAATCAAGCTAAGGAAGGGGCAAAGCCAACAGATGGCTTTGCCCCTTTTTGCTATGGTGCAAAGGGACCAGGTTGCTTTGTACCAAAGAGGGCGGGGTAGGCCTGCGATGAGGTTTTGCCCCGCCCTCGTTTGCCTACAGCTCGCAAACGTTCTGCGCGCGGCCTTCAACGTAGGCGACGACGTTGTCGAACTCGATCCTGGCGCGGCGCTGCATGGCCTCGTGCGTAAGGAAGCCCACATGCGGCGTGAAGATGCAGTTCTTGGCGTTGATGAGCGCGTAGTCGGCGGGGATGGGCGGCTCCATATCAAAGACGTCGATGCCGGCACCGGCGAGCTTGTCGTCGCTGAGTGCCTGGGCAAGGGCGTTATTGTCCACGATGGCGCCACGGGCGCAGTTGATAAACACGGCGCCGTCCTTCATCTGAGCGAACTGCTCGGCGCCAAAGCTCTTGCGCGTGGTGTCGTTGTTGGGCAGGTGCAGGCTCACGATGTCGGACTCGGCAAGCAGCTGCTCGAGCGAGACTTGCTCAATGCCCGCCTCGGCAGCCTCGGGATGTTCGTGACGGGCATAGCCTAGCACACGGGCACCAAAGGCCTTAAAGAGTCGAGCCGTGGCGCAGCCGATCTTGCCGCAACCCACAATACCCACGGTCTTGCCGCAGATCTCGGTGCCCATAAGGCCGGCGCTCGTCTTGCCGGTGCGGACGGCGGCATCGGCGGCGCTCACCTTGCGCAACACGTCGATGGCCAGGCCGAGGGTAAGCTCGGCGACCGAAACGTCGGAGTAGCCGGCGCAGTTGCGAACTTCAACACCGCGCTCACGGCAGGCGGAAAGCCCCACGTGGTCGATGCCCGTAAAGGCGACGGCGATCATCTTGAGCGCGTCGGCGCCGGCGACGACCTCGGCGGGGTAGGGGTTGTTGGCGATCATGACGACCTCGGCGCCCTCGCTGCGTCGAGCGAGCTCGGCCGGATCGGTTGTTTTGGTATCGAAATAGACAAACTCGTGTCCGGCGTCCTTAAGGGGTGCAGAGAGCCTGTCGATGGTCTGCTCGGGTACTCCCAACGGTTCGATCAGGGCAATCTTCATCTTGTGACTCCTCAATAAACCTAGGCGATTAGGTTGGCAATAGATTGTAGGTCTATTTGCCTCAAAGGTGCTCCGCGTGTAATTTGCCCGAGGTGTGGACCGATAGCGTATCATTATCTCTTGCTTGTTTGCACTGCTCAGGGAGGGGCCGCGCATGGCGCAGGAACACGATCTGTTTGATGACATTATTGAGATCAGCAAGGGTTTCGACTTTCTTAAAAACCCGCTTGGCGGCGTGACCGATGCACTCGATCCGTCGGCGCCGCAGTGGAATCCTGCCGACTACAAGGAGCGCCCGCGCGGCAACACCATTCCGTGCCTGACCTGCAAAAACGAAAAGAGCGGCTGCACTGCGTGCATGGACGTGTGCCCGGTCAACGCCATCGAGGTCGAGGAAGACGCCATTGAGATCCTCGACTCCTGTCGCAAGTGCGGCCTGTGCGCCGCTGCCTGTCCGACCGAGGCAATCATCTCGCCGCGCCTGGCGCCCAAAAACCTGTATGACGATATCGTCTCTGCTGCTACGAGCCACGAGACCGCCTACGTCACCTGCACACGCGCCCTCAAGCGCATGCCGCGCGAAAACGAGGTCGTCGTCGCCTGCGTGGGCGATATTACGGCCGAGACCTGGTTCTCGGTACTGGCGGACTATCCCAACGTGAGTGTGTACCTGCCGTTGGGCGTGTGCGATAAATGCCGCAACACCGGCGGTGAGGACATTCTGGGCGAGGCCATCGCCACTGCCGAGGAGTGGGCCGGTACGGGCATGGGCCTGGAGGTCGACCCCAAGAGCCTCAAGTGCCATAAGCTTCGCGAGTACGAGCGCAAGGAGTACATGGAAAAAATCGCCCGCACCACGGGCCTGACGGTGACCAAGCTCAATCCGGCGACGGCGGCGCTGGCCTCGGTGACGCAGAAGCTCAAGGCCCATCGCCATCAGATAACCCAGCTGGAGCGCACGCTCAACACCATGTGCGGCACCACGACTACCAAGCGTCGCCGTTCGCTCACGCACGGGCGGCAGCTGGTGCTCTCGACGCTGCAAAACCACCCCGAGCTTGCCCAGAACATGCAGGTGAGCACGCCGGAGTGCGATTTTGACAAGTGCACGTCGTGCGGCGAGTGCGTCAATGTATGCCCCACGTTCGCCGGCGATTTGGTGGGTAGCGGCCGCTTTGCGTTTGAGTCGACGTATTGCTTGGGCTGCGGTGCCTGCGTCAAGGTGTGTCCCGAGCATGCGCTCAAGTTGGTTGAACACGATGCATCCAACCTGATCGTCGTCGATCCCGAGGCCGAGGAGAAGGCCGCCCAGAAGGCCAAGGCCCACGAGGAGGCCGAGAAGGTCAAGGCCGAGGCAAAGGAAAAGCTCAACAAGATGCTCGACCAAGTGGAAAAGCTCGCGGACTAGTTAAAAGAGCGTAAATGATGGCCGGTGGGACAGGTACTGCCCCGCCGGCCAAAAAAGTTGCGGTGGAATAGTTCCTGTTTTGCCCTTAAGCGGGCCATTCTAGGAGCTATTCCACCGCAATTAATAAATGGTTAGTTCATGCTACTTTGGTGGCCGGTTCGACCGGTACCGTTGCGCGTCACGGTTTCATGGAGCAAAAAGAACCCGGGGACCTGTTTGGTCTCGGTGTATTCCATAAGGATGCCGTCGGCGTTGTAGGTCTGCCCGCGTATAACGGCGAGTGCGTTAAAGTCGTCGAGATCGAGCACGCGCGTATCCTCGGGCGTGGGATGCTCGATCGTTACATCGCGTTTGCCCGTGGCAATCTTAATGCCAAGGTCTTCTTCGAGGTAACGATAAATCGAGTCGTTGACAATCTCGGGTGTCAGCCCCGGTACTTGTGAGCTTAGGTAATAGGAGTCGTCGGAGCACACGGCATGTCCGTCTGCATAACGGATGCGTTTGGCGCGTGTGAGCTCACAGCCTTCGGGAAACCCGGTAATCTTGGAGAGCGCCTTGCTGCAGATGAGGAGCTCAAAGACGGTGGTGACAGTCTTGAGCTCAAAGCCTCGGTTGACCGCGATTTCCTTAAAGGTCTCGAGTCCGCCGCCACCACGACTCTTCTCGTCACTGATGTTGCGAATGACGCGCATGCCTTTGCCTTGCTGGGGGAGCACGTAACCGTCTGCCGCAAGCATCGAGATGGCGCGACGGACCGTCATACGCGAACAGTCAAACAGCTGCGTGAGCTCAGTCTCCGAAGGCAGATAACTCTGATAGGCGTATGTGCCGTCGTCAATCGACTGCTTCACGTTGTCATAAATAGTTTGGAAGATGGCTCGCGCCATGACGGTCTCCTAGAGCAGGGTGCGCGAGCGGTGGATGAGGACCGCTCGCGCAGGTGTCGATCGATTTACTTGCTGGGGTCGATTATATATTTACCCATGGCACGCAGAGCTGGGTCTGACAGGATGGCGCCGAGTTCGTCGAGGGAAGCCACCTTGGCGACCATCGAGGATACGTCGAGCCTGCCAGAGTCGATGAGCTCGAGCGCGCGACGCTGCGTATAAGGGTTAATGTAGGACGAGGTGAGCACAAGCTCCTTCTGGAAGACCTCGAAGGGCTTGACGGTGATTGTCTCATCGGGCTTGGTGAGGCCGAACATCATGACCGTAGCCTTGTGGCCGGCGATCTGGATGGCCTGCTCGATGGTGACGGGCTTGCCGACACACTCGATTACAACGTCGACGTTGCCGACGCCCTCCTGCTTCAGGCGGGCCGGGACGTCCTCGTGGATGGAATCAATTGCCAGGTCGGCGCCGAGTTTGAGCGCAACCTCGCGCTTGCCTTCGACAGGCTCGAGCAAGACAACCTTGGTGGCGCCGGCGTTTTTAGCAAGCTGCATCATGAGCAGACCGATCATGCCACCGCCGATAACGACAACTGTGCTGCCGGGCTTGATGTTGCACATATCGATGCCGTGCAGGCAGCAGGCGACGGGCTCGGTCATAGCACCCTGCTCAAAGCTGGTGTGATCGCCCAACTTGTAAACTTGCTGCATATCGACGGAGCAGTACTCGGCAAAGCCGCCGTTAACAGTGGTGCCGTAACCGGTCATATGCTCGCAGTAGTGGTTGATTCCGTCGCGGCAGGGTTCGCAGCAGCCGCAGGGATGGTTTGGGTCGATGCACACGCGATCGCCCGGTTTAAAGCCAGCGACGTCGCTGCCCACGGCCTCGACAACGCCCGCAAACTCATGACCAAGGATCGTGGGCGGGGTAACGTCGGCAGCCCCCTTGTCGCCTTCATAGATATGAACGTCGGTACCGCAGACGCCGCAAGCTTTGACGTTGATCAGAACGTCGCGCCTGCCCACGGCCGGCTTTGCCGATTCCTCGACTCTGAGGTCGTGCTTTCCATAGAAGACCGCGCTTTTCATGGTGACTCCTTAACGTGGCGGTGAATGTTGTAATGAAGTATAGGTATGTCTATAGATATAGACAAGCACATCTAGACAAGTAGAAAAGAAATTTTAAATGCAGCCATAAGGTATGTCAGATTTAGCAGGCAAAACACTGGACTCATACTGTTTACGGCCAATAATCAACCGTTTACCGACCGTAGTATTTATGCTAACTTGTCTAGATAAGTGATATGATAAAAATAGAAGCGCAAGAAGTCAGGGAAGCGGGCCCACCCGTCCTATTGCACGAGGTACACGCAAACGGCGCGTCTGCGGTCTCGAGTGAAGCCAAAACCGCAGTCGCTCCGAATGAAGAGAGGGGGATTCCCCGTCATGATGCAAAAGATACAACGTTTCGGCGGTGCAATGTACACGCCTGCAATTCTTTTCGCATTTTCCGGAATCGTCGTCGGCCTGGGTACGTTGTTTACCACCGAGGCGATCTTTGGCGAGATGGCCACAGCGGGTCATCTTTGGTTTGATTGCTGGAATGTGCTGCTCCAGGGTGGTTGGACGCTCTTTAACCAGATGCCGTTGCTGTTTTGCGTAGCGTTGCCAATCTCGCTCGCGAACAAGCAGAACGCTCGCTGCTGCATGGAGGCTTTGGCCATCTACCTTACCTTCAACTACTTTGTAAGCACAATCTTGGGGCAGTGGGGCCCTGTCTTTGGTGTTGACTACTCTGTCGAGGCGGGCAGTGGTACTGGTCTTGCCACTATCGCAAGCATCAAAACGCTTGATATGGGCATCATGGGCGCGCTCATTATCTCTGGTATCGCCACGATGCTGCATAACAAGTTCTTCGACACCGAACTTCCTGAGTGGCTGGGCGTGTTCTCGGGCTCCGTGTTCATCTATATGATCGGTTTCTTCGTTATGGTTCCGGTCGCTCTTATCGCCTGCCTGGTGTGGCCGCATGTTCAGGCTGCTATCTCCGCCTTCCAGGGATTCATCCTTTCCGCCGGTACGTTCGGCGTTGGCGTCTTTGCTTTCTTCGAGCGCGTGCTGATTCCTACAGGCCTTCACCACTTTATCTATACGCCGTTCTATTACGACAACGCGGCGGTCAATGGCGGCATCTTTGCCGCTTGGGCTAACATCCTGCCCCAACTGGCTGCCGATCCGAGCATTGCTCTTAAGGATGCCGCACCCTGGGCTGCCTATACCTGCCCTGGTTGGACTAAGGTCTTCGGCTCGCTTGGCGTCGCCATTGCGTTTTATATGACCGCCAAACCCGAGCGCAAGCAGCGCGTCAAGGCTCTGCTGATTCCGGTCACCCTTACCGCTATGCTTTGCGGTATTACCGAGCCGCTTGACTTCACCTTCCTGTTCATCGCGCCTGGCCTGTTCGTCGTCCACTGCGTGCTCGGAGCGCTTGGCTGCATGGCTCAAAACCTCCTTGGCGTCGTGGGTATCTTCGACGGCGGCATCATCTCGATGCTCTCGTGGGACTGGCTGCCCCTTTGGGCCGCACACGGTCTGCAGTACGCCATCTCCATCCTTGTCGGTCTGTGCTTTACCGCTCTTTGGGTTGTGGTCTTCCGTTTCCTGATTGTCAAGTTCGACTTTAAGACCCCCGGTCGCGAGGATGACGATGTTGAGGTCGAGCTCAAGTCCAAGGCCGACTACAAGCAAAAGCAGGGCGGTGCTGCTGCTGGCAAATCGGCCGCCAAGAGTAAAGATGATGAGCGCTTGGTGCTTGCCGAGAACATCCTCGATCTGCTCGGTGGCACGGATAACATCATCGATGTAACGAACTGCGCTACCCGTCTGCGCGTTAACGTCAAGGACAAGAGCGTCGTTGCACCCGAGGCTTCCTTCAAGGCGATCGGTACGCATGGCTTGGTGGTCCAAGGTCAGTCAATCCAGGTCATCGTCGGCCTTAGCGTCCCGCAGGTTCGCGAGAAGTTCGAGAGTCTTCTGAAGTTCGAGACTCTTCTGTAAACCATCGTCCATCGAAACAATCGGCCTTGCAGAGCCGGTATGCACCGCAAGGCCGATTCTAGAGATAAAAAACTCCACTTCTAGGTAACAATTCCAAACCGTGCAGGCCGCGTACGGGGATGGATTGAGCAAGCGGCCAGAATGAGGAGGACATCATGTCCAAGAAAAACTATGCCGTGACCATTGCCGGCGGTGGCTCTACCTTCACCCCGGGCATCGCTCTGATGCTGCTTGAGGAGCGCGACCGCTTTCCGGTCAACAAGGTGACCTTCTACGATAACAACGCCGAGCGCCAGGAGACCGTGGCCAAGGCCTGCGAGATCTACTTCCACGAGAACGCCCCCGAGGTTGAGTTTAGCTACACCACCGACCCCGAGACCGCATTCACCGGGACCGATTTCGTCCTCGCTCACATCCGCGTCGGCCTGTACGCCATGCGTGAGCTCGACGAGAAGATTCCTCTCAAGTACGGCTGCGTTGGCCAAGAGACCTGCGGTGCCGGCGGTATCGCCTACGGCATGCGCTCCATCGGTGGTGTCATCGAGATCCTCGACTACATGGAGAAGTACAGCCCCAACGCCTGGATGCTCAACTACTCCAACCCCGCGGCCATCGTCGCCGAGGCCTGCCGCGTGCTGCGCCCCAACAGCCGCATCATCAACATCTGCGACATGCCGATCGACCTCATGGATAAGATGAGCCGTATGTGCGGCATCAAGGATCGTCGCGAGCTGCAGTATAGCTACTACGGCCTCAACCACTTTGGTTGGTGGAGCAAGATCTACGACAAGGACGGCAACGACCTCATGCCGCAGATTAAGGAGCACATGGCTAAGAACGGCTACCTGGACGGCATCGAGCACGAGGCCGGTAAGGAGCAGCATGTCGAGGAGAGCTGGATTCACACCTTCGGCAAGGCCAAGGATGTCTATGCTGTCGATCCCGAGACGATTCCCAATACCTACCTCAAGTATTACCTGTACCCGGACTATGTCGTCGAGACGTCTGACCCCAACTACACTCGCGCCAATGAGGTTATGGACGGCCGCGAGAAGAAGGTCTTTGGCGCTTGCCGCGACATCATCGCCAAGGGTACTGCCAAGGACGGCGGCTTTGAGCCGGATGTACATGCCAACTACATCGTCGACCTTGCCTGCGCACTGGCCGAGAACACGCTCGAGCGCTTCCTGCTGATCGTCCCCAACGATGGCGCTGTGCCCAACTTCGACCCGACGGCCATGGTCGAGGTGCCTTGCATCGTCGGTTCCAACGGCTTTGAGAAGATCTGCCAGGGCCCGATCCCGCAGTTCCAGAAGGGCCTGATGGAGCAGCAGGTTTCCGTCGAGAAGCTCGTTGTCCAGGCTTGGGTCGAGGGCAGCTACCAGAAGCTCTGGCAGGCACTCACGCTCTCCAAGACCATTCCTTCGGCAAGCGTTGCCAAGCAGATTCTGGACGAGCTCATCGAGGCCAACAAGGATTTCTGGCCCGAGCTTAAGTAAGGACTACTGTCTCGAACCCTCACGCATCTCTGCTTCATTTGCGCCGCCGCGGTGTCCGGATTCGCCCGGATGCTGCGGCGGCGCTATACTTATGAAGTTTGAAGTACCTGTACCAAAAGGAGCTGTCGTGTCCCTTTCCATCGGTATCGTGGGCCTGCCCAACGTGGGCAAGTCGACGCTGTTCACCGCGCTTACCAAAAAGACCGGCCTTGCCGCCAACTACCCGTTTGCCACGATCGACCCCAACGTGGGTATCGTCGACGTGCCCGATAGCCGCCTGCAAAAGCTTGCCGACATCGTTAACCCCGGCCGCATTGTGCCGGCTACGGTCGAGTTTGTCGACATCGCGGGTCTGGTGAAGGGTGCCAACGAGGGCGAGGGCCTGGGCAACCAGTTCCTGGCAAACATCCGCGAGACCGATGCCATCTGCGAGGTCGTGCGCTACTTTAAGGACCCCAACGTCATGCGTGAGGTGGGCCGCACGGGCGAGTTCGTCGACCCCGCCGGCGATGCCGACACCATCATGACCGAGCTCATCTTGGCCGACATGGGCACGCTTGAGAAGCAGCTGCCCAAGCTCGAGAAGGAGGCCAAGCGCGACAAGGAGCTCATGCCCAAGTTTGAGGTCGCTAAGCGCCTGCTTGCCTGGCTCAACGAGGGCAAGCGCGCCGCATCCATGGAGATGACCGATGAGGAGCGTGCCGCCGCCAAGGGCCTGTTCCTGCTCACTATGAAGCCCATCCTGTATGTGGCCAACGTGGACGAGGATATGCTCAACGACGATCTGGCGCCCATCGATGGTGTCAAGCCGCTGCCGATCTGCGCCAAGATCGAGGCCGAGCTTTCCGAGCTCGATCCCGAGGACGCCGCCGACTACCTGGAGAGCCTGGGCCTAGAGCAGCCCGGTCTGGACGTGCTCGCGCAGGCGGCCTATAAGCTGCTCGGCCTGCAGTCGTTCTTTACGGCCGGCGAGATGGAGGTCAAGGCCTGGACGGTTCGTCAGGGCGCGACCGCCCCGCAGGCCGCCGGCGTCATCCACACCGATTTTGAACGCGGCTTTATTAAGGCCGAGGTCATTGGCTATGACGACTACATCGAGCTCGGCGGCGAGCAGGGCGCCAAGGCCGCCGGCAAGCTGCGTATTGAGGGCAAGGACTATGTCATGGCCGATGGCGACGTCGTGCACTTCCGCTTTAACGTGTAAGGACGACGCATATGTTTAAATATGGCAAAAAAGCTGGCTACATGGGTATTGCGCTGCTCGTACTTGCAGTGATTCCGCTGGTGGTGGCAGCGTTTGTAATCCCCACCATTGGCCCCGAGGTGGCAACAAAGTTTAATGCCGCCGGCGAGGTGACGCGCTGGGGCAAGAGCTACGAGCTGTTGGCGCTTCCGGTGCTCAACCTGCTGCTGAGCGTGGCGACGTACTTTACGGCGAGACGCCAGGCTAAAAACAATGATGACTCCGCCGCCATGGCGCGCATCGTGTGCGAGCGCTACCTGCGCAACGGCTGCATCACGGGCGTGTTCCTCAACGTAATCAACGTCTACTTTATGTATTCGGCGATTACCGGAACGGGCTTTGGCTTTGGTTTCTAGCTTGTCCTTTTAGGCAACGAGCCTGCACACATATTCAATGGCTGCTGCGAGGCCGCCGCTCGATCGTGGTTTAAAGACCATGTCGGCGGCGGCCTCGTTTTCGTATCCGGCGCCGCGAAGAGCAAGTGCGATACCGGCTTCCAGGAGAAGGGGCAGACCGTGTTGGCTGGTTGCGATTACGGCAGCTTGATTGAGCGAGCAGCTGTGCGCTTGGCATTGGATGGCAAGTTCACCTTGCGCCGGGCAAGGGACCAGAACGGCGGCGACGCGACTTGATAGCAATGCAAATGCTGTGCGCTCATCGGGCGAAAGGCATTCTGCTTCAACGACGACGAGCTTGGGCGGTGCGCTGTTTGTGCGAGGCGTGGCTCGGTACATGCGGACCGAAGAACCCGACATAGAAAACTCCTGTGTATTCGGCAAAACGTAAACTATAGTTTACGTTTATGTTCGGCTCCATTTCAAACTCGGCTGCATGGACGAACGTGCGAAACAGATTCTTGGCAGGCGGGTCGAAGAGACACGCAAGGACCTTGGTATCTCCAAGGTTGATTTTTGTGTGGCGACAGGAATCAGCCGACCCTACCTCGACCGAATCGAAGATGGAACGGCAAATTTCACGCTCAAGGTTCTATTTAAGATCGCACCCGCACTCGGCATGACGGTGTCAGAGCTTCTCGAGGG
>CAJKZO010000043.1:0-13283 GCA_905204365.1 uncultured Collinsella sp.
GCTGCATCTCTAATAACCATCCCAGGCCTCGCTACGGGGCGGCCAAGTTGACGTAGCTGAGATGCAGCATGCGGTCTGCTCGCTCCTCGAAGTTCTTAGTGGAAATGAGTTGACTTGCAACAACGCTTTGCTTGCGATGGCGGTTGAGCTGCAACAAAGTTTTTATTGGACCTCGAACCCTATACTCGATGTTCGCTTCGTTCATTGAGTTACCCTTTGCATGAGGCCGGGACATATCGTCCCGCCCGCAGTTTCGCAGGCCGAAGGCCGAGAATGTTTGAGGACGGGATGATATGTCCCGGCCTCCCGGGAGAGTTACCTATGAACTACGCGAACATTAAGTATTTCGACATTGCTGATGGGGAAGGCGTTCGTACTTCTCTGTTTGTGAGCGGGTGCCGTCGCGGGTGCAAGAATTGCTTTAACTCCGTCGCGTGGGACTTTGCCGCGGGTGAAACGTTCGATTGTGCCGTCGAGGACAAGATTATCGAGAGCCTCGACCATCCCTTTATCGATGGCCTGACGATTCTGGGCGGCGAGCCTATGGAGCCCGAGAATCAGGCGGGGCTTGTTGACTTTATCGAACGCGTGCGTGCGGCCTATCCCGCGGGGTCGGGCAAGACCATTTGGTGCTTTACCGGCGACGTGCTCGAGGAGCTTATGCCGGGTGGTCGTCACCATACCGAGGCGACGGACCGTATCCTTGCCTGCCTCGATATGTTGGTGGATGGCCCGTTTGTTCAGGATCTTTATGATATCTCGTTGCGCTTTAGGGGCTCGAGTAACCAGCGTGTGATCGATATGAACGCTACGCGCGACCGCGCTGTGCGTGAGGGCGTTGCGCTTTGCGACGCTGTGCAGCTTTGGCGGGACGATCCAGTCTATTCAACCCATACTATGTAGCTTGTGGTCGATGCCGGAGGGCGTGGTACCATAGCGCGAACGTGAAATCGGAAAAGTGAGGCCCAGATGGTCGATCAGGAAAAAGTCGAGGCCGCCATTAAGCTGTTGCTTGAGGGCATAGGCGAGGACCCAACTCGTGAGGGCCTGCTGGAGACCCCGGCGCGCGTTGCCCGTATGTATGGTGAGATCGCCGGTGGTATGGACCAGAGTGCCGAGGAGCACCTGTCCAAAACCTTTGCCGTCGCTTCGAACGATTTGGTTATCGAGCGCGACATCACGTTTTACTCGCTGTGCGAGCATCATCTGCTGCCGTTTTACGGCAAGGCTGCCATTGGCTATATCCCCAACGGCCGTGTCGCAGGGCTTTCCAAGCTCGCCCGCACGGTTGAGGTTTATGCCCGCCGTCTACAGCTGCAGGAGCAGCTGTGTGCGCAGGTTGCCGACGCTCTCATGGATTATCTCGCTCCCCAGGGAGCGATTGTGCTCATGGAAGCCGAGCATATGTGTATGACCATGCGCGGCGTGCAAAAGCCTGGCACCAAGACCGTGACGCTCGCTCGCCGCGGCGTCTTTGAGACCGATCCCGCGCTCGAGGAGCGTTTCTTTAGGATGCTGGGACGCTAACTATGAGAGTCGTCAACGACTTTGCATCGAAGACCGATGAGGGGACGTCGCGTCGCGGCTTTATGGCTTCGGGCTTGGCCCCCTTTGGTGCCATGCCTCGCATTGATTACATTTGTGCCAACGGGCTGTTCCGGCGGCACCTGGGCAACATTGCACAGTTGGAATCGGGGCGCATCTTTTGCCGCCATGGTATTGACCATCTGCTCGATGTCGCTCGCATTATGTGGATCAAGAATCTCGAGGAACGGCTCGAATTTGACCGCGAGGTCATCTACGCCACGGCACTTCTTCACGATATCGGCAAAGATGAACAGTATGAATCGGGTATATCCCATGATGTTGCAAGCGAACGCGTCGCTGATGCGATTCTCGGCGGCATGCCCGATGACGTGGCGTTTGAGCCGGCCGATGCCGCAGCCATTAAGACGGCCATTCTGGGCCATCGAAAGCTGCGCGTGAACAGCCAACCGCTTGAGCGTCTGCTCTATGCAGCCGACAAAGCGTCGCGCGCCTGCTTTGCATGCCCCGCGCGCAATGCTTGCAACTGGAGCGATGATAAAAAGAACCTGTCGATTCGCGTGTAGTTAGTTTGCGCGGTCGGGGTTCTAAACGAAGGAGACGATCGCGATGAGCAACAAGAAACTGCCCGAGAATGCAACCAAGACTGAAGGCGCCGAGCTCGCCCGCCGTGGAAGGGGCGAAATATCCACCGCAACGGCGGTGCCCCACGTGAGCTATGACGACCTTCGCCATGCCGACCGCATCACCGTTGAAGGTCTTGAGGTTTTTGCTAACCATGGCGTGTATCCCGAAGAGAACGCGCTGGGCCAGAAGTTCATCGTGTCCTTGGTGCTCTATGCCGACCTGCGTGCAGCGGGGGAGCACGATAACCTGGACGCTTCGATTGACTACGGCTCGGTGTGCCACGATGTCGATGGCTATCTGCGCGAGCATACGTTTAAACTCATCGAGGCGGCAGCCGAGGGTGTGGCCTCGATGCTGCTGCGTCGTTACCCCTTGCTGCTTGGCGTGCGCGTTAAGCTCGATAAGCCTTGGGCGCCCGTCGGTCTTCCCCTGGCAAGCTGCGGTGTCGAGATCGAGCGCGTGCGCTAACCGGTTCTAATATGTCTCTATGGGTGGCTGCTTGAGCCGCTGGGACAGTGCTCTATTGTTGGGGCAGTACGTGTCGAGCAGGGCGTGAAACCGCTGATTGTGGCTTGGCTCGAGCAAGTGGACGAGCTCGTGGGCGACAACCATGTCAAGGCACTCGACGGGGTAGGCGGCAAGTTCTCGTGCGATGCGAATGGCGCCGGTTTTGGGCGTGCATGATCCCCAGCGCGTTTTCATGCTGCGCACGGAAACGCGGGAAACGGCGACACCCATTGCGATTTCGTATGCGTGCACCATATCCCGCAGCGCCGATGTGACTTCGGACGTATAGAGCTGGTCGATGTGGGCTTGGAGCTCATTGGACGTTAGGCCGTCGAGGATTGCGTGCCGCTGGGCCTGTGGGCCTTCGTCCGATTTATCGGTACCCATAAAACTTGCGAAGGTGGCCTGTTTGGGTCGCGGTGCGGGTGATACAAAGTTGTGGTCGAGTGCATCCTGAACGGTGATGGGCTTGCCCCAAAGTGCAATGATGGACGAGGGGCTGAGCGGCTCTCGCGCCGTCGCCTGACGTTGCTCGCGCTGGGCAAGCCGGCTGATAATCCAGGCGCTGTTGCGCTTCACAAACGCTTCGATACGCTCGCGGCTGGCGCCGAGCGGTGCGCTGGCGTGGACCTCACCGCTCGATGTGACGCGCAGGTTGAAGTTTTTGACGCGCTTTTTGGTAACGACGACGGGGATGGGAGTCCCATCCGGTTGGGGTAGGAAAAGCGTAAATTGCTGCGTCAAAAGTGGTCCTTCAGATTGGGGACGGGCCGGCATGTCGACCGTTCGGCATGCCGGCCCGCTCAGGGGATGTGAAATTAATAACGCTCAAAGAAGGCAAGGGCATTATCGCTGCAGAGCTTCTGCATCACGGTCTTGCCAAAGTGCTTGGAGAGCATGTTCTGGAACTCGGGCATCTTGCTGGCATCGGAGAGGAAGGCGGGCACCGTGGCACCGTCCCAGTCGCCGCCGAGCGCGATGACGTCCTCGCCGCCCAGGTCGAGCCAGTGCTCGATATGTGCCGCCAGCTGGTCGAAGGTGACGTCTGCGGCGGTCTTGTCGGTTGCGTCGTTGGAAAGGAACTCGCTGCAGTAGTTGAGGCCGACGATGCCACCCATGTCGCGAATGGTGCGGAACTGGTCGTCGGTGAGGTTGCGCTTAACGCCGCAAACTGCACGAGAGTTGGAGTGGCTGGCGACGAAGGGACGTGTGGCGTGGGCGACAACCTCGTCAAAGCACTCATCGTTGAGGTGGGAGACGTCAAGCACCATGCCGGCGTGCTCCATCTGCGTAAGTGCCTCGATGCCGGCGGCGGTGAGGCCGGCGTGGGTATCGTGTCCGCTCGCGAGCGGTCCCTGCGCATTCCAGCTGAGCGATGACATGAGTACGCCCAAGCTCTTGAGCACCTCGATCAGCGCGGGGTCCTCGGCAAAGAACGTGGCGTTTTCGATGGTGTGGATGCAGGCGACCTTGCCGTCTTTGAGCGCGGGGCGAATGTCTGCCGCGCTGCGTACGTTGACCATGCGGTCGTGGTTGAGCATTGCCTGGCCGCTCATATGCGCCATGATCTGCGCCTGGAAGCGCGCGGCGTGGGCGGTGGGAATCTCATCGGGGACAAACGTGGCGAAGCACTGTGCCCATGGCGTGTTGCCGATCTTTGCGAGCGAGATGGCGCAGGCGTTGCCCTCGATGAGGTCGAAATCTTGCGGATGCGTTTCGTCGCCGGGGAAATAACCGTCGGTGCCGGCGGTAAAGCGCAGGTCGAGATCGAGCGTGGCCCAGCCGATGCGGTCGGCGGTGTCGCAGTGTAGGTCAAATACGGGATATGCCATGGTTCCTCCGGTTGCAGCGTTTCTTTGCAAACTGTCATTGAATTGTATGACTAGGGTATAGTTAGCGCCATATGTTCACGGCGGCCCGCGTTGTGCGCCGCCCTTATCACGGAGGTTACCATGTCCAACCAGGGCAAGAAGGTCAAGACCCATTATCGCGGCACGCTCGATGACGGCACGCAGTTCGATAGCTCCTACGATCGCGGCGAGCCGCTGGAGTTCACCTGCGGCGCCGGTCAGATGATCAAGGGCTTCGACGCCGCTGTTGTCGACATGCAGGTGGGCGAGAAGAAGACCGTGCACATCCCGGCTGCCGATGCCTACGGCGAGCACAATCCCGAGATGGTTATTACCTTCCCGGCCGAACAGGTTCCCAACATCGAGCAGATCGAGAAGGGCATGAAGCTTTTTCTGTCCACGCCGAGCGGCATGCCCGTCCCCGCCGTGGTCATCGACGTAACGCCCGAGGCCGTGACGCTCGATGCCAACCACGAGCTGGCCGGCAAGGACCTCAACTTTGATATCGAGCTCGTCGAGGTCGAGGGTTAGAGTATGCCTGAACGCTTGGTTTCGACGACATGCTTGGGCAATCTCAACGATCCGTCCTATGAACTCCTGCTTCGCCGGGAGCTGGGCGGTGTCTTTGAGGTCGATGAGCTGCTGCTCGATTGGGACCAGGCCGATGTATGTGCGTTTGTGGGCGCGACGGAGCTGGGGCGCACGGTCGATGTTCGGCTGGATACTGCCGACGGCGGTCGTCTTGCCGATGGCGACGTGCTCGCCATTGACCGTTCGGGCGTGGTGCCCGTGGCGGTTGTCGTGCGCCTGCGCAGCGCCGAGGTTTATTTGGTCGAAGTTGACCGCATGGACCCGATTGCGCTCGCGCATGCGTGCTGGGAGATCGGCAATATGCATGCGCCGCTTTTCCGAGGCGATTCGGACGAGCATACCGTGCGCATGTATACGCCGGTGCAGCCTGTTTTGGGCCGCATGCTCCGGGGCGTCGAGGGCGTTCGGCTCTCGGTGGTTACCCGTGAACTCGATTCGGACCGGCGCTTTGCGTCGAGTGCGGCGGATGCCGTTGTGAGTATGGCTCCAGACTTTACGATCGTAAAGAAGGCGCGCGGTTAACGTGCGTATAAGTAAGACGGACTTTGAGAGGCAGCTATTCAAAGTCCGTCTTTCTGTTGATGAGATGCTGTGGGGGAAAGCATATGGGTCTTGAAGGAATCAAGCTGATTGCATGCGATTTGGACGGCACGTTGCTGCATCCGGGGGAGCGCGAGCCGCGTTCCGAGGCCTTTGAGCTCATCGATGAGCTGCATCGTCGCGGTATCGTGTTTATGCCGGCGAGCGGCCGTCAATATGCGAGCTTGCGCTATCTGTTTGCCCCGGTGGCCGATGAGCTCGCCTATGTATGCGAAAACGGAGCTCTGGTGATGAGCGAGGGACGTGCCGTTGT
Organism: uncultured Collinsella sp.; assembly: GCA_905204365.1. GTDB lineage: Bacteria > Actinomycetota > Coriobacteriia > Coriobacteriales > Coriobacteriaceae > Collinsella. Next base: position 5,974 of record CAJKZO010000043.1, read on the forward strand.
CAAGCGTTCCATGGAGCGTAGCCTTGCTATGGATATCGCGAATGCCGTGGTTGCGTATCCCCATGCCGACGTGACCCTTTCGTGTGAGGGACACCTCTACACCATGAGCGGCAACGATGCGTTCGTCGATCATTTGCGCTATGAGGTCCACTGCGATGTGGCGGTGGTCGACCGCCCCGAGGACATCGACGAGGACGTCATTAAGATTGCCTTCCAGACGCCCGAGGTGGATCAGCCGGCGGCCCTGGAGTATTTCGAGCGCCTCTTTAGCGACCGTGTCGACGTGATGACGTCGGGAACCGAATGGACGGACTTTATCGGTTTCGGTTCGGGCAAGGGCTCCGCGCTTGCCGATTACGGTCGTGCCCTGGGTATTTCGCCCGATGAGATGATGGCGTTTGGCGACAATGAGAACGATCGCGACATGCTCAACGTCGTGGGCCATCCCTATCTGATGGAGAGCTGCAACCCCTCTATGCGTGGCATCAACGACCGCGTCCGCTACGTGCGCACGGTCGAGGAGGAATTGCGTCGCCTGCTCGCCGAGTAGATTTTAAGGCATGTCCCGAACATCTACCGGCAGTCGGGGCAGAGTCCCTCGAAGATGGTGTAGTGCGACGTGACGTGCCAACCGATTTGCTCGGACGCCTCGGCGTCGAGCTGAGCATCGAAGGGGAGTGGTACGTCGATGACGCGGCTGCACGAGGTACAGATGATATGCGCATGCGGCTCGATCGTGCGATCGAAGCGGCTGCCGCCCGGCGTCTTGATGGAGAGAATCTCGCCGGCGTCGGCCAAGAGATTGAGGTTGCGGTAGACCGTGCCGCGGCTGATTTTGTCATCCTGCGCGCGAACGACGTTGTAGATTTCGTCGGCGGTGGGATGGTTATAGCTTTGGCGCACGGCGTCAAGAACCAGCTTTCGCTGCCTGGTATTCCTTCTTTGCACCGCCATGCGCCTCGCCTCTTTTCTATCAACGGTCGTAGGTAAATGATACCGTATTTAGCACACAATACTAATAATGAGGCGTGAAACCGTCTTCATTGGCAAGTGGGGCTCGGGCCTGGGCGTCTACGAGGCGAAAACGCGTTCCCATACGCTCGTAGGAGGCATGAAGCGCCTCGAGATGAGATAGGATATTTGCCGGAGCTCCCTGTATCTCCATCTCGACTGAGCCGTCTTCCATGTTACGCACCCAGCCGGTGAGCGCGCGTGCCTGCGCGAGGTTGGTGTTGGTAAAGCGAAAGCCAACGCCCTGGACTTGCCCCGCCCAGCGCAGGAAATAGCGCAGGGGAGTGTCTTGAGTGGCCTCGTCGCTTGCGAGCACAGTAAGCCTGCGGCGCAGCTCGAGCTCGACGTTTGATGGTTTTTGAGGCTCTCGACTGCCGCCGGTGACGCTGGAGAAGAACGTATCGAAGAGGCCCATAGCTATGCCTGCTTGCCTGCGTCGGCCGGGAAGGTTATGCCGGCCTGCTGGCGCACGGCATCCATGATGCGCAGCGAGACGAGTGTGACATCGCGGTAGTGGCCAAGCTCATGGCGTCCCGCCGGGGTCTCCCAAATCTCTTCCTTAACGTTATCGATGCCGCCGATGGCGGTGATAAAGTCTGTGAGTTCGTATTCCATAGTGTTGCTCGATTTGGGCAGGTCGAGCACGCGGCCGTTGTCGCCCTGTTCGCGCGGTGCCTCGGTCGCCGAGCCGCGTACGACGTCGCCGCGATAGTCGATGCGGACGTTGCGGGGCGTGGACAGATGGTCGATCTGGATAGTGCCACGCTCGCCTTCGATTTGCGAGGGCAGCAGGTCATTCGTAATTTTGGAGTGCGCGAGCTCGACGGAGATCCGGCCACCGCCGTAGCTGGCGAGGATGGAACCGCAGCCGTCGATGGGGCCGTGCGTGAGCTGTCGCGTGGTGGGGTCGAGCAGAGTAGCCATGCTCGTAAGGCCGGAGGGCATGCCGAAAATCTCGACCATGGGCTCGACGGTGTAGACGCCAATGTCCATGAGGGAACCCGATGCCATATTGCAGTCAAAGATATTAGTGGCGCGTCCCGCGAGAATCTCGTTGTAGCGCGAGGAATACTTGCCAAAGCGCAATGAGGCGCGGCGGATGGGGGCGATTTCACCCAAGGCGTCCTCGATGGCGTGGAAGGCGGGATCGTGGAGGGGACGCATGGCCTCGAGGGCCACGACACCTGCTGCCTCGGCAGCGCGGAAGACTTCCAGCGCCTGCGCCTCGGTGGCGCAGAAGGGCTTCTCGACGATGACATGCTTGCCACCGGCGATGCAGGCAAGGGCCTGCTCGTAGTGAAGTGCGTTAGGGCTGCCGATATAGACGGCGTCGACGTCGACGGCTGCCGCAAGCTCATCGAGTGACGTAAAGTTTCGCTCGCCACCGCGCTCGGCGGTAAAGGCAGTACCGCGATTGGCGTCGCGTGAAAGCGTGCCCACAAACGCGGCTTGGTCGTTGGCGTTGACGACTTGGATAAAGTCGTCGGTGATCATGGATGTGCCGATGGTTGCGATGCGCAGCATGTGTCCCCCTCGTGCCGTTCGGTTTACAGGATGAGTGTAGCGCGAGGGGGGTAGGAAATGGCGTGCGAAAACGCCGTTACAGGTCGCTCTCGTTAAAGCCGGTGTCGATATCGAGGTTGCTGCCGTCGGCCGCCGTGGTGGCGAGCTCATCGCAGCGCTCGTTGAGCTCGTGGCCGGCGTGACCCTTAACCCAGATGAACTCAACCTTGTGCTTGCTTTTGGCGGTGAGTAGGCGCTCCCACAGGTCGCGGTTCTTGACGGGCTGCTTGTTGGCGGTTTTCCATCCGCGCTTTTTCCAGCCGTCGATCCAGTGTTTATTGAAAGCGTTGACGACGTACTGCGAATCGGAATGGACCTCGACCTCGCAGGGGCGGTTAAGTGCCTCGAGCGCCACGATGACCGCCATGAGCTCCATGCGGTTGTTGGTGGTCTTGGCGTAGCCGCGCGAAAGCTCGGAGGTGAAGGTCTTGCCGGCGGGGTTGGTGTATTTGAGCACGGCGCCGTAGCCGCCGCGTCCCGGATTTGATCGGGCCGAGCCGTCGGTATAGATGATGACCTTCACATGGTTCCTTTCGTTGGGTACGTTTCGTGTGAGTGACCATTGTAGCGCCGCGTTCGTCGAGGGCTAGCAATCTACGATTTCTACCCCGTCTTCCGACAGTTAGTTGGCATGGATGATGCGGTTGAGCTCGTCGAGGTATTGCTGCAAGAGGGGAGAGGGCTTGCGCTCGTCGTGCATGATATAGCCTACGTGCATCGTTGGGGCGTCTGCTAACGGGATCGATGCCATACCCCATTGCATTTCATTGGAGAGGACACCGGTCGACAGGGTGTAACCGTTCGACGTGATAAGTAAGTTAGTAAGTGTTCCGCGGTCCGAGATTCGTATGTTGCGGTCGCAAGGGATATAGCTAAAAGGTTCCTCGGCGTAATAGAAGGAGTTCGAGGTGCCTTGCTCAAAGCTGTAGCGCGTATAGGGTGTAAGGTCGGCAAGGGACAGCTGGGGGCGGCGTGCGAGCGGGTGGCGCTCGCTAACGAAGACGTGGACCGTCGCGTCGAAGAGGGGATGGAAGCTTGCGCGGGCATCGGCGAAGGCCTTCTGCAGAACGCGGGCGTTAAAGTCATCCAGATACAGAATGCCGATATCGCTGCGAAATGCGCGGACGTCATCGATGATCTGCGATGTGGTGGTCTCGCGCATGATGAACTCGAACTTGCTGTCGCGGCAGCGCTCGACCACGTTGACAAAGGCCTCGACCGAAAAGGCGTAGTGCTGGGCGGAAATGGCGAGGCGGGCTTGCGGGGTGCCGCCGTCCTCGTAGCGCGCCTCGAGCATGTCGGCCTGCTCTACGACCTGGCGCGCATAGCCCAAAAGCTCGGTGCCGTCGTTGGTGAGCGTGACGCCGCGGCTGGAGCGCGTAAAGATCTCCAGGTGGAGCTCCTGTTCCAGGCTTTTGACGGCGTTTGAGATGTTGGACTGAGCGGTATAGAGGCGCTGAGCTGCGGCATTGATTGAGCCGGACTCCGCTACGGCGATCAGGAAACGAAGCTGCTGGAGGGTCATCGGCGCCATCCTTTCGAGTGTTATCTATAAAACTGATAACAGGTTAGCGCTTTTAAGTGATTGACCGAGGGAAACAATGCTCGTACTATTCAAAACACACAAAGGCGGTAGGTAATTAAGCCAACCACGGAACCGGGATGCGAAAGGAGGCCCGCATATGAATTGCTTACCAAGACGAATGCCGGGCTCCTGTTTGCGCCCGTCGGCGTGATCAGGAGACAGCGACTTACTTCTCTCTAATTTATTAACTTTTGTTCGATCAAGGAGATCATCATGAGCCAGTTCATCAACAACCCCGAGCACACCTTTGGTTTCGATACCCTGCATCTTCACGTTGGCCAGGAGAGCGCCGATCCCGCATCCGACTCCCGCGCCGTGCCTATCTACCAGACCACGAGCTATGTGTTCCGCAACTCCCAGCACGCCGCCGACCGCTTTGGTCTTGCCGACGCCGGTAACATCTACGGCCGTCTGACCAACTCCACCCAGGGCGTCTTTGAGGATCGCATCGCCGCGCTCGAGGGTGGCGTTGCTGGCCTCGCCGTCGCCTCTGGTGCCGCCGCCATCACCTATACCCTGCAGGCGCTCGCTCAGGCCGGCGACCATGTGGTGGCCCAGAAGACCATCTACGGCGGTTCCTACAACCTGCTGGAGCACACACTCTCCCAGTTTGGTGTCGAGACCACCTTCGTCGATGCCCACAACCTGGAAGAGGTCGAGGGGGCCATCAAGGACAACACCACGGTCATCTATCTCGAGACGCTCGGCAACCCCAACTCCGACATCCCCAACATCGACGCCATCTCCGAGATCGCCAAGAAGCACGGTCTGCCGGTTGTCGTCGACAACACCTTCGGCACCCCGTATCTGTTCCGTCCGCTGGAGCATGGTGCCAACATCGTCGTCCACTCCGCAACCAAGTTCATCGGCGGCCACGGCACCTCGCTGGGCGGCGTGATCGTCGACGGCGGTAACTTCGATTGGAAGGCGAGCGGAAAGTACGCCCAGATCGCTGAGCCCAACCCCTCCTACCACGGCGTCTCGTTTGCCGAGGCTGCCGGTCCCGCCGCCTACGCAACCTATGTCCGCGCTATCCTACTGCGTGACGAGGGCGCCTGCATCAGCCCGTTCAATGCCTGGGTCCTGCTCCAGGGCACCGAGACTCTGTCGCTGCGCGTTGACCGTCATGTCGAGAACACCAAGAAGGTCGTTGAGTTCCTGACTGGTGACAGCCATGTTGCCAAGGTGAACCACCCGAGCCTGCCTGAGCACCCCGACCATGAGCTCTACAAGCAATATTTCCCCAACGGCGGTGCCTCGATCTTTACCTTTGAGATTAAGGGTGGCCAGGAGGCCGCCTGGAAGTTCATTGATCATCTGCAGGTGTTCTCGCTGCTCGCCAACGTGGCCGACGTCAAGTCGCTCGTCGTGCACCCGGCTACCACCACGCACTCCCAGCTCTCTGCCGAGGAGCTTGCCGAGCAGAACATCACGCCCTCCACGATCCGTCTTTCCATCGGTACCGAGAACGCCGAGGATATCATTTGGGATCTGAAGCAGGCTTTCGCCGCGCTGGACGAGTAAGGCGACTTGTGCAAGGACCCCTTGCGACTCGATAGGTATAACTGCATAAAATGCCTGCTCAAGGCGCCTGTGCGAACAATGGTTGCACAGGCGCCTTTTTTGCATAGAGCGGGCGCAAAAACAGGGTTTTTGACACGCTTTATGCATTCGAGTTGTGGAAAACTCCTGTTGAGAGGATGTGAGTTTTACGCAATTGACGTGCGCCTTTTGAGTAAAACCGCAGGTCGCGATTTGCTCGGGGTACTATGCAGCGCGATCGAATCACACGCAGCTCAAACGCAGCAAAAACGCACTACGGAGGTTTCCAGCTACATGAGGATCGATTCACGAAAACCGAAAGCCGCCGCCCTTTCCGCCGCTCTGACCGTGGCACTTTTGGCGGGCGCCGGTGCAACTGATGCCCACGCCGCAACACTGTCCGATACGGTTGGATCTACGCTGTCCGAGACGACGCTGGTACAGCCCGTTGACTATCGCGGCGATGGTTATGGTTCCATGCAGGAGTGGAACGCCTCGATGGGGGCCAAGCGCGATTCCCTGGAGATGCGCGCTCAGATCATTATGAATATGTATGGCGACTATGCTACCGATGACGAGCGCGCTGTGTTGCAGGGCTGCATCGACGGTGCGGGTAGCCTGTTGACGATGGGGGAGGTCGACGCCAAGTCGACCGAGCTCGACGAGCTTCGCTCCACGCTTGAGGATGCCAAGCGCGAGGCGCTCGAGGCTGCCGCAGCCGAAGCCGAGGCCGCTGAGGCCGTTCAGGCTTCGTATTACAACGCCGGCTCCGGCTCGTCTTACGCGCCTGCTGCGTATTACGCGAACGGCTCGGGCCTGACGCGCTCGAGCGGCGTCAATAACTATAACGGCCGCCGCGAGACTTATTACAGCAGCAACGTGTTGTATCACCACCGCACGGGCGAATGGACACAGGATTCCGAGGGCTTTTGGCGCGATTCCGATGGTTACTACGTCGTTGCCGCGGGCGATAAGGCCCAAGGCTCCACGTTTACCGGATCCAAGGGTGAGTGCAAGGTCTATGACTCCGGCTGCGCTGCCGGAACCACCGACTACTATACCGGTTGGTAATCTGCCATAAGCCAATAGGAGATGACGGGCGGGCGTCTTTACTGAGCCTTTGGGCACAACGTAGGGGCGTCCGTTTTTTGTGCGTGCTTGAGTTAACAGAGCGCTTACCGTGGCAGTACGCCGCGCATATGGGCGCGGGGCACACTGGTTCATGAGAATTAAGGTCTTTCTCGTGGAGGAAGTGGTCTTGTGAACGCTCGGGATATTGCCGTTGCCGCCGTCGCGTTGGTGCTTGGCTGCCTTGGTTGGCGCGCTGATCGCGGCCGCGCTGCTGGGAAGCGCGGGCGTGGTGCTTTGCCGCGATGACGAGGACGGGGTGCCGGAGTCGCAACGCTAACTGTTGTGAGGTTGCCGCCGGTCATAGACGAAGATGAAAGCCGCTGCAGGGGAAAGGTTCCCTTGCAGCGGCTTTGCTGTTAAGGCTGTTGAATGCGGCGCGTTGGTGCTACCAGCTTTTCTCGATATCGCGGATGCGCCGATAGAGCCACTCGTTTTGCGGTGCCTGGATATCGTGTTTGGCTGCGAGGCGACAGATGGT
>CAJKZO010000044.1:0-13263 GCA_905204365.1 uncultured Collinsella sp.
GCAGGTTATAGATTAAGCGATTCTTGAGCCAAGATTAATGTTGGATGAGTTTTTGGGTGGCGGTGGGGAAGGAAGAGGTGTCCTTCTGGGTAGCGGGGGATGGGGCGCCGGTGCAAAACGGCGTCAAGGGTTGGTCGAGCAGGCGGTTTCTCCATTGATGACCGCACGACATGTGACACTTACCCTGCCGCTCTGCTCTGCCGCGGCGGTATGTATCTGAACAACGGCCCTCTAAGGAGCTCGATAGCAATGAGTGACAACACCAAGCATCTCGCAAAGAAGTGCGTCAAGGACGCGGGGCCGTGCCTTGCGCTGTGCGTAGCCGGTGCAGCGGTCGCGCTGTTGGCTGTTCTGGGGCCATTCGACGTGCTCCGAAGTGCTAGCTCTCTGCACGTTTGCATGGCCCTTGCCGGCGCCATGATGACCGGTGGCGCGCTCGATTTGATCTTTTGGGTGCTCGACCCGTTTGGATGGAAGAACGAGGGGTAAGCCCTAAGGGATGGAAGGGCTGGAACGGTTGGCTTAGTGATCGTGCAGAATGTGGGCTAGCGACTTACAGGGAAGTGGTAATCCGATGACGGTCTATGTGACGGGCGATATTCACGGCGGCCTCGACATGCAAAAGCTGCGCGACTGGGATCTTGGGGATAGTTTGACGAGCGACGACTATCTGATTGTCGCGGGCGACTTTGGCTTTCCGTGGGATTTCTCTGCCGAGGAATGTGCCGATATCGCCTGGCTGGAGTCGCGCCCCTATACCGTGCTGTTCGTCGACGGCAACCACGAACGTTTCGATCACTGGGCGGAGCGCCCCATGGAGTTGTGGCACGGCGGGCTGACGCAGCGCCTGTCGGATACCTCTCCCATACGGCGCCTGACGCGCGGCGAGGTTTTTGAGCTTGATGGCTCAACGATCTTTACCATGGGCGGCGCCACGAGCGTGGATAAGGAATACCGCATTCCGTATTCCAGCTGGTGGCCGCAGGAGCTGCCGGACGAGCGCAACTTTGAGGAGGCGCGGGCAAAGCTCGACAGCGTGGGTTGGAAGGTCGACTACGTGATCACCCACACCTGCTCCACGCATATGCTTTCGCCCACGCTCTATCCGGCACCCGGCTGGAATTGTCCCGGCGTTGACCGACTCACGGCATTTTTCGATGAGCTGGAAGACCGCTTGGATTACAAGCGCTGGTATTACGGGCATTTCCATCGGGATGCCAACCCGGCCGAGCGCCATACCGTGCTCTACGACTGCATCGTTCGCCTGGGCGACGAACTCCAGCCCTGGGACGTTGCGTAGGGGCGCGGACGAATGAGCTTCGTGGCGAACCAAAACCGATTTGTTAAGGGATTTGCTCCCAAGCCGGCTTGCGCTCGAGCAACGTTTTCGCAGCTTCAGGCGTGGGAGAGTCAAGTATTTCGCAGAACGCATCGAACCCCTCTTGCGAAAGATGGGTTGTTGATGCTTTGGCAATGTCGCTATCGAGGTGGTCGTCAGGGTGGGCTGCCGTCTGTTGCATGCCTGTCCTTTCATCCATAACGATGTTCTCGCGATGCGTACGGATAACATCCCAGCTAAAGTGCTCGACCAGCTGCTCGGCAGAGCGCGGCGTGGTGTCCGGCGCGATGCCTGTTTGCCCGGCGAGCCAGCCCAGCAGTGCTTCGGGTGTGCCAAAGCGGGTGCGGAGCTCGCCCAGGTCCAGATCGCGATCGCGTTTGGAAAGGCGGCGGCCACCCGGCGACATGAGCAGCGGAATATGTGCGTAGTGCGGCGTGGGAAGTCCCAGCAGATGCTGCAGGTAGATTTGGCGGGGCGTGGAACCGAGCAGGTCGCATCCGCGTACGATCTCGGTGACGCCCATGGCAGCGTCGTCGACCACCACGGCCAGCTGATAGGCAAACACGCCGTCGCTGCGGCGCACCAAAAAGTCGCCGCACTCGGTGGCGAGTGCCTCGCATTGGGCTCCGTACGTGCGGTCCACGAATTCGATCACGTCGCCGGCGAGGTCGTCGACGTCGGGCACACGCAGGCGCGTGGCCGGAGCGCGCAGGATGCTGCGGCGGGCAACCTCCTCGGCAGAAAGGCCTCGGCAGGCGCCGCGGTAGATGGGCGTGCCGTCGCTCGCGTGCGGAGCGCTCGCGGCGTGGAGTTCGGCGCGCGTGCAAAAGCAGGGATAGGTGAGGCCGGCGTCTTGTAGCTGGCGCAGGGCGCTTTCGTACAGGTCTAGACGATCGTGCTGGTAGTAGGGGCCTTCGTCCCACTCGAGCCTCAGCCAGGCCAGGTCGTCAATCAATTGGGCGGCAAGTTCCGGGCGCTTGCAGCGATCGTCCAGGTCCTCGATACGCAATACGATGCTGCCGCCCTGGCTGCGGGCCGAAAGCCATGCGCACAGGCAGCTGAACACGTTGCCCAAGTGCATGCGGCCCGAGGGCGACGGGGCGAAGCGTCCCACGACGGGGGTGGGCTCTGCCGTTGCCGGTGCGTCCGCGGCGTGTGTTGCTATGTTGCGTGCGTTGATATCCATGCGGACGAGTATAGCGCGGGAGGTGGGGGAGGCACCGGCTCGACAGCTCGATCGCCACCCGCCAGCCCAACCCCTCAAACGACAGAAACCCCGGCAGCTCTTCGCAACTGCCGGGGTTTCCGCGGAAAAGGGGGACATGATCCTCAAGCGAACGGCAAAGGGGCAAACCGTGTTCGCTCAACTGCTTTATGCCCCCTTGCTCGCGGACTCAATCAGTGCGCATGCGGCAACACAAAGCCGCTACACCTGTGACGGAGCTATGAAGTGGTATCTATTGCCGGAGCGGGCTATGCCAAGGAGTGTCCCAGATTGCCGGCAGATAAGGAACGTCCCCAGGTGCCGGCCGCGGGCGTGACTTTCGTCCCGTTTGATACTCCGCTGGCCTAGATGTTCGTCATGTGCGCCCGTAAACGTGGGACAATGGCGTTGCTGGTATCACAGACAAAGGATGTGCCTATGAACGCCCCCGTTGCCAAAACCTGTCGGCAGCGCCGCCTGTTTGCGCGATTCGCTTCCGTCTGCGCGCTCGTTGCGCTTGCGTTGTTGCTGCTGCCTGCCGCCGCGCACGCCGACGGCTACTCCATGACCCAAACCTACATCAGTGCCACGGTCGAGGCCGATGGATCGCTGACCGTTGTCGAGGGACGCCAGTTTGATTTCGACGACGACATCAATGGCGTGTTTTGGGAGATCAATACGGGCACCAACCAGCAGGGCGGCACGGCGGACGTTGACGTGCTGAGTGTCGAGGAAGAGGACACCGCGTTTAACAAAGTCGATAGCGCGAACAAGGGCGATTCTGGCGTCTACACGGTCGAGCAGGCCGGTGACGGCGTAAGGATTAAGGTGTTCAGCCCCCACGAGAGCGGCGACAGCGCGATCTATTACGTGAGCTACACCATGACCGGTGCGGTTATGAACTGGGCCGATACCGCCGAGCTCTACTGGAAGTTCGTGGGCGACGGCTGGTCTGCGGATTCCGACGATGTCGAGATGGAAGTGCGCTTCGCAAATGCCGCTGCCGGGACGGCGGCCGTCAAAGGCGATAACTTCCGCGCATGGGGCCACGGTCCGCTGGCGGGCGACGTGTCGCTCGATGAGGACGAGCCCATGGTCACCTATACCATTCCCTGCGTGCATCAGGGCGAATTCGCCGAGGCACGCATCGCCTTCCCCAGCGACTGGGTGCCGCAGCTTGCCGCCTCGGGCGAAGAGCGCATGTCAACGATCCTGAGCGAAGAGAAGGAATGGGCCGACGAAGCTAACGCCCGCCGTGAGCACGCGCGTGCGATTGCCAGCGCGATTGCCGTGGTGTGTGTTGTTGTGGCGGTTGCCTATACCGGTGTGATCGTGATGCTCAAGCTGCGCAGGCCCAAGCCCAAGCCGCTCTTCCAGGACGAGTACTTCCGCGATGTGCCCTCCGCCGATCATCCCGCGGTGCTTGCAACTCTTATGAGCTGGAACGACGTGCCCGATCAGGCATATATCGCCACGCTGATGAAGCTGACCGACGACCGCGTGATCAAGCTGGAAGAAGCGACCGAGACCAAGAAGAAGGGTCTGCTCCGTCGCGAAAAAGAGGAGCAGACGTATCGCATCACAGTGACCGACGAGGCCTGGAAGGCTGCCAAGAAGGACGGCATCGACCGCGACGTACTCAAGGTCTTCTTCGCTGGCGTTAAGCCCGATAAGGACGGAGTCCGTTCGCGCACGTTTAGCGAGCTGGAGGAATACGCTAGCGAGCGCACCACATCTGTTGGCGACAAGCTCGAGGACTATCAGAGCACGGTTAAGGGCAAGCTGGAGGCGCGCGAGCTTATCGCCTCGGACGGCACCGTCGCCCTGGTTGCCGGCTTGGTTCTCGGCATCATCATTGTCTTTGGCATTTTGGGCTCTCTGTTCTATACCGACTTTGCGGACGCCAACGTCGGTGCCGCTATGATCTCGATCCCCGTCACGATTGTGGGCTTTGTCCTGAGCTGCACCTTCCGCCGTTACACGTCGGAGGGCGCCGAGGTGGCGGCTCGCTGCAAGGCGCTCAAGCATTGGCTCGAGGATTTTACGCGCCTGAAGGAGGCCGTCCCCAGCGATCTGATCTTGTGGAACAAGCTGCTGGTGATGGGCGTTGCCCTGGGCGTTTCGAAAGAAGTGCTGCGACAGCTGGCCGAGGCCGTGCCTGCGGACCTGCGCAACAGCGACGATTTCTACGACAACTACCCCTGCTACTGGTGGTATTACCATCACTACGGCAACGAGTCTCCGCTCGATTCGTTCAACGATGTGTATCACGAGACCATCCGCGAGCTGGCTTCGAGTTCCGATAGCTCGAGCGCCGGCAGCGGCGGCGGCTTTTCCGGTGGCGGCGGTGGCGGCGTCGGCGGAGGAGGCGGCGGAACGTTCTAGTGCGCTCTGATTTTTGGGATGGATCTTCTCCGGCGACTGCCGACGGATCCATCCCATTTTTATGCGCTACCTACGAAGGCTGTCCCCAACGACTAATCACTGGGAACGTTCCTAAATGACTAGGTATGGCTGCCAGGTTTAGGCTGTTAGGTCGAGTTCGTAGAGGAAGCTTTCGCGCGGCATGTCGTGACGGCGCTCTTCGCGGTTGGCGCGGTGCGTGGCCGTGCGCTTAAAGCCGTGCAGCTCGTAGAACTTCCACGAGCAGTTGGAGTCGGTGTACAGGTGCGCCCTCGTCGCTCCAAGCGAGGACAGGTGCGAGACCGCGGCATCGAGCAGAACCGTGCCAACGCCCAGGCCATGGACATCGCGATCCACGGCAAGCAGCGTGACCTCGTTGTCGTGCGGCAACGGGCTGCTCTCGAGCAGGCGGTTGTTGGTTCGGATGGTTGCGCGCACAAACGAGAGATACTCGGCGCACGCATCGGGCTCTAGCTCACGCATCTGCGATAGCAGCGCGCGTTCGGTATCCATCCAATGCTCGTTGATAGTGACGCCGGGGTTCTGCCCTGCGCGTGAAAGTGCAATACCGCGCGCCTCGCCGTCAATCACCGCAACCTGTGAAAACGTCGACGACGAAAGGCAGTAGGCGAGGTCGCACGCGGCCTCAAGGCGGTTGTACTCATCGTTATCCGAATTGTTATGCCAAAGCTGCTGCAGAATCAGCGCGATGGCGTCGAAGTCTTCGGTATCAAACGGTCGGTAGAGAACCCGCGAGACCATGGTGCCTCTTTCTTTTGCGGATGCATATCGAGCACAGTTCTACCACGCCATTGGCATCAAATTATGGTGCCCCTGTGTTCCATGAACTCACCGTGCCCAGTGCCGTGCCCATCCCCTCCGCTCGCAAACTTTTTCTGCACATGCGCCCGTTGCGGGGTGCATCGATGCGCTCGATGCGCTACATTAAATCAGTATTTTCAATGCCGCTGCGCGAGCGCTGCAGATCGACGTATCACCGACTCACAGAGCACGGCGGCGTACCAGACAGGAGGACTGCATGGGATCTGATGTGAAGATCGCACGCGCGTTGATCTCGGTTACCGATAAGACGGGCGTCGTCGATTTCGCACGGACGCTGGTCGATGACTTTGGCGTCGAGATCATCTCTACGGGCGGCACGGCTCGTGCCATCGAGGACGCGGGCGTCCCCGTAACCCCCATCGAGGAGTTCACGGGCTATCCCGAGATGATGGACGGCCGCGTTAAGACCCTGCACCCCAAGGTTCACGGCGCGCTGCTGGCCCGCCGCGATTCCGAGCAGCACATGCAGGAGGCCGCTCAGCACGGCATTAAGCTGATCGACCTGGTCGTCGTCAACCTGTACGAGTTCGAGAAGACCGTCGCCAACCCCGAGGTCACCTTCGCGGACGCCATCGAGCACATCGACATCGGTGGCCCCTCCATGCTGCGTTCTGCCGCCAAGAACGCCACGAGCGTTACCGTCATTTCCGACCCGGCCGACTATGATGCCGTCCTAGCCGAGATGCACGAGACCGGTGGCTGCACCACGCTTTCCACCCGTCGTCGCCTGCAGGTGAAGGTCTACCAGACCACCGCCGCCTACGACACGGCTATCTCCCGTTGGCTTGCCGCCCAGGCAAGCGACGTGGCGGACACCTCTGCCAAGCTCGAGATCTCGCTGGAGAAGGTCGACGACCTGCGCTATGGCGAGAATCCTCAGCAGAAGGCTACGGTCTACCGCTTTGCCGAGGGCTGTGAGAACACCGCGAGCTCGCAGTTCCCGCTCGTTGGCTCCGAGCAGATCCAGGGCAAGCCGCTCAGCTACAACAACTATCTGGATGCCGATGCCGCTTGGAACCTGGTTCGCGAGTTCGACGAGCCGGCCTGCGTGATCCTCAAGCACCAGAACCCCTGCGGCTCCGCCGTTGCCGAGGACATCACGGCTGCCTACGACCGCGCCTTCGCCTGCGATCCCAAGAGCGCCTTTGGCGGCATCATCGCCTGCAACCGCGAGGTTCCCTATGAGCTGGTCGAGCACTTTGCCGATCAGAACAAGCAGTTCGTCGAGGTTATCATCGCCCCGAGCTACACTGCCGAGGCGCTCGAGCGCATGGCCAAGCGCCCCAACCTGCGCGTGCTGGCCACCGGCGGCGTGGACCACGGCGCCCAGGTGGAGCTGCGCTCCATCGACGGCGGCATGCTGGTGCAGGAGGTCGACCACGTGACCGAGGATCCCGCGACCTTTACGTTCCCCACCGACCGCAAGCCCACCGACGCCGAGATGGCCGAGCTCGAGTTTGCCTGGAAGGTCTGCAAGGGCGTTAAGTCCAACGCCATCCTGGTCTCCAAGGGTAAGGCCGGCATTGGCATGGGCCCGGGTCAGCCTAACCGCGTTGACTCTGCGCTACTTGCCTGCGAGCGCGCCGAGGACTTCTGCGAGCGCGAGGGCGTGGAGAAGGGCGGCTTTGCCTGTGCAAGCGACGCGTTCTTCCCGTTCCGCGACAACGTCGACGTGCTTGCTGCACACGGCGTGACCTGCATCATCCAGCCCGGCGGCTCCAAGCGCGACGACGAAAGCATCCAGGCCTGCAACGAGCACAATATTGCTATGGTCTTTACCGGCGCCCGCCACTTTAGGCACTAAGTTTCGCCCCGAAACAAAATAATCTCTGCAAAAGACGGTCGCTCCGTTTGGAGGGCCGTCTTTTTGGTATAAGAGGACGGAATGACTAACACGAAAGGTATGACCATGTCCCAGATTGATGATGCCGAGCTGTTTGGCAATGCCGAGGATCAGCGTGCGTACGAGGACTTTTGCGCCAATCAGGAGGCGGTCGAGAAGTTTACGCTCGACAAGCCCGCGCTTGTCTGCCGTTGGCGCATGTCCAACAAAAAGGTACCCATGCTCAACCGCCACATTCGCGCACTGTCCGAGCGCTTGGTGCAGGGCGAGCCGCTCACCCATAACATGCTCAGCTGGGCCAAGCAGCACGTTGAGTGGTCGCTTGCCGAGGGCGATTACACCGCACGCGACGGCGTGCTCATGCTGGTGATCGACGTCAACGGCAACGCCGCCATGACGGTGGGGGAGTACGAGCCGCTGGCCGATACGTCGGCCAAGGCGCTGCGTGCCCGCTCCGCCGAGGCCCGCTCCGAGGCCGACGAAACCGGCGTGGCGCCCGAGTTGCTCGCTGCCGTCAACAACGGCGAGCTCGCCTTTGTGGCGCCAGCGGACGAGTACCTGTGCGGCACGGCGACACTCATCGAGCAGCTGGCCCAGACCAAGGGCATCCCGGTCACGCGCGTAGACATTCCCGCGCAGCTCAAGGGCGCGCTGTTTCTGGTGAGCGACGAGCACGGCGTGGTCCCCGCAACCGAGGCCGACGCCGCCGAGACCGACGCCGCCACGGTCGCCTTCTTCGCCGACGGCTACGAAAAGCTCCGTGCCCGCCGCTCCTAACCTCAAGGCGGGGTGGGCTTACTGAAGCGAGCGAGCGCGTTCGATGGCGTAGGCGAGCGACAGCTGCTCCATCTCCGGGGCGCATTTGTAGCTCAGCCCGGTGAGAGCTGTCACCTTATCGAGGCGATATCGAATCGTGTTCGGGTGCTGGCTAGTCTGCTTGGCGGTTCGCTCGATACGTCGGTCGTTCTCGATGAATGCGGCGAGCGTGGATTCCAGCTCGCTGCCATGCTCACTGTCGTGCTCGCGTATCGGCGAGAGAATCGCCTCCGAGAACGATCGCATCTCCGGGGTTTCCGCAAAAGGCATCACGGTTCTCAGGATGCCGAGCTGCGTATAGCGGACGGGGCCCTCGGCTCGTTGACAAGATAGGCGCTGTGCGTAAATCGCCTGCGAGATTGCCTGCGCCACCGCCTCGTCTCCAAACAGAATATCGCTGATGCCGAGCCCTTCCGCTCCGCCATCGATACTGCTAGCCTCGATGAGCTCCGTGAGCGCCTGCACGATTCGCTCCACATCGAGCGTCTGTTCCGAGTCGCTTGTCGCTACGAATAACAAACCTCCGTCATAGGGCGCCAGCATGTTGTGGCATCCGGCGAGGGTCGATTTTGCACAGAGACGTTCGATTTGCAAAAACGTACGCGGGTCGAGGGGCTCTGCAAACGATGCGAACAGGGCGACCGCTTCGTCCAGAAATGACGGGTTGAGGCCTCGGATGCGTCTGCGGATGGACTCGGGCTATACGTCTTTCCTCAGGGCATCGATCTCGCGCTGTGCGAAGTCGATGGACGCGAGCTGCTCGATATGCCGTTTGACTTCATAGATGACGCTGTCAAAGAACAGTGAGTCGTCGGTCGTGAGAAAGACCGGGTAGTGCCGCGCGTTGGCGTAGCGGATGGCTTGGTCGGGAATCGGGATGTGCAGGACGTTTTTGATGATGAGACCGCTCGTTCCCTTGGCGACGAGGTATTTCACGGCTTCAGTGATGAGGTATGGGTCGTCCTTCGCATAGAGAAAAGTGCTGAGGATGATCTCGTCTGAGCTGAAGTTGACGCGCTGGTACTTGTTCTTGAGGCCGGGCATGAGTTCATAATCGAGGATCCCGATGCCAGAGACGGCACGCGAGACGCCATCGCTGCCGGCGATTAGACGGACCGACCCCTCATATTCCCGTGAGAAGTCCGAGATGGTGTATAGCATCAACATCACCTTGTAAATCACTACAATAAATACAGGTACAAATAGGATAATCGCACATTCGTATACCGTTGATGCGGGAAATAGTTCAAATACATGCTGATAGAACGAAAAATCAGATTGAGAATCGTTGTAGATTCCAACAAGAAATGATCCTTGGCGACATCGTTACTAAACCGTACAGTGAAGCAACGTAAAGCTTTCGCTGAAAGGAGCGATGATGGGGCAGATGATGGTACTTTCGGCCGAGGAAGTTTCCAAGGTGCTGACGATCGAGGATGCAATCGCTGCCGTGGAGGAGGCATATCGCCAGAAGGCAACGGGCAAGGGCGTTGCGTGGCCGATGGTATATGAGCAGTTCGAGCCCGGCGTGGCCGATATGGATATCCGCTCGGGCGAGTTGGCGGGAAGCGGTCTCTTCGGTCTCAAGCTCACTGCCTGGTTCTCTCAGAATCCCAAAAAGGGGCTGCCCGAAATCTTTGGCACCACGCTGCTGTGCGACAACGCGACGGGTGAGCCGTTGGCGCTGCTCAATGCCTCCGCCGTCACTGGACTTCGCACCGGTGCCGCCGCTGCGCTCGGTGCCAAGTGGTTGGCTCGGGCGGATGCGTCCAAACTGCTTGTTGCGGGTGCCGGCCATATGAGCACCTATATGGTGGCGGGCGTGCTCGCCGCCTGTCCCAAAGTGAGCGAGGTTAAGGTGTGGGAGCCGGTTTCCGATGCCGCGCCCGAGGCCCGCGTCGAGCGCATGCGAGACGAGGTCGCCCATATCTTGGGCGCCTGCGAGCATGCTCGCGAGGCATCCACCTATTCCATCGAGGCGACGGCTGACGGCCAAGGCGCCGCGGCAGAGGCCGACATCATCGTGACGATCACGCCGGCGCCCAAGCCCATCATCCCCGATGCATGGGTGCGCCCCGGTACGCATATCTCCTGCGTCGGTGCCGACATGCCCGGCAAGCAGGAGCTCGCCTCGGCGCTTGTCGCCCGTGCCGCTGTTTACGTCGACGACCGCGAGCAATCGGTCGCGTCCGGTGAGCTGGAGATTCCGGTTGCCGAGGGTGCCATCACGCCCGAGGACATCAAAGCGGAGCTCGGTGAAGTCATCGCCGGTACGGCTACGGGGCGTTTGGATGACGAACAGGTGACAGTGTTCGATACGTCGGGCATCGCCGTTCAGGACCTTTCGGCATCGAAAATCGCCTACGACCGCGCCGTCGAGGCGGGGCTGGGCACCGTGGTGGAACTGTAAGAAAGTCAAGGAAAGGAAACGACAATGCAGATCAAGGATTTCGCCGTCGAGCAGTGGATGAACGAGTGGGAGACCAAGTGCACCCACAACGTTGCGGAGACGTGCGTCTACTCCCTCACGCTCGACCAGCTGTTCGAGCTTACGAACACCGACAAGAAGGCGTGGCTCGATAGCCTGTGCTCGCGCCGATTCACCTACGGAGACATCGAGGGGCAGCCCGGCTTCCTCGAGGGGGTCGCGCGTCTCTATAAGACGGTCGAGCCCGGGCATATCGTGCCCACGCACGGCGCGACCGGTGCCAACTCCCTGGTTATTTCCACGCTCGTCGAACCGGGCGATCACGTAGTCTCCGTCAAGCCCACCTACCAGCAGCTTTACTCGATTCCCGAGATGTGCGGCGCGAAGGTCGATATCCTTCAGCTCGATCGCAAGAACGGCTACCACGTCGACGTCGACGCGCTCGATGCTCTGGTGACCGATGATACCAAGCTCATCTGCATCAATAACCCGGACAACCCCACGGGCGCCCTGCTCGACACCGATACGCTCAAGGCGATTGTCGAGGTCGCGCACAAACACGATGCGTGGGTGCTCTGCGACGAGGTCTACCGTCTGCTTACTCAGACGGATGAGTACTCCGAGTCCGTGATCGACCTGTACGACAAGGCCATCGTCACCGCATCCATGTCCAAGGTCTGGTCGTTCGCCGGCCTGCGTCTGGGCTGGGCGGTCACCAAGAGCCCGGAGCTCCGTCGCGCGCTGCTCTCGCATCGTGACTACAACCTGATTTCCGCCGGCATATTCAGCGAGTCGGTGGCGGAGCTGATTCTGGGCAACGCTTCCGTGATCCTTGAGCGCAGCCGTCGCATCGTCCGTCAGAACCTTGCTGTTCTGGAGAAGTGGGTCGAGAGCGAGCCGCACCTGTCGTTCGTCAAGCCCGAGGCGGGTACCACTGCGCTCGTGTATTACGACTACGACATCGACTCCAGGACGTTCTGCATCGACATGATTAAGAAGTCCGGCGCGCTCGTCACCCCGGGCGATTGCTTCGAGGAGCCCAAGAGCATGCGCATCGGCTATGCATACTCCGATAACACCGACGACCTGCAGAAGGGCCTGGATGCCATCTCTGCATACATGCGTACGCTCGAGTAGAGGCTCGAGGTCGAAGTGATGGGGCCGATCGGTTTAGGACCGAGGCCCCTATTTTCTCTTAAGGCTATCGAACACTTTTGTCATATTAGGTGCCCACGGGGTCGTATCGTTGCGACGCCGTGGGCATAATGGTGTGGAAGGTGCAAGTTACGCGAAATGGGAGGACACATGGCGCTGATCTATGTCGTTGAGGACGACGAGCCCATTCGTCGTGAGCTTATCGACATCCTTGCCCGCGCCGGGTTTGAAATCGAGGCCTGCGAATCGTTTGAGCATGTTTCGCGCGATATTCTCGCCGCCGCGCCCGACCTGGTGCTGCTCGACCTTACACTTCCCGTCAAGGACGGCCAGCATATCTGCCACGAGGTTCGCCGCGAATCCGAGGTCCCCATTATCGTCCTCACGTCGCGCACGACCGAGATCGACGAGGTCATGGCCATGACGCTCGGCGCGGACGACTTTGTTCCCAAGCCCTACAGCGCCCGTGTGCTCGTGGCGCGCATCAACGCACTGCTGCGTCGCACCGCGGCGGCAGGCGAGCGCAGCACACTTGTCCACAAGGGGCTGGAGCTCGACCTCGCCCGCTCCATGGTTACCAACACGCAAACCGGCACTAGCACCGAGCTCACCAAAAACGAGCTGCGTATCCTCTCACTGCTTCTGAGCCGCGCGGGCAAGATTGTTTCGCGCTCGGCCATCATGCAGGACCTGTGGGACTCCGACGCCTTCGTGGACGACAATACGCTCACCGTCAACATCAACCGCCTGCGCACCACGCTCGAAAAAATCGGCATCAAGGGGTATTTGACAACGCACCGCGGCCAAGGCTATTCGGTCTAGGGGCCGGCTATGTCGTTTGCCAAATTCTTCAAAGACGCGCTGCTTCCCGTCGCCGTGTGGACGTGCGGCGTGCTGCTGAGCTGCTTTGTGCTGACGGTCGCCGGCGCACCCATTTCTATCGTGGTCGTGGCGGTCGGCGTGTCCTTTATCTTCGGTATGCTCGGCATCGTGATCGAGTACGTTCGCCGTCGCCGTTTTCTGCGTCAGTTGGAGCGCGCGGCAGAGGAGCTCGAGAGTCCCGCATGGGTGCAGGAGATGGTGCAATGCCCGACCTATGCCGAGGGCGAGCTCGAATACGAGGTCTTGCGCCGGGTGGGCAAAGCCGCTTGCGACGAGGTTGCCGAAGGCAGACGTCAGACCGATGACTATCGCGACTATATCGAGAGCTGGGTCCACGAGGCCAAGCTGCC
>CAJKZO010000045.1:0-13193 GCA_905204365.1 uncultured Collinsella sp.
CGTTGAGGACCTCTACGGCGCCCCAGCGGCGGGCGCTGCGGCTGGCCGAGTTGGGATCGAAGACTCCAATCTGGTCGGCGTCGTCAATACCGTAAAGCACAATGTAGTGTCCAACGCTGGTAAAGGTGCCCGGCCGAACGGCGGCGATAACGGGTGCTCCCGAACGCAGCGCCTGAGTCATCGAGTCGCGATCGTTATGGAGCTCCGTTCCGTTAAGTCCCAACTGCCACGCGCCGCTCGTCATAAACGACCATTCGGTTGCACCGGTGGGGGCGTAATTGCCCACCTCGGAAAGCGCGCACATATCGACGGGGGTCATATCGGTGCGTCCCGTCTTAAAGATATAGACCATGGTGAGGCACGTAGGCCCGCAGGCATTTTGGCGGATGGTGCCGCCGGCGTAAGGCAGCTCCGACCACGCGGGGGCGATCTGATAGATATGGGGCATCGTGCCGGCTTGCCATTGCGAGCGCGGGGTCGAAAAGGCGAAAGAATAACCGGGCGCGACGGGGGCCTTGAGCAGCTTGTCCTCGGCGGTGGGTTCGAGACCGGCCGAGCCGTGGGACATACAGGAGCTCATAAGCACAAAGACCAGACAGGTAAGGATAGAGCACAGTGCGAGGCGAAGTCGACGGGCCGGCAGGGCGGGGGCATTCACGTGCGATGTCGAGCGGTAAGGCTTGCCGTCGCGTTCACCTTGGGGATGCGAAAAGAAGCGGTTGAGATGGATGCCGGGCTGACGTGCGCCGTTGCGGCGTAGTTGCGGAACCTCGGCTTGGCGCTGTCGAGTGCGCGCGCCCAAGCGGCCATCTTGCTGCGCGCTCGTGCTCGTGCTCGGACGACCACTCTGCCGCGTTCTGCTTGCCTGCTGCCGAGACGAAGGCCTGGGTTGCTCTTGGAGGCGTTGCGGATTGCTGCTTGTGGCACTTCCGGGCGTCGGCGTGGTACGGCCAGCAAGGCGAACGCTTTGTCGCCGTTGATCACCGTCGTTGTATCCGTATGCCATTCGTACCGCCTTGTCTCATGTATAACCTGTCCATCCTACAAAAAAGATGTGCAACAAATGGGTCCGCGCGTCAAAAGCTCGGTAAACGGTACGAAAGGCGCAAAACACACGGCCTCAAAAACATCTCTATATGCGTCCGATGAGCGTACGCCCGTCGGACGGGCGGCAACAATGAGCGGCAAACCGTGCCGTTCGTCCCAAAAACGGCGCCGCTCGTTTTGCAGTTCTGCCTTCGGTCGAGCTACAAGCGGAGCTGCTGCGCCAAGGCCGTATCTTAAAGCCACGAAATAAAAGAGCGCGGCAAAACAGACCGCGCAAGGGGTGACGTCAAGGGGCGTCAAAAAGGAAAGGAGGGGAACAATGGCGGACAAGAACGCAGAAGTTGCAGTCGAGGATAACGGCGGAATGAAGAAAACGCTTTCGCTCTGGAACTTCTTCACCATCGGTTTCGGTGCCATCATCGGTACCGGTTGGGTTCTGCAGGTCGGCGACTGGATGGTCGTGGGCGGCGGTCCCGTTCCCGCTATGATCGCATTCCTCTTGGGTGCAATCTTCCTCGTGCCCGTCGGAGCTGTTTTCGGTGAGCTCACGGCTGCTATCCCCATCTCGGGCGGCATCGTCGAGTATGTCGATCGTAGCTTTGGCCGTACGCTGAGCTACATCACCGGTTGGCTTTTGGCCCTGGGCAACGGCATCCTGTGCCCGTGGGAGGCCATCGCCATTTCGACCCTCGTGTCCGAGATGTTCGGCAGCCTGCCCGGTCTTGAGTGGCTGCGCGCCGTTAAGCTCTACACCATCCTGGGCGCCGACGTTTACCTGTTCCCGACGCTGATCGCGCTCGGCTTCGCAGCCTACGTCATCTTCCTCAACTTCCGCGGTGCCAGCTCGGCCGCCAAGCTCCAGGCCTTCCTGACCAAGGCTCTGCTCTGCGGCATGCTGCTCGCCATGGGCGTCTCGCTGTTCACCGGCTCGCCGGACAACGCCATGCCCGTGTTCTCCCAGGTCACCGGCGCTGGCGGCGGTAAGGCCGCTACCGAGGGCACCAGCCTGTTCGCCGGCATCGTGTCGGTCCTGGTTCTGACCCCGTTCTTCTACGCCGGTTTCGACACCATTCCTCAGCAGGCTGAGGAAGCAGCCGAGGGCCTCAACTGGAACAAGTTCGGCAAGATCATCTCCCTGGCTCTGCTGGCCGCCGGCGGCTTCTACATGGTCTGCATCTACTCGTTCGGCACCATTCTCGACTGGCATGAGTTTGTTAAGAGCCCGGTTCCCGCGCTTGCCTGCCTCAAGGGCATCAACATGCTTCTGTACCTGGCCATGCTCGTCATCGCCACGCTTGGACCCATGGGCCCGATGAACTCCTTCTACGGCGCCACGAGCCGCATCATGCTTGCCATGGGCCGCAAGGGCCAGCTGCCCGAGAAGTTCGCCGAGGTCGACCCCAAGTCCGGCGCTCCCAAGCTCGCCTGCGTCGTTCTGGGCGTCATCACCGTCATCGGTCCGTTCCTGGGCAAGAACATGCTCATCCCTCTGACCAACGTGTCGGCTCTCGCCTTCATCTTCTCCTGCGGTATGGTCGCCCTCGCCTGCCTGCGCATGCGCTTCACCGAGCCCGACCTGCCTCGTCCCTACGAGGTGCCCGGCGGCAAGTTTGGCATCGGCCTCGCTATCGCTGCCTGCGCCATCATCATCGGCCTGCTCGTGATTCCGTTCTCTCCCGCCTCCCTCAACATGGTGGAGTGGAGCATCGTGATCGGTTGGTTGGCTATTGGCCTGGCCCTCATGGCTTTCACCAATTCCCGCAAAAAGTAACGCCTAGCCGGGGCGGATCGGGTGCGCGGAATCCTCTCTCCCGCGCACCGAACCCGGCACCACTTGGGTAGCTTTGTGAGGCCTTAACCCAACACGGCCTCGCCCACTATATGGATCCATAAGGAGGAACCATGTCCACTATGTAAGCACTCTTTGGCGGTAAGCTCATCGACGGTACCGGAGCCGAGCCGGGCGAGAACTCCCTCGTTCTCGTCGACGACAACGGCAAGATCGAGTACGCCGGCGCCATGCAGGACCTTCCCGAGGGCGTTGAGGTCATCGACGCCGCCGGCAAGACCGTCCTTCCCGGCCTGATCGACACCCACCTGCACTTCTCGGGCAACCTGACCGACGATGACACCGATTGGGTCATGCAGCCGCTCCTCGAGAAGCAGGCCGTCGCCGTCAAGCAGGCCTACGACTGCCTCACCCATGGCCTCACCACCGTCTGCGAGATCGGCCGCTTTGGTATCCAGATCCGTGACTGCATCGACAAGGGCGTCTTCAAGGGCCCGCGCGTTCTGGCCACCGGCCTCGGCTTCTGCCGCGTTGCCGGCCACGGTGACTCCCACCACTGCACCCAGGAGCTCAACAAGGAATCCCATCCCTGGGGCGACCAGGTCGACGGTCCTTGGGATCTGCGCAAGGCCGTCCGTCGTCGCCTGCGCGAGAACCCCGATGCCATCAAGATCTGGGCTACCGGTGGCGGCATCTGGCGCTGGGACTCCGGTCGCGACCAGCACTACTGCTCCGAGGAGATCCAGGCCGTGGTCGACGAGGCAAAGATGGTCGGCATCCCCGTGTGGAGCCACTGCTACAACAACCACGCCGCTGCCTACGATTCCGTTCGTTTTGGCTGCGAGCAGCTGATTCACGGTTTCGATATCGATGAGCGCACCATGGACCTCATGGCCGAGCAGGGCACCTTCTTCACCCCGACGATCGCCTTCCTGCCCACCTGGTACGCCACCTATCCGCCCGTCTACGTCCCCGAGCTGCACGACAAGTACGAGGGCACCCTGGTCGAGAAGGAGCTGCAGCGCAACTACGACTGCCTGCGCGAGGCCAAGAAGCGCGGCGTTGTCATGACGATCGGCTCCGACTCCTTCTCCTTCGTCACCCCGTACGGCACCTGCTCCATCGAGGAGATGTACGAGTTCGTCGACAAGATCGGCTTCACCCCGGTCGAGACCATCACCTGCGCCACCCTCAACGGTGCCAAGATGTGCCACATCGAGGACGAGACCGGTTCCATCGAGGCCGGCAAGTGCGCCGACCTGCTGGTCGTCAACGGTGACGTCGCCGCCGACATCCACGTGCTCAACACCGACAACATGGACGTCATCATGAAGGATGGCTGGATCGTCGAGGCTGGCACCTTTGGCGAGGCCAACAAATACAGCGCCTAAGATACCGTTTGTCGATGGCTGGATGTAAAACACAGTTTTTGATTGCATAATGCAATGGAGAGGGTCGCTTGCGGCCCTCTTTATTGCTATGGGTGCGATAGAAAAAAGGGGATGACGGTGGATTTAAACAGGCTGATTCTGGGCAAGAGCTACAACTCTACCAAGGTCTTTCGCACGGCCCAGCATGTGGTCCAGGCCATCCTGCTCGGTATTGTCGTTCCGGCGCTTATCTTGCTGCTTATCTGGGATTTAACCGATAATCCCAATCCCGTTCCGGGCGTTGTCGTTATTGCCGGCATGGTCATGCTGTGCTTCTTTTTCTCGTATGTCTTTGTGGTCCCCGACGACCTCACATCGAGCGCAACCGACCGTACGCTCGCCATCGCATCAAAAATATTCGCCTACACGTCGCGCGGCCTTACGCCCGAAGCGGCCCTGGGCGCCTCTAAAATCATCCTGTCCGAGACCATCGCCTCTGCCATCTGCTTTACCGACGGCAAGCAGGTGTTGGCAAGCTGGGGCGAGGACTCGGCAAAGTGCCCCGCCGGCACCCCGGTCGTGCTCAAGACCACGCTCAGTGTGATTGAGACGGGCGAGCAGAGCGTGTTTTCGCGTGACACCTCCAATGAGACGGGCGGCTATTTTCCCCGCCTGCGCGCCGGCATCGTCGCGCCGCTTACCGTGCGCGGGCATTGCGTGGGCACACTCGAGCTGTATTACCCTCGCCTGAGCAGCATCGATATGCGCCAGACGGCCCTTGCCTCGGGTTTTGCCGACCTAATTTCCACGCAGCTCGCCAGCTTTGAGCTCGAGCGCCAGGACGAGCTCACAGCCCGCGTTGAGCTTCGCGCCCTGCAGTCGCAGGTCGATCCGCATTTTCTATTCAATACCATTAGCACGATCGTGTCGCTCGTTCGAACCGAGCCCGACAAGGCGCGATCGTTACTCATCGATTTTTCCAATTATTACCGTCAGACGCTTTCTGACTCCGATACGCTCACCACGCTCGAGCACGAGGTGGAGCAGGGCACTCGTTATATCAATCTTATGCAGGCCCGGTATGGCGACGGCCGTCTGCGCGTTTCGGTCGACATCGACTTTGAGGTGCGCGACAGCCTGGTACCGCCGTTTATCTTGCAGCCGCTGCTCGAAAACTGCATCAAGCATGCGCAGCGCGAGATCGAGCCGCTTTCTATTCGTGTTAGGGCTTTTGAGACCGATGACGGCTTGGAGATTATCGTCGAAGATGACGGCATCGGGATGAGCGAAGAAGTCTGCGCGCATCTGTTTGAGCAGCATCGCCGAGAGGAGCCCGAGAGCATTACCGCCGACGGCTCCGTCAAGCGAGGTTGCGGCCTGGCGCTCTTCAACGTGCTTCAGCGCATCCATTTCTTTTACGGAGAAGATTCTGGCATGCGCGTGAAGTCCCAGGAGGGCGTGGGAACGCAGGTCATCGTTGAGTTGAACGGCGAGCCGCATGAGCCGGCGCCGCTAACGGTGTAGCACGCGGTTGGATTGAGAGAAAAAGAGGGGAAGCGCATATGTCCGAAGGCTGGAACATCCTGGTGGTTGATGACGAGCCTCCAATTAGGGCTGAGCTACGCTATCTGTTGAAAAAGGATACGCGTGTGGGTCAGATTGCCGAGGCGGGCAATGTCACCGAAGCCGTGGAGTCGATTCTGTCGAACAAGCCCGACGTGCTGTTTTTAGACATTACCATGCCCGGTCGCTCGGGAATTGAGCTTGCCGAGACGCTGCAGAACCTAAAGACGCCGCCGGTTGTGGTGTTTGTGACGGCATTTGCCGAGTATGCGGCCGATGCCTATAACCTCGATGCTGTCGATTACATCGTCAAACCGGTCGAGGATGCCCGCCTGTCAAAGGCGCTCGACAAGATCGAGACTGCCCTGGGGGCTCGCCGCGTCGTCCATGCTCCGCGCCAGCCTTTGCGCCTGACGGTGGATCGCGGGGGCAAAAAGGTGTTCATTCCCGTGGCGGATGTCTGCTACTTTGAGGCGCGCGCCGATTTTTGCAACGCCGTCTGCGCCGAGGGGACGTACCTGATCAATGAGTCGATTTCCTCGCTCGAGCGTCGCCTGGCCTCCGAGGGCTTTATCCGCGTTCACCGCAGCTATCTGGTTAATTTGGAAGACGTACATAATGTCGAGATCGGCTCCACGGGCCTGATGGAGCTCAGGCTCGATCGCGTAACCTCGATGGTGCCCGTGTCCCGCCGTCGCGCTGCCGAGGTCAAATCGCACTTGGGGCTTGCGTAAGGGTCGGTGTGCCATCGTTTGCCGTTACAGGTTTGGCATGACTGTGCGGTGGGCATAATGGATTGCATCGAATGAAATCGAAAGGATTATTATGCCCGCGCTCATTACGCATCATCTGTTTGGCGAGGAAAGCATCGACCGTCTTCCGCAGGGCGTTATTACGTCCGACGAGGAGCGCATCGCCTTTATCCTGGGAAACCAAGGTCCCGACCCGTTTTTCTTCCACATGCTCACGCCGCGCATTTCCGACTGTATGTTGCTTGCTCAGGTCATGCACCGCTCGCGCATGTCGCGCCAGTTCTCGTGCCTGCGCGACGGCGTGTCGCACCTGCAGCCGCGCGATGCCAATCTGGGTCGCGCCTTTGCGCTGGGCCTGCTGTCGCACTATGTGCTCGACCGCAATGCCCACCCCTTTGTCTACGAGCAGCAGTTTGGCATTGTAGATTCCGATCCCGAGCTCGAGGCTTCGGGCAGCCAAGTACACGCCGTGCTCGAAAGCGACCTGGACGTGCTGATGCTGCAGCTCAAGCGCGACGGTGCCACGGTCGAGGACTATCCGCCGGCGGGCGAGATCGTCACCACCGACCGCATCAATCGCGTGGCCGGTGTGCTGATGAGCTACGTCGCCGGGCGCGTGTACGGTATCGACATCCCGGCGGGGGAGTACGCCGGCGCCGTCTCGGACATGCAGATGCTCTATCGCGCCATTGAGCCCGCCGGTTCGGCCAAGACGCGCGCGATTGCCCTGCTCGAGGGCTTGGTGCACGATTATTCGCTGCTCGACGGCCTTGCGCACCGCGTGACGACCGAGCTGCCCGAGCGTACCGGAAATCTGGGCCACTTGGCATGGAAGAGCCCCTTTACCGATGAAGTCTCGACTGAGAGCTTCCCCGAGGTCTTTGACCGCGCACTGCTCGATTACGAGCTCACCGTCGCCCGCTTTATCGAGACCGGCGATATGGAAGCCGTGACCAACCACGTCAATTACAGCGGTCGCGTGCTCGGCGCCGACGAAGAGTTCGACCGCGAGGAGTAGGGCTCGTGCGTGCCCCTTTGCCGAATCCTTACCGGCGCCTCTGGACAATTGGGGTACGATGAACTAACTGCATATCGGGCGAATACGAAGGGTCCCTGTCCATGAAATACACCAAGCTCGAGCGTAACTGGGTTATGTATGATGTGGGCAATTCGGCCCTTGTGCTGCTCAATACCTCGGTGGTGCCCATTTACTTTAACGCCATCAATACCGGCGCTTCCTCGGCCGACCTGGTGGTCGCCTGGGGCAATGCGCAGACGATCGCCTCGCTGGTCATCGCCATGCTCATGCCCATTCTGGGCGCGCTTGCCGACTACGCCGGCAACAAGATCAAGTTCTTCTTGGGCTTCTTCCTCACGGGTCTGGTGCTTTGCCTGGCGCAGGCTATCCCAATGTCCGCCATGGCATTTTTGACCGTGTACGTGCTGTGCACCATCGGCCTTAACTCTTCTATGACGTTCTACGACGCCATGCTGCCCGACATTACCACCGACGAGCGCATGGACGCCGTGTCCAGCTCGGGCTATGCCTGGGGCTACATCGGTTCCACCGTGCCGTTCGTCATCTGCCTGGCGCTCATCATGGGTGGCCCCGCTCTTGGCGTCCCCACCATGCTGGCAACGCGTCTGTCGTTTATCATCACTGGTGCCTGGTGGCTCATCTTTACCCTGCCGCTCATTCGCACCTATAAGCAAAAGTACGGGCGCGAGTGCGGTCCCGAGGACACTATCGGCCACATCGTGGGCGGTGTGTTCTCCGAGGTCGGACACACCATGCGCGAGATCGCCCACAACAAGACCGTGCTGGTCTACATGATTGCGTTCTTCTTCTATATCGACGGTGTGCACACGGTCATTTCCATGGCTACCAGCTACGGCTCGGCTTTGGGCATCGATTCGACCCAGTTGGTCCTGGCGCTGCTCGTCACGCAGTTCGTGGCCTTTCCATCCGCCATCATCTACGGCAAGCTCGCCGGACGCGTGGGCACGCTCAACATGATCCTGGTGGCAGTCGCCGCCTACATGGGCATTGTGCTGTTCGCCGCGTTCTTCCTAAAGACCGCCTTTGAATTCTGGGTGCTTGCCATTATGGTCGGCCTGTTCCAGGGCGGCGTGCAGGCGCTTAGCCGTAGCTACTTTGGCCGCATTATCCCCAAGGAAAAGTCCAACGAGTACTACGGCTTCTTTGACATCTTTGGTCGTTATGCAAGCGTTATGGGCACCTTCCTGGTGTCGGTCGTCACCTCGCTGACCGGCAACCCGTCGCTGGGCGTCCTTTCCATTGGCGTGCTGCTGATCGTTGGCTTTATGCTGCTGGTCCGCCTGTCCCGCATGACTCGGGCGGCAGAGCATGCCGCATAGGAGCGAGCGGCTATTGTGCCTGTCCACGGTACTCTTTTGGGGTTATCCGCAATAAACATTGCGACTTGCGAGCAATGATTTGCCCAAGTGGGTATGATGGAATCAGCTAGGTCGCGGGGCGTCGCCTGTGTTTGGCGGCGTCCCGTTTTTGTGTTGCAGGGAGGGTAAGGCATGAACGCCACAGTCGTGATTCCAACGTATTGGGCGGGCGATGACGCTTGCGCAAACGCCCCTGGCACCTATGACCATTCGACGCGACTCAACGCCGACAATCCCGAACTCGACCGCTGCCTGGCCTCGCTTGAGCAGGTACGTGACATCCCGCGCATCATCCTTTTGGTGGTCTGTCCCGTTTCTGCCACAGCCGATGTGTCGCTGCGCGTGCGCGAGATTGTCGACGCGCATCCCACGCTCAAGGTCACCGTTGTCACCAACACCCAGGCCTCGCGCATCGCAGACCGGGTTGCTCAGATCGCGCCCTAGGGTTCGGGCGAGTGCGTGAGCCTGCGAGGCTACGGTGCCGTCCGCAACATGGGGCTAGCCTGTGCCGCTGTGCTGGGTCATGACGCGGTTATCTTTTTGGATGACGATGAGACTGTCATCGACGCCGACTTTATGAAGCGCGCGACCTATGCGTTGGGGCAGCAGACGCGTCAGGGCTTGCCGATCTTGGTCAAGAGCGGCTATTTCTACGATCGCGACGGCTCGCCGCTGGCTCCCACGGACAAGGCGGGCATCTGCCATCGTTGGTGGACCAAGCGCATCGAGTTCAACCGTTGGATGAAAAAGGCGCTCTCGGGCACCCGCATCTCGCGCTCTAACTACGTGTGCGGCGGCCTGATGGCCCTGCACGCCCGCGCCTTTACGCGCGTGGCCTTTGACCCGTTTATCACCCGCGGCGAGGACTTGGATTACCTCTTTAACATGCGCATGTTTGGCTACGACGTGTGGTTCGATAACGAGTGGACCGTGCGCCATCTGCCTCCGGAGTCCGAAAAGCGCTCACCGCGCTTTATGCAGGATGTATACCGTTGGTACTACGAACGGGCCAAGTTGACATTCGCCGCGCATCAAAAGGAGCTCATTCCCGTTACGGCGGCATCGCTCATGCCCTACCCGGGCCCGTGGATTTCGCTCGAGCTCGACGCCCGCGTGCGCAAGACCGCTATGGTCCGCAGCGTGTTTACCCGCGAGCATGAGGGCTACCTGCGCATTTGGCGCCATGGTATCGGCGAGGCAAAGGCCTATGCGCGCCAAAACGCTGCAAGCTACCTGCGTTTCCAGAGCTTTTGGCCCAAGATCATGGACGGGCTTTGGCGTGACGCACAACTGATCAGTATCCTGGAGGGGGCCGAATGATCGACCGCCGCGCCCAGCGCGATAGTTCAATATCAATCTTTCGCATCATTGCCGTTGCCTGCGCCATTTGCGTGCTGGTGTACTTTATTTTTGCCTTGGTGACCGGTATCGAGCCGATCGCCACGGTGATTGCCTGCGCGCTGCTGTGCATCTTTCTGTGCATCTTTATCTTTTTGACGCTCAATCCCGATTCGGTGCGCTCCCAGTACACCGAGGAGACGCTCTCGGTGGCCTCGGCCATGCTCGAGGACATTAAGGGCGGTCTGACGCAGGAGTCGGCGCGTTTGGTGTGCCGGCGCATTTTGCCCGAGACGCGCGCCATGACGGTGGCCATCACCGACGAGGGCAACGTGCTTGCCTGCGCGGGAGAGTTTGAGGAAAAACTACTGCCAGATTCTCCCATCCACACGCTTGCCACACGCTACGTTATCGAACATGGCATCGTGCAGTCGTTCAACCGTATGGTGGATGTCGTGGGCTCGGACGGCTCGCACAACCAAGTTCCCGCCGGCATTATCGCCCCCATCAAGGTGGGCGATCGTACCGTCGGCACGCTCAAGTTCTACTACAAGACCCCGCGCGCCGTCGACCGTACCCAGTACGCGCTTGCCTCGGGCTTTGCCGAGATCTTGTCCACGCAGCTCGCCATCCACGAGCTCGAGGTGCAAAAGGAACTCACGGCGCGCGCCGAGGTGCGTGCGCTGCAAGCGCAGATTAACCCGCACTTCCTGTTCAACACGCTGAACACCATTGCATCGTTTACGCGCACCGATCCGCTGCGGGCCCGCGAACTGCTTCGTGAGTTCTCATCGTTCTATCGTGCCACGCTCGACAACTCGGGATCGCTTATTCCGGTCTCGCGCGAGGTTGCACAGACCAAGCGCTACCTTACCTTTGAGAAGGCCCGCTTTGGCGAGGACCGCGTGCTTGCGACGTTCGATGTGTCCGAGGACGTGGAAGATACGCTGGTGCCGGCGTTCGTGATCCAGCCGATTGTCGAGAACGCCGTACGTCATGGTATGGGCGATGACGACGCCCTGAGGATCGACGTGACCGTTCACCAAGACGGCGAGGATGCAATCTTGATTGCCGTGGCCGATAATGGCGTGGGCATGGATGAGGGTACCGCCGCCAGACTGTTTGACGAGCGCTCTGCCCGTCCCGACGCCAGCTCTCCCCAGGGTGGCGGCGCCGGTGTGGCCATGCACAATATTTCGGAGCGCATCCATCGCTTTTATGGGCCGCACTCCTATACGCGTGTTGAATCGGCGCCGGGCAAGGGCACCAAAGTGCTCCTTCATCTTGATTTGTCAGAGAGCATCTTCGACATTCAAGAGTAAAATAAAAGGCTACGGGCTCAACGTCATGCGACGGATGCCCGGCGTAGTTAGTTGACGAAAGGTTTTATCCCTATGCTGCGTGCGATGATTGTGGATGATGAGGCGCCGGCTCGCTCGGAGCTTCGCTTCCTGCTCGAGCAAACGGGCAAGATCGGCACGATCACGGAGGCGTCGAGCGTCCGCTCCGCCATCGAGATGCTTATGGAAAGTCGCGTGGATGTCGTGTTTCTCGATATCTCGATGCCCGGTGCCTCGGGCCTGCAACTTGCCGAGGCGCTGCATAAGCTCAAAAATCCGCCGGCGATCGTGTTTGTGACTGCGTATAGTGACCATGCGGTCGAGGCATTCGACGTGGATGCCGTCGATTATCTGATGAAGCCGGTCGAGGAAGCTCGCTTGGATCGCGCGATCGAGAAGGTCATGCAACGCGCCAAGCCGGTTACGGACAGCAAGGTGACCATCGAGCGTATCCCGGTGGAAAAGGGCGGCCGCAAGGTGCTCATTCCCGTGGACGACATTCGCTTTATCATGGCCAAGGATGATTACTCCTGCATCTATACCGTCGATGATCGCTTTTTGTCGACGACCTCGCTGGCGCAGTTTGAGGCCAAGCTCTGCGACTTTGGCTTCTTCCGTGTTCACCGCCGCTATATCGTCAACTTGGCGTGCGTCACGGATGTGGAGACGGTGCCCTCGGGCGCCATCCAGCTGGGCATTACGGGCGTCGACGAACGCGTGCCGGTTTCGCGCCGCCGCGTCGTGCCGCTCAAGAAGGCCCTGAGTCTCTAGCACACTGGCCCCGCAGCCCTGTAGACCCATCGTCTGCGGAGCCGTGGGGCCTTTTTTGTATGTATCTGCCGAATCGTTTTTTGCGGAAGGGATCCCATGAACAGTGCAAGCGCCAAGCGCATCGACATTATCTCGGACACCCACGGCTATCTTTCGCCTGCGCTCCTGGACGAGCTTGAGGGCGCGGATCTGATTATCCACGCCGGCGACCTTACGTCCGAGATGGACTACGAGCACCTATGCACCATCGCCCCCGTGCGGGCCGTACTGGGCAACAACGATTACTACCGCGACTACGGCCCCGATGTAGACCGTCTTGCACTCTTTACCTACGAAGGCCTCAAATTCGCCGTAGCCCACTACCGCGAAGACCTTCCGGTGGGATCCGTAGACGTAGCCATCAACGGTCACACCCACGTAACCAAAGAAGCCCAAGTGGGCCGCTGCTTAGTCCTCAACCCGGGCAGCGCCAGCTACCCCAGAGGCACCCGAGGCCCCACCATGGCCAGAATGCTCGTCAAAGACGGCAAGATCCTAAGCACCAAGTTTATTGACTTGGACTAACCGCAACAAAAGGCAGAGCTTCAGCGACAACCTTAGACAACCCCGCCGAGGAGAACGGGGACCTCGAGCCGCGGAAGCGGCGAGGAACAACAACGACTCGAACAAAGTGACGGCAGGGAGGGTCTCCGGGGCCGGCGGGCGCGGGTTAAGTTGTAGGGGGGTAAGCACAGAAAGGGAAGGACATAAATTGGGTTAAGGAGTGAGCAGGGCAATGGAGAAGACAACATAAAACCACCCCCCC
>CAJKZO010000046.1:0-13006 GCA_905204365.1 uncultured Collinsella sp.
CTAATTGTGCAGACAACCCTAATCGACCCCAATGTCACCCAAGGCTCCTGGCGCATAGCGCCGCAGCTGCCGCACGACCCCATAGTCCCCACAGGCAGCAGGCGCAACGCGCCGCAGCTGCCGGCCGCGCCCCACAGTCCCCCAAGGCGGCAGGCGCAAAGCGCCGAGGCCGCCGCCGGGACCAGGGCCCGCAGCGGCCACGTGCCCTCACATCAGCCCAGCGGCCCCAACCAACAACGGCCCCATCGCTGGCCGCTCGCAGCCGAGTCACCGCAGGCGGGGGCCGGGCTTAGCTTTCAGAACACTCCGCAGACCAGTGCGGCGCCTTGTCCGCGGCTCCGAAGGAGCAGAACAAGGCGCCACACATGGTCGAGGACGTTTTGAAAACTAAGCCCAGCCCCCGCCGGACAGGTCAACCGCTACTCGCAGAGCAGCTTAGCGATCTGGACGGCGTTGGTTGCCGCGCCCTTACGGATTTGGTCACCGCAGCACCAGAAGGTAATGCCACGCGCGGCCTCCGGGTTCGAGATGTCGCGGCGCACGCGACCGACCCAAATCAGGTCCTGATCGGACGTATCCATCGGCATGGGGAAGCGGTCGTGCGCATCCTCGGCGCTCATGTCGTCAACCAGCTTCACGCCCGGAGCGGCAGCCAGCGCAACACGGGCCTCGTCAACCGTAATGTCACGCTCGAACTCGAGCGTAATGCTCTCGGAGTGCGAGCGCAGCACAGGCACGCGCACGCAGGTGCAGTTCACGCGCAGCTCGGGCAGGTGCATGATCTTACGGCCCTCGTTTTGTAGCTTCATCTCCTCAGAGGTAAAGCCCTCCTCCTTGACGCCGCCAATCTGCGGAATCAGGTTGCTCGCCAGCTGGGCGGCAAATGCGCGCGGCTCGGGAATCTCCTCGCCACGGCCCAGGGCAGCAAGCTGCGCTTCGAGCTCGGCCATACCGGGAGCACCGGCACCAGAAGCCGCCTGATACGTCGAGACGATCATGCGCTTCACGCCGGCAAGCTGATGCAGCGGCCACGTGGGAACCAGGCCGATGATGGTCGCGCAGTTGGGGTTGGCGATAAGGCCGTGATGCCACTTGATGTCGTCGGCATTGATCTCGGGCACGACCAGCGGCACCTCGGGATCCATGCGGAAGGCATGGCTGTTGTCGACCACGACGGCGCCGCGCTTTACGGCCTCGGGCAGCAATTCCTTGGCGATATCGTCGCCGGCAGCGCCAAGCACAATGTCACAGCCCTCAAAGGCCTCGGGGCAAGCCTCTTCGATCACGATTTGCTCGCCGCGGAACTCGACGGTCTTGCCCGCGGAGCGTGCGCTTGCCAACAGCTTGAGCTTGCCGACCGGGAACTCCTGCTCGTTGAGGCACTCGAGCATCTGGGTGCCCACGGCTCCCGTCGCGCCCAAAATAGCAACCGTGTACTGTTTCATGCTTCCCCCTTTAAAGGTTGTGGCTTTTGCCCGCACGCCGAGCAGGCCGATTATTGTTGCCAGTTTATACAAGAACAGGGCGGGCATGAAACCCGCCCCGTCGAAACGAAACCGAAACGAAACGCCCCGCCGTAGATTTTTGAGACATGACCCAAAAATCTACCGAGCAGTCGCTACTTTTTGAGCGCGGCCAGGGTGGGATCGGCCGGCACGGGAGCCTCCAGATCGGAGACCTTCACAATGCCGTTCTCATCGGAGAAGGCACGGTAAATGGTCCGAATCGCAAGGTCGAAGTCCTTCTCCTCGACACCGATAATGATATTGATCTCGTCACAGCTCTGCGAAATCATGCGCACGCTCACGCCGGCCTGGCCAAGCATGCCAAACAGGTGGCCCGAGATGCCTGCACGACCGCGCAGGTTACGGCCGACGGTCGCGATGAGCGCCAAGCCCTCGACAACCTCGATCTCGAGCGGCTCGACCTCCTGCTGGATGTCGCCCACAAGTGAGTACAGCGAATCGTGCACATCCTGCTCCTGCACCACGGCGCCAAAGCGGTCGACACCAGTGGGCATGTGCTCGACGGAAACGTCATAGCGCTCGAACACCGAAAGCGCACGGCGCATAAAGCCAACGCGGGGCTTGGTGCGGTCACGGGCGACGTTGATGGCGACAAAACCGCGCTTGCCGGTCACGCCGGTAATGATGGGCTCTGCCTCACCCTCGTCAGCCGTCTCGCTAATGATGGTGCCGGGGTCCTGCGGCGCATTGGTGTTCTTGATGACCAGCGGAATACCAGCCTCGCGCACGGGGAACACGGCCTCCTCGTGCAGGACGCTCGCACCCATGTACGAAAGCTCGCGCAGCTCCTCGTAGGTAACGCGGGCGATGGGCTGAGCCTCGGGAACAATACGCGGATCGGCAGAATAGAAGCCCGAGACGTCGGTCCAGTTCTCGTACAGGTCGGCGCCCAGGCACTTGGCCAGGATCGAGCCCGAGATATCGCCGCCGCCACGGTCGAGCAGCTTGATCTGGCCCTCTCGCGTCGCGCCGTAGAAACCGGGCATAACAAAGCCGCCCTGCTGGCCGTACTCCTGCACCAGCTCGGAGGTGCGGTTCATGCTGAGCGTACCGTCATGATGGAACGCCACAACCGTCGCGGCGTCCAGGAACGGCAGGCCCAGGTACTCGGCCATTAGGCGAGCGGTGAAGTACTCGCCGCGGCTCACGAGCTCCTCGGTAGAGTAGCCGCCCGAGCGGGCGCGCTCGGCAAAGGCCGCGAACTCCTCGCGGATGGGATAGGTGAGCTCCAACTCGTCAGCGATATCAAAATAGCGCTGGCCGATGTCCTCGAGTAGTTCCTCGCACGACACGTGATACTTAACGTGCGCGTTAACCAGGTAGAGCAGGTCGGTTACCTTAGTGTCGCCCTTAAAGCGGCGGCCGCAGGCGGAAACCACCACAAAACGGCGGGCAGGGTCGGCATCGACGATGGCTTTGATCTTCTTGAAGTGTTCGGCGTCGGCGACCGACGAGCCGCCAAACTTGGCAATTTTTATCATGGCGTGGAGGTTACCTTTCTAAAAGCCTCTGCAAACCTGTTTTGCGTGCTCTGATACCATGGGGTCACCGATTGGGACCAAGGCATCCGAGGAGCAGTGTTATATGGGAACTTATCATAGTACACGAGGACGCACTTTATCGTGCTCAAGTAAGGTGGCAATCCGTACCGGCATCGCTCCCGACGGGGGTTTGTTTGTCTCGGACGAGCTCGGCACCCAGCAGGTCGATATCAGCTCGCTTGCAGATAAATCGTACTTTGAAATCGCTCAAGATGTGTTGGGAATGTTACTGAATGATTACACGGCCGAAGAAATTTCGGCGTGTGTCGACGAGGCATACCGCGGCACGTTCGCGAGTGAAGAGGTTACGCCGCTCGTCAAACTCGACGCTGCGCCGGGCGCCGACGCCCCTCAGACCTATGTGATGGAGCTCTTTGGCGGCCCCACGAGCGCCTTCAAGGACGTCGCCCTGCAGATGCTCCCCCGTCTGATGGCCCGCACTTCCGCCAAGAACGGCGGCGCCGAGCGCATCATGATCGT
This sequence comes from uncultured Collinsella sp., assembly GCA_905204365.1. Lineage (GTDB taxonomy): Bacteria > Actinomycetota > Coriobacteriia > Coriobacteriales > Coriobacteriaceae > Collinsella. The sequence goes on from CAJKZO010000046.1 coordinate 3,548, forward strand.
CACCGCCACGTCGGGCGACACCGGCAAGGCCGCACTCGCCGGTTTCGCCGACGCGCCGGGCACGGGCATCACCGTCTTTTATCCCGAGGGCAAAGTCAGCCGCGTGCAGAATCTGCAGATGTCCACGCAGGAGGGCGATAACGTCGCCGTCTGCGGCATCCGCGGCAACTTTGACGACGCCCAGAGCGCCGTCAAGCGCATCTTTGCCGATAAGGAGCTTGCCGAGCGTCTGGAGGCTGCCGGCACGGTGCTTTCGAGCGCCAACTCCATCAACGTCGGCCGCCTGGTACCGCAGGTCGTCTACTACTTTGCCGCCTATGCGCAGCTGCTGCGCGCCGGCGCTATCGAGGCCGGCGACGCTGTTGAGTTCTGTGTGCCCACCGGCAACTTTGGCGATATCCTGGCCGGCTACTACGCCAAGCGCATGGGTCTGCCCGTCGCCAAGCTCGTCGTGGCGAGCGACAAGAACAACGTGCTTGCCGACTTCCTGACCACCGGCGTTTACGACCGTAACCGCCCGTTCTTCACGACCATCTCGCCGTCGATGGACATCCTTATTAGCTCCAACCTGGAGCGCATGCTGTACTTCCTATCCGATGGCGACTGCGAGCTCGTTGCCGGCCTTATGGAGCAGCTGGCGCAGACGGGTCGCTACGAGGTGCCCGCCGAGCTGCTGGCCAAGATTCAGAGCGTCTTTGGCTGCGGCTGGGCCAGCGAGGACGAGGTCCGCACTGCCATCAAGAGCTGCTGGGACGCGAACGGCTACGTGATCGACCCGCACACCGCTTGCGGCTATCACGTCTTCGAGCAGGTCGCTCCCGCCGAGGGCGCCAAGGCCCGCGTGCTGCTTTCGACCGCCAGCCCCTACAAGTTCCCGCGCGCCTGCTGCGACGCCCTGGGCCTCGACGTTCCCAAGGATGATTTTGAGGCTATGCGTGTACTCGAGCAGGCCACCAACACGGTCGCCCCGACCCAGCTCGCCGAACTCGAGTCCAAGCCCGTCCGCTTCGAAGACGTCTGCGACGTCGACGAGATGGCAAGCTACGTAGAGTCTGCAGCAAAACGAATGAGCACCAACTAGATCCCTCATTAAGCGCCGGCGAAAGCCGGCGCACCTTCTTTCATCAGATAACCCCCGGGTTGATGACGAACGCGCACAGCGTGCCTGGCTGTTTAGTTCGTCGCGAGTTCCGCACGCAAAGGAAAGCACTTAATGTGCTTTCCGTCTTGCGCAGGACTGCCCGAGCAGCGAACTAAACAGCCAGGCACGCCAGGAGGACTCACATGATCAAGATCACCGTCCCAGCAACAAGCGCCAACTTGGGCATCGGCTACGACACCCTCGGCATGGCCGTCAGCCTCTACTCGCACTTCACCTTCGAGCGCGCCGACAAGCTCACCATCACGGGCTGCCCCGAGGAGTTCCAAAACGAGAATAACCTGGTCTACGTGAGCTTTGTGGATGCACTGGCCGCATGGGGCGAGCCGGCCTTCCCCGTCGCTATCGACATTCAGACCGACGTGCCCGTCGCCCGCGGCCTGGGCTCAAGCTCCACCTGCGTCGTCGCCGGCATTATGGCCGCCGCCGCACTGACAGGCCACACCGTCGATCGCGCTGAGCTCGTCCGCATTGCCACCGAGGTCGAGGGCCATCCCGATAACGTCGCCCCTGCTATCCTGGGCGGCGCCGTCTGCTCCTTTACGCCGACCGATTCGCTCCCCCAGTGCCTGCGCTACGAGGTGAGCGATCGCCTGCGTTTTATTACCGTGATTCCGCCCTACGAGGTACACACGAGCGAGGCGCGCAAGGTCGTGCCGCAGGAGATTCCGCTCTCCACCGCCGTGTGGCAGATGGGCCGCATCGCCGGTATGACGCGCGGCCTGGAGACCGGCGATCTGGACCTGATTGCCGCCGCTAATGACGACCGCATTCAGGAGCCCTATCGTCGCCGCCTCATCCCCGACTACAACGCTGTGCGCGACACCTGCCTTAACGGAGGCGCCAAGACCATCTGGATCAGTGGCTCCGGCTCGACCCTCATGGCTGTGACCGACGACACCATCGTGGCAAAGTTCCTGCAGGTCAAACTGCGTGAACAGTTCCCCAAGTGTGACACGCACATTCTGACGTGCGACACGGAAGGCGCCCAGATCGAATACCTGTAGTCGCCGTCCCGTATACCCGCCGGGGAGGCCAGGGGCTTTGCCCCCAAATCGTCCTCGGACATGGCAGGACCCCCGCTGCGCACTTCGTGCGGCGGGGGTCCTGCCGTCCTGCGGAAAGATTTGGGGGCAAAGTCCCTGGCCTCTCCTACGTTAACTTCGCTGGCGGCGGCTACAGGAACCTACGCTCTGGAAAGTCGCCGGGCTGATTTTTTGGCTTCTATTTGATAAAGGCGCACTTCCCAGCATCTCATTCGCCCTATAGCTCTGTTTTAATTTCAAATTGATAATCGATGCGTGGCGTCATCTAATTATCTTCGCTACTCAAAACAGTCCCAAGTTTACGTACTAGCGTCTCAACAGTAATTCCGAGTGCATCCGCATAGACAAACTGCTCATAAACCCTAAGGCTGCGTTCCCCGGTCTCGACCTTTGAGATGAACGACTGAGGTACCCCCAGTTTCTTTGCGAGTTCAACCTGAGTGATACCTTGCTCCCGACGAATCTGGGAAAGGCATTTTCCGCATGTCCTGTTAGCATCAACGTTCATGCCGTTTACGCTATATTCCATTTTGATATATCCCAAACTGGGATATACTTATGTCACCAGCCATTCCGCTTATCAAAAATGCCCATCGCAGATTCATAGCTAGGAAGGAGCCTCGATAAACATGAATGACGAGATGAAGGAGCCCGACGAGGAAAAGGCACTCAGCGAGCCCGACGAGCGGAAGCCGGATTTCAAAGCCGAGCAGTTTTCTGATGGTGCTAGCGACACCCCCTCCTCTGAAATTCCGCCATCAAACGAAGATGACGGCGCACGCAAAAATGAAGAAAACGACTCACTTCTAACGCGGGCCATTCATAAATTAGGCAATAAAAAACGAGCGGCAATCGCAGCTGCCGTGGCAGTTGTCATCATCTTCAGTTTGCCCATGCTGTTTCCTCAATTGTTTTGTAGCCACAAGCTATGGGCCAATGCAACCTGCACTAGCCCCCGTGTATGCAAAAGTTGCGGCAAAACCGAGGGAGAACCTCTCGGGCACGAATGGGAAGAAGCAACTTGTACGACACCGAAGACCTGCCAGCGTTGCGGCGAAACGAAAGGGGAGCCACTCGGACACCAACCGGGCTCGTGGACCAAAGAAGTCGACTACGTAGATGCCACTTCGAAGGAAATACGAGAATGCGAGAGATGCGGAGAGGTCGTTGACACCCGCAACGAGAAGGAAATCACATCTTTTCTTGGCGACGGAAAGTTTTCAATTTCACCTGAAGGCTTTATTGATCGACTTAACGAGGAATTCTCCGATATCCCCAATTGCAGCAGCATGAATGCGGATTACGAACTAGACGATAGCGGCATGGGGCTCGAACTTCAGATCAAAAACGGTTCAAAGATTGCCGGTATTGGAGGCTTCTTTTCGGACTCGAGTAACCCGGTGCTACTCAGCTATCTTGGATCCGAAAACTGCTTCAAAAACATAGTCATGTACTTCGAAAACTCCGACTATGCCGCGGCGACTGCATTGGCAACTATACAAGCAATCGATCCAACACTTTCGTTTTCAGACGCCAAGGAAGTTGGTGCTGCCTGCGTAGATACGCCAACTGTCAAAAATGGAATTACGTACGCAATCGTAGCTTCGAATGGAGAGTACTGGCTAAGCGCTCGAATTGAATAATTTTCTTTGATTACTAAATTCAGACGCCTCTTACTCGCGACATATTAAAATCAACCCCTGGCAGCATCGTCAATCAAAAATTGCCCCGCCGAGCACTTTAGCTTGGCGGGGCATTTCAATATGAAAGCGGATTTAAATATCAACAAGGCCTGCACGCTCCAACGAGACAGCCGGCTTCGCTGTTCTAATTGCTCGAAGTGCATCTTGAGCAATCAGTGGCTTGCATCTCTTTTAGGCTGCGCTGGTTTCTTTGTATTCGAAGACTGGTTCTAGGAGGTCTTCGATGTTGCAGTGAAGGGCTTTTGCTATGGCTCTTACGCTTGTTACCGAAGCTTCATTGATGTTTCTCTGGCGCTGCTCGTACATTTGGATTGAGCGGAGTGACACACCCGATTCGTATGCTAGGTCTTGTTGGGTTTTCTTAAGCTTCTTTCTTGCTAACGCAAGTTTGGTTTGCCTGGACGCTTTTTTCGCCATATCGCAGACGAGGCGAGCCACGCGCTCCTCCGAGGCTTCGTGCCAGGGATAGTACAGACTGCGCAGTGCGTCAAACGGAACGACATGCAGCAGGTCTTCGAAAGACTCCCCTAAACGCCACTGCAGATATGCCAGTATCCAGCCTGTCCAATACTCTGGCGTCTTCTCAAAACGATAGGTGCGATCCGGTATAGATCCGCTCTGATAGCCCGACCTTTCGGCGATAAGCGCGAACAGCTCAACGCCCGATTTTCCCGATACGACCCATGCGTTGCCACGCTCAAACTCACGGGCTACGCCGCTCAGGCAAAAGAGTTCAGCGACCTCGGACCCTTCCGCTCCATAGTCGTTCACGGCATAGTCGAAGCAGTCGCCGAGGTTGCTCATTGCATCCTCGAGGTAATAGATGGGATATGTTCTACTCGGTCCACAATTCGTCAACTCTTGGATCATCTAAATCAACCCTCCCTGTCATTAAATCCCTAATGTAGACACCCTCAGAGTCGAATCCATTCACAGTTTCCAGGTACTTGCGCCGCGCGTTCTGTTCTCGCTTAAAGCGCTTGGGATAATACTCAGATCCCAACGCCTGCCTCCATTCGCGGAATCTGATTGCTGAAAACGCACGCTCACTCATAAGAGCGTATTGGATGCCCAAATCGCCCAAACGCATAATGAGTTGCAGTTGCCTAAGCGAGATCATGCCGTTAACGAACTGTCTTGCAAACGAAAAGTAGGAATCGTCGGCGCGATAACCTCGAATTACGTCATAGGGAGAAATATCAATCAGGCAGTTATCCAGCAGATAGCGAAGTCCTTCGCGCGCCAGCGGTGTCGAAACATTGAACTCCCTATTGTTAGCCAAAATCGCAAGCCAATTGAGAATTGAAAACTCCCCGGACTCCAAATCCAAGACCGCAAGACCATCCATATCGAGCTCATATCGATTCGCGATACCATCGGACTCGGTCCGACATGCCCACTCCATTGCCATTTCCTCATGTGGCGTGCAATAAAACCCACACCCATAGTCATTGAATTGTCTGCATTTACCCAACGACGGATGCTCGACAACAACCTCCGACCCGTGCCAAAGCTCCATATCGACCTCCAAACAAAAATATCACCTCAGTGATAGTGTACCAACAACTATCACTGGGGTGATATAGATAGATGCAAACTATTGCCTGCCAAGAGCCCTTACTAGAGGCAAGCCTCGGCGATGCGCTTTTTGAGTTCGTCGATGCCGGTACCGGTCTGGGAGCTTGTAATGATTACGTTCTCGGCCGGAACGTTGAGCTGCTTTTTGATGGCTGCTGCCTGGCGGGCCTGCTGGGTGCGGCTGAGTTTGTCGGCCTTGGTGAGGCAGACGATAAAGTTGAACTCGTTGCCCTGCAGGTAGTCGATCATGTCATGATCGAGCTTGCTCGGGTCATGGCGAATGTCCACCAGCGACACAACCAGGTTAAAGCTGCGCTCGGAGTCGAAGAAGTCGCCGATAAGTTCTGCCCAGCGGTCACGCTCGGCCTTGGAACGACGGGCGAAACCATAGCCCGGCAGGTCAACGAAGTGCACGTCGTCGGCCTCGAAGAAGTTGATGTTGCTCGTCTTGCCCGGTGTGCTCGAAACCTTCACCAGGTTCTTGCGGCCAAAAAGCTTGTTCATGATCGACGACTTGCCCACGTTGGAGCGGCCGACAAAGCTCACCTCGGGGCAGGTGGACTCGGGAATCTGCGAAACCTTGCCATAGCTGGCGACGAACTTGGCAAGCTGGTAGTTAATGGAATCGGCCATGGACACTCCTTGGTCGTAGGTTCTTACAAAAGAGCGCGCTAATAGATAGTAGCGATACGGCGAACGATATCGAGCGTAATGCCACTCGCGGTACGGGCATACTCGAACAGGTCGAACTCGCGGTCGCAAATCGCATCGTACGCTTCATCACAATTATCGCTGATAGCGCGCAGCACCAGGCAATCGACACCATTTTTAGTTGCTACATGGGCAATCGCCGCGCCCTCCATGCCGACACAATCGGCATGCGTCGCCTCGATAGCGTCGTTGCGCATGGCAGCGCCCGTCACAAAACGGTTGCCCGTGGCAATCGTGCCGACCAGGAACTGCTTTGCGCCCTCGTTCGAGGCGGCTGCATTTGTCGAAGCGTTGACAAAGCCACGCTCAGAAAGCACATCGGCAGCAATATCGACCAGCGCAGGCGTCGAGCCAAACTCCTCGAGCCCCGGTGCAGACTCGGCGATAAGCGCGGTATCGGTATCCAGATAGCGCAGGCGTTTGCCGATGACCACGTCGTCGATATGGAGCTTGGGGTTCAAACCGCCCGCGATACCCGAAAGCACAACTGCCTGTGGAGCATACTTGCTAATGAGGTGCTGTGTTGCGGCGGCAGCGTTTACCGTACCCATACCCGCCGTTGTGGCGACAAGCGTCAGTCCGTCAAACTCACCGCTCACAACGGTCAAGCCCGCCTCCTGTGCCTCGCAGACGTCGCTCAGCTCTTCCTTAATCTGCATGATCTCTTTTTCGAGTGCACCGATAATCGCGATGGTAGCCATGCCATTCCCCAAACCTATACGAAATTCTCAACCACGGTATGGTACCAGCATTTTGTTTGACCTCGTCAAACGAACACGCTAGGCCAGCGCAGCTCGCGTATCAAACAGAGCCTTTGCAATCGCAGCCGTGACCTCGCTCGAGCGGTCGCTCCACGGCATCGATGTCATGATGCTCATGACATAGGTACGGCCATCGATGTCGATAAGGCCCGCATCGTATGTCGAATAGCAACCATCCTCGCTAATCCAGCCTGCCTTGTTGCGCACCAAGGCTTGGTCGTCCGCAATGCCGTCACGAATAAACGATCGGGCCGTAGAGGCCAGAAGGCCCGACAGCCATTGTGACGTCTCGGTATCATGGCTCAGATACTCGCTCATCTCGCACCACAACTTGGCCGAGGTGCGCGGGCAATAGGTTGGGAAATCACTCATCGGATCGAGTGCGGTATCGTAATCGACGCCAAGACCGACAATCCAATCCTCGTAACCGACACGGTCAAACGCCGCACGCAACGCGATAAACGAATCGTTGTCCGAATTAACGACCGCGGCCTCAATCAGGTCGCGCACCGTCTGCCAGCCCATGTTGTAGCCGCCATAGGTGCCAAGGGAATCATCGAGTGAGACCTGGCCCGTCTCGACCAGAGATTCGCAGATGTACAACGCATAAAGCGCCTTGTAGCTACTCGCACCGTACACCTCGGCGTCCGCGTTATACGTCACGCCCTTGCCGCTCGATAGGTCGTAGAACACTACGCCCACATCGCCCAGCTCCTGCGCCTGACTCAGGGCATCTTGGAGCGCGGCGAGGTCCTCATCCTCCAGGACGGGGATCTGGTTATCAACCAGTGAGAAGGTCTGCACGGTATCGCCTGAGGGAATATCGTTAAAGTCCGCCTTCGAAAGCCTCGTCTTGAGACTCGCCGTCGACAGGGTTTGGCTTGCGGTGGCTTTAGATTCAGAGACCTTTTTGTTTTGCGTCTGTACCGTTGACGCATCTGAGTGTGCCATTCGCTCCGACGCGTAGGTTTTGGCGGTAATTCCGAGGATAATAACCGCCAACGTCAGCATCCCAATGGCGGTAATCTTCGTCACGCGGATGCGAGCGTCAGCAAGGCCACGCGAAGACGTGCCCTTCGTCTCATATCTGCTGCTATGCTGCGGCACATACTCGTCCCGCGATGCGTTGTTTCGCACGTGGTCTCCTGACTGCTACCGTTCATATACGAGCAGCATAATACCGAGCAGGCATTTCTTTCCAAAGATATTCAGCGGCGTTTAAGGTGTCTTTAAAGAAACCACAAGCGTATTTATCCAAATGGCACGATTCTGTTGCGCATCTCCGCCCAAAACGCAGTTGCGGTGGAATAGTTCCTGTTTGGGCGGCATAAGCCAAAAAACAAGAACTATTCCACCGCAACTTGACGGGGCTCTTTGGCAATCAACTTGGTGCCCAGGGGCACTCATTTAAGTCTGTCCCCAATGAGTGCATGAAAATGGCTCGCTAGCCGATAGCGTTTTTGATTTCCGCGCGGCGCTTTTTCATGCCCGTCATGACGGCGTTGCGCAACTCGGGCATGCGCGCAGTATCCATCTGTGGAACGCCCTCAAGCTTATAGGGGATTCCCAGCTGCTCGTACTTGACGACACCCATCGTGTGATACGGCAGCATTTCCAGGCCCACCACGTTATGCCACGGGGCAATCAGACGACCGAGTGCCTCGCACTCCTCAACCGTATCGGTAATGCCGGGCACCACCACGTGGCGGATAACGACCTTAATCTTGCGACGGGCAAGCTCATCACCAAACGCCAGGATGCGTGCGGGATCGCAACCGGTCAGCTTTTTATGCTCGACGGGATCGGCGTGTTTGATGTCGAGCAGCACCATATCGGTCTCGTTGAGTACGGCATTGAACTTCTCGGGATGCGCGGGGTCGAACGCATAGCCGCAGCTATCCAAGCAGGTATGTACGCGACCATCGGGGTTGTTGTGCATTGCGCGGAACAGGTCGGCCAAGAACTCAGGCTGCAGGAGCGGCTCGCCGCCGGATACCGTAATACCACCGCTGCGGTAAAACTCATGGTTGCTCTGGAACTCGTCCATCAGGTGCTCGACGGTCACCATGGTGCCGCCGTTAACCGACCAGGTATCGGGGTTGTGGCAATACGCACAGCGCATGGGGCAGCCCTGAACAAACACCACAAAGCGAATGCCGGGTCCATCGACCGTTCCCATCGTCTCAATCGAATGTACGCGGCCCAGGGCAAACGCAGAGTCCTCGGGACGAGCGTCCACACCCTCGAGCGTCATCTCAGCCATTCCCGCTACCTCGCCTCTCATTGGTTTTAGCTACATAAATGCCAGAGTCATTCTAGCCTATACGTTTGCGTTTAAACGTCTCGGGCTAGAATGGCACGTTTTAATCTATCCCCCATTACCGTGACGGGAGCCCATGTCGAGATGTGAAGCCGAAGAATGCTCGCCTACAGCCTTTACGCCTTAAGCGTGAGCACCGCACCGAAGGCGGTCGGGCCGCAATGGCTCGAGATGACACCGC
>CAJKZO010000047.1:0-12701 GCA_905204365.1 uncultured Collinsella sp.
CTTCCTCGAGGCTCTCGACCTCGCCGGCATTCCGCTGTTAGCCGCCGACCGCACCGAGGACGACCCCATTATCATCGCCGGCGGCCCCTCGGTGTACAACCCCGAGCCGTACGCGGCCTTCTTCGATGCCATCCTCATCGGCGAGGGCGAGGAGTCGCTGCTCGAGACCTGCCAGCTGCATCGCCGTCTGCGTGACGAAGGAGTCCCGCGCGCGCAGATTGTCGAGCAGCTCGCATCCATTGCCGGCAACTACGTGCCGTCGCTCTATGAAGTTCGTCACGACGAGCCCTGCTCGCCGCATGGCTACACCGTGCCGCGTGAGGGCAAGGATGCGCCGCCTGTGGTCTACAAGCGCGTCGTCGAGGATTTCGGCGCCACGAATCCGCTGTCGCAGTCGTGTGTGCCCTATGCGCAGCTGGTCCACGACCGCCTGTCTATCGAGATCCTGCGCGGCTGTGCCCGCGGCTGTCGTTTTTGTCAGGCCGGCATGACGTATCGCCCGGTGCGCGAGCGCTCGGCCGACCAGATCGTCTCGTCGGTGATTCAGGGTCTGGAAAAGACCGGCTATGACGAGGTGTCGCTGACCTCGCTCTCCACGACCGACCACTCCTGCATTCGCGACGTGCTCGGCAGGCTCAACCGTCGCCTGGAGGATACGGGTATTCGCGTGTCTATTCCGTCGCAGCGCCTGGATTCGTTTGGCGTGGATATGGCCGAGTCGGTTGCCGGCGAAAAGAAGGGCGGCCTGACGTTCGCGCCCGAGGCCGGCAGCCAGCGCATGCGCGACATCATTAACAAGAACGTGACCGAGGAGGACCTGGACCGTGCGGCCAAGGCGGCCTTCGAGGCCGGCTGGAACCGCATGAAGCTCTACTTTATGATGGGCCTTCCCGGCGAGCGCGACGAGGATATCGTGGCCATCGCCAATCTGGCCGATCACGTGCTGGAGCTCGGTCGTTCCGTGGTGCCCAAGGCTCGTCGCGGCTCGAGCTCGGTGTCCATCTCGGTTTCGGTCTTTATCCCCAAGGCTGCCACGCCGTTCCAGTGGTGCCCGCAGCTCGACTACGACGACGTCAAGCGTCGCCAGAAGCTGCTTATCACGAGCGGTCGCAACCGTGCCGTCCGCGTGCATTACCACGATGCCGAGACCTCGCTCATCGAGGCCGCGCTGTCCCGCGCCGGTCGTGACATGACGCCCGTCATCATCGATGCTTGGCGCTCGGGCTCTCGCTTTGACGCCTGGGTAGAGCATTTCTCGCTCGATAACTGGAAGGAAGCTGCTGCCAAAAACGGCATCGACCTTAATGAGCTCGTGCACCTGCCCTACGAGTTGGACTGGCGCCTGCCGTGGGAGCACGTGAGCCCCGGCTGCACGCGCGGCTTCCTCGAGCGCGAGTACCGTCGCTCGCTCGAGGGCGTCACGACTCCCGACTGCACCCGCACGTCGTGCACCGGCTGCGGGATCTGCCCCACGCTCCACGCCAAGAATGTATTGATGGGTGATCGCGCATGAGTGAGCGCCTGACCGACAACCCCTCGCTCTTTAGGCTTCGTGTTCGCTATGGCAAGCGCGATCGCCTTAAGTACCTGGGCCATCTCGAAGTGATCCATACCATTGAGCGCATCGTGCGCCGTGCGGGACTTCCCTATGCCGTCACGCAGGGCTTCTCCCCGCACATGCGCGTGGGCTTCTCTTCGGCGCTACCGGTTGGTACGTCGTCGACCTGCGAGTGGTATGACCTGTTTATGACCGAGTTCGTGGCGCTCGACGAGGCGTTTGGGCGCCTGTCTGTGGCGTCTCCGGCCGATCTGGCGCCTATCGAGGCGGCGTACATCGACGTGCGCACGCCGGCGTTGACGGCGCAGCTCACGCGCCTGTCGTATCGCATCGACCTGCATCTGGACCCCGAGGCGCCCGTAAGCGTCGACGAGGTGCGTCGTGCGATCGACACGCTGCGCGCGGACCATGGCATCGACTACGCGCGCGGAAAAAAGAGCAAGCGCTTGGATTTGGATCACACGCTCGTTGGCTATGAGCTCACGGCGGGGGAGCGCCCGGACCATTTGGTGCTCATGCTCGACACCCATGCCGACAACGAGGGCTCCATGCGTCCGGAAATTTTGCTTTCCGCTGCTGATGTTTTGTTGCAGGGCTTGACCCTGGGCGTGGATGCACCTATTGTTTCCACCGGTATGCAAGACCTCGTGACCATCTGCTCCTACGATGTCGAGCGTCAGAATCAAGCATGCGAGGACGACGAGGGCCGACTCGTCAGCCCCATACCTGTGCGAACTTGTGGATTTGCTCCACATACTCGTTGACGGGGGTATTTTCGCCTGCTACTATATTCGGCTGTTGCACTAACTGATGCATGAAGGGCAAGTAAACATGTACGCAATCGTTAACACGGGCGGCAAGCAGTACAAGGTCGCCACCGACGATGTCATCACCGTCGAGAAGATCGAGGGCAATGAGGGCGACAAGGTCACCCTGCCGGTTATCTTCCTCAACGATGGTAAGAAGATCGTCACCGATCCCGACAAGCTGGCCAAGGCCAAGGTTACCGCTCAGATCGTTGAGCAGTTCAAGGGCGAGAAGCAGCTGGTCTTCAAGTTCCACAAGCGCAAGCGCTATCGTCGTCTGAAGGGTCACCGTCAGCAGCTCACCAAGCTGAAGATCGTGAAGGTTCAGGCTACCTCCCGCGCCAAGAAGGCTGTCAAGGCAGAGGCTGAGGCTGTTGCCGAGGCTCCCGTCGCCGAGTAGATTACACTCGTAACGAAAGAGTAGGTATACACAATGGCACACAAAAAAGGACTCGGTTCCTCCCGTAATGGCCGTGACTCCCGCGGTCAGCGCCTTGGCACGAAGCGCTATGCCGGCCAGACGGTAACCACGGGCACGATTCTCGTCCGTCAGCACGGCACGCACATCCACCCGGGTGAGAACGTTGGCCGTGGTAAGGACGACACGCTGTTCGCGCTGGTCGACGGTACCGTTGAGTTCCACAAGGGTATCAAGCACAGGGTCAGCGTACGCCCGCTCGCGAACGCGTAATTCACCCTTCATAGAGCACATATGTGGGAGGCACTTGAGTTTTAGGATTCAAGGGTCTCCCTCTTTTTTGTAGGAGGCGATTCTGTTGTCACAGTTCACCGATATCAGCCGCATTAACGTGTGCGGCGGCGACGGCGGAGCCGGATGCATGTCGTTTAGGCGCGAGGCATTTGTCCCCAAGGGCGGCCCCGATGGCGGCGACGGCGGTCGTGGCGGCAATGTCGTCATCCAGGCCGATGCTCAGCTGTCTTCACTGATCGATTACCGCTTTAAGCATCACTTCCGCGCCGAGCGCGGCACGCACGGGCAGGGTGCCCGTCGTAACGGTAAGAGCGGCGAGGACCTGATTCTCAAGGTCCCTATGGGTACCGTGGTACGCGAGCTCGACCCCGAGACGCAGACCCCGATGTTCGAGATTGCCGACCTTGTGCACGACGGCGAGCGCGTCGTCGTGGCGCCCGGTGGCGCCGGCGGTCTGGGCAATACCCACTTTGTGACGTCGGTGCGCCGCGCGCCCGCGTTCGCTCAGCTGGGCGAGCCGGCCGAGGAGCACTGGATCGAGCTCGAGATGAAGCTTATGGCCGATGCCGCGCTCGTGGGCTTTCCATCGGTGGGTAAGTCATCGCTCATCGCGCGCATGAGTGCCGCCCGTCCCAAGATTGCCGACTACCCGTTTACCACGCTCGTGCCGAACCTCGGCATGGTGCGTGCTGGCGAATATTCTTACGTCGTTGCCGACGTCCCCGGTCTCATCGAGGGCGCGAGCGAGGGCAAGGGCCTGGGTCACCAGTTCCTGCGCCACATTGAGCGTACGGCCCTGATCATGCATGTCGTCGACATGACGGGCGGTTTTGAGGATCGCGATCCGGTTGAGGACTATCGCATCATCAACCGCGAGCTTGAGCAGTATGGCGCCGAGCTTTCGGAGCGCCCGCAGATCGTCGTTGCCAACAAGTGCGATGCGCGGGGCACGGCCTACTAGATTGCCGACCTCAAGCGCGCAGCGCTCGACGATGGACATATGTTCTTTGCCGTGTCTGCCGTGACGGGCGCCGGTCTCAATACGTTGATGCTTGCCGTAGGTGAGCAGGTGGCCAAGCTCCGCGCCGAGCTGGCGGTCTCCGATGAGCCGGTCGACCTGCGCGACGATGAATGGGAGCGCCGTCGCCTGCAGCGAGAGAAGCGTTTCCGCATTGTCCAGGAAGAGCCCGGTGCCTTCCGCGTGGTCGGTCGTGCCATCGAGCGCATGGTCATTCAGACCGACTGGGAAAATGAGGAAGCCGTCATTTACCTGCAGCATAAGTTTGCGCGTATGGGTGTCGACGATGCGCTCGAGAAGGCCGGTTGCCGTGCGGGCGACGAGGTCCGCATTTGCCAGCGCGCCTTTGACTTTGAGGGCGCCGAGGACTTCTCGGAGTACGAGGAGCTCGAGGATGCTGGCGAGGACGTTGCCGTTGAAGCCATTGACGTGGCCGATGCTGCGGATGAGGGCGTCGAGGTTGTCGATGCGGCGGATGCCGCGGGCGATACCGAGACCTCGGAGGGCGAGTAAGCCATGTCGCTGCGCGGTGGAATCGGTCTGCCCGAGCTTCCTCTAGAGGACGGGCAGGAGTTTAGGCTCGGCATTATGGGTGGCACCTTTGATCCCATCCATTACGGGCACCTGGTGACCGCCGAGCAGGCTCGCGAGTCGCTCGACTTGGACGCTGTGCTTTTTATGCCGGCCGGCTCTCCCGCCTTTAAGCTTGACAAACCGGTGACGCCTGCTGAGGACCGTTATGCCATGACGGTCCTCGCCACTGCTGCGAACCCGGCCTTTTTGGCAAGCCGCTTCGAGATAGATCGTGCCGGTGTCACCTATACAGCCGATACGCTACATGCCCTTCGCGAGTTTTACCCGCCACAGGTGAAGCTTTACTTTATTACGGGTGCCGATGCGATTATCGATATTGTGACCTGGCATGATGCCGAACGAATCGCTGAGCTTGCTACTTTTATTGCGGCAACGCGACCGGGCTTTGATATCGATACGGCGCGTGCCCGAATCAAAGAGTCGGGGCTGCCGTTCGACGTGCGCTATATTCAGATTCCGGCGCTGGCGATCAGCTCGACGAACATTCGTAAGCGAGTTGCCCGCGGCATGAGCGTGCGCTATCTTACGAGCGAGTCCGTGCTCGGCTACATTCGCAAACGCAGGCTATATGCCGATTTGGGCCAAGAAGATTTTGAGTGATGGGGGTCTACGTTGTCGGTAGAGGATCAGTTTGAGGGCGATGAGCGCGCGCTGCTCAGGCGCATTCAAGAGCTGCTTGATGTTCGCATGAAGGATAAGCGCAAGCGCTATGTGCATTCGCTGGGTGTTGCCGAGACCGCACTTCATCTGGCCGAGGTCTACGGCGTTGACCGCTTTGATGCCGCTGCCGCCGGCCTGATCCATGACTGGGATAAAGTGCTCTCCGACGACGAGCTCGTGGCCCGCGCGCTTCACTATGGCATCAAGGTTGCCGGCTCTCCTTCTGCCGCGACGCCGCTTTTGCATGGCCCTGTTGCCGCCTATGAGCTTCCGCAGCTTTTCCCCGAGTTGTCGCCGGCCGTTTTCCAGGCTGTCGACCGTCACACCGTGGGTGCCTGCGACATGACGCCGCTCGATATGGTGGTCTTTGTGGCCGATGCCATCGAGCCAAACCGCCACGGCGACTATGCGCATGCGCTGCGCAAGATGGTGGGGAAGTCCTCGCTCGACGAGTTGTTCTTCTCCTGTTTTGCGCAGGGTCTGGTCTATGTGATCCAGTCCGGGCGCTATCTTTATCCCACGGCTATTACGATTTACAACCATTACGCCCAGCTGCGCTAGCTCGGGTGCGTCTAGAAAGAGGTATTCCATGGCCGACGAGACCATGACCGACGAGCAGATTCTTGAAGGTGTGGAGCACAAGAGCTTCGTCGCCACGTCCGACCGCACCGCCGCCTCGCTGTCCGCGAGCGGTGTCGCCGCCGAGGATGTCGCCCGCGCTGCCGCACAAGCCGCCTACGACAAGAAGGGCGAGGACGTTCAGGTGCTCGACCTGACCGAGCTCTCCGACGTGTGCGACTACTTTGTCCTTGCTACCGGCGCCAACAACCGCCAGGTTGATTCGATCGTCGATGAAATTGAGGAGAAGGTCGCCGAGACTTGCGGCGAGCATCCGTTCTCCATCGAGGGCCGCGAGCAGAAGACCTGGATGCTCATGGACTACGGTTCGGTTGTCGTCCACGTCTTCACTCCCGAAGCCCGCGACTTCTACCGCCTCGAGAAACTCTGGGGAGACGCCCCCCAGCTCCCCCTCAACCTCCTCTAGTAGCTCATTTGAGATGGGGTTTAGCTACCCTCACACATATCGCCGGGCAGTTGCGGTTTTCCGCACCTGCCCGGCTTTCTTTTTGCCCAAAGTAGCTAATTTGGGACGGGGCTTTTTTAGCTACTACCTACCGTTCGCCGATAGAAGCGAGTTGCGGTTCATTGCGTGATATTTAGCTTTCCGACTCGGGTAACGTATTTGTTATCTGTAGAGGAGGAGATGCGTATGACTCGGACCGCGCGGGAAATCTCTGTTTACGGCTATTACCATGTCGTCCAAAAGGGCTGTGGTGGTCAGCTGATATTTGAGGATGCTGACGATCGACTCTATCTGATTCGACTGATAGCTTCGAAATGCCAGAAGTTCAAAGTGGATGTCATCGCATGGTGCCTTATGGATAATCACATTCACTTGTTGTTAGATGACGGGCATGCTCACCTGAGCGATTGCATGCATTCGATTACGACGGCGTATGCCATGTATTTCAATTCTAAGACAGGCAGGAGAGGTTCTGTTTTCCAGGATCGATTTAAGAGTGTGCCGATTCTCGATGATGATCAGCTGCTCAACTGTGTTCGTTACATTCACGATAACCCTGCGAAAGCCAGAATTGGCACTGCTTCGCTCTATCGCTGGAGCAGCTTTAGCGAGTATATGGGCTATCCGGGAATTTGTAAGACTGATTGCGTGCTCGGGTTGCTCGGGAATTCCCAGAGATTTTTTGCATTTAGCACCTCGGGCGAGCCCAATGGCTATTGCTTCCGTTATGGCGCTCATGTGAGTGATGCTGACGCGCTTGAGTTTGCGCAGGCGTTGCTCAAACCATACGAGCCTCACCATCTCAACGCTCTGCCCAAGGGCGTGCGTGATGACTGTATCCGTAAGCTCAAAAGCGAGGGCTTTTCGATCAAGCAGATCGTGCGCCTCACGGGCATCGGCCACTGCACGATTCAAAAAGTCAAAGTTGAAAAGTAGCTCATTTCAGGCGAGGTAATTCTTGCTACGCTCGCCAAACCGGGCATCCGGGGTAGTCAATTTGGGACGGGGCTATTTTAGCTACCCTTTGGCTGACGGTGAATGAATTAGGCCGAATGAATCTCAACCGATATATAGGGGTAGCTAAAATAGCCCCGTCCCAAATTGACTACCAATGCCGTGTCGGACGGAAGGCAGCAACCCCCCGTCCAAAAAAGACTAGTTATTGAAGCGGGATTGGCGGCCGAAGGAAAGGGCGGTGTCGCCGAATTTGTCTCGGACGGCGTCGATAGCGACTGAGAGGTCGCGACGGTCGCTCGATTGGGCTCCGCGGTCGTCGACTTCGCAGAACAGGTCAGTCTGGATGCCGCCCTGATGGTCAAAGTCGCTCATGCCGATGCCTGCTAAGCGAACGTGCATTCCTTCCTGCCAGATGTTGTCGAGCAGTTCGAGTGCAACCGCCACGAAGATGTTCTCATCGTCGGTCGGATGAGGCAGCCGGCGCTGTGCCGTACGCCCGCTGCCATACGAATACTTAAGCTTGAGCGTCACCGTGGCGCCTGTTAGTCCCTGACGGCGCAGACGGCGTCCCACTGACTCTCCCAACAGCGCAATCGCCGCCTCAATATCCCCACGCTCAGTCAAATCTTTCGCAAAGGTGCGTTCATTGCTGATCGACTTGACCTCGCGCTCTTCATCGAGGCTCGTGACTTCAGAGATTTCGAGTCCCAGCGCACGCTGACGCATGCGCTCGCCATTGACGCCAAAAATAGAGGCCAAGGTGGATTCCGGTGCACGTGATAGCTCGCCGAGGGTGTAGATGCGCATGCGGCGCAGTCGCTCCTCGGCCGAGCGCCCGATGCCGCTCATGGCAGATACCGGCAGCGCGGCCAAAAAGCGCTGCTCGGTTCCGGGGCGCACGATGGTCAGCCCAAACGGCTTATCCCGCTCGCTTGCGATCTTTGCGACCGTCTTGTTGCAGCCAACGCCAATGGAGCACGTCACTCCCAGCGCTGCCACGCGGTCGCTTATACGCCGCGCAACCAGCAGCGGGTCTTCGGGCGCAAAGCGGCCCGGTGTGATATCGATAAAGGCTTCGTCGATGGATACGCGCTCCACGCGCGGCGTCTCCTCGGCAAGAATCGCCATGACCTGCGCGCTGACCTCACGATAGCGATCAAAATGCCCGTGCGTCCAAATTGCTTGCGGGCACAAGCGCCGCGCCTCGGCCGAGGCCATGGCAGAGTGCACCCCAAAGCGACGTGCCTCATACGAACACGTGGACACGACGCCACGCGAATCGGCGTCTCCGCCCACGATGAGCGGCTTGCCACGCCATTCGGGATGATCGAGCATCTCCACGCCCGCAAAAAACGCATCGAGGTCCATGAGTCCCACCGCCGGACCCGTCCAGGGAGGCGGCGTGACGCCCATGGCATCCTCATAACCGTATGTATGTTCGCGTCTTTCCATGTCATGAGTATACCGCGCAGCTCATGTGGGGTGCGTGTATGTGCTTGCAAATCCCGAATTCTTGTCTAAGATATGGATTTGCCCTCGACTACACCGAAGAAGTTGGTCTCACGGACTTCACCTGCCCGCGTCGATGGCGTATTATGTTCAACTGTTTGTTTGTAGTTGCAGCCTAAAGCTGCTTGGTTGGAGGAGTTTCCTTTGGCAGTCAAGATTCGCCTTGCTCGTCACGGCGCTAAGAAGCGTCCGTACTACCGTGTCGTCGTCGCCGATTCCCGCGCCCCGCGTGACGGTCGTATCATCGAGGAGGTTGGCCGCTACAACCCGATGACCGCCCCCAAGACCATCAACCTCGACCTCGAGAAGATCGCCGACTGGCAGTCCAAGGGCGCTCAGCTCACCGACGCCGTCGCCGCTCTGGTCAAGGCCGCCAACGAGGGCGAGAAGACCGAGACCGTCGTCAAGAAGTCCAAGAAGCAGCTCGCCAAAGAGGCCGAGGCCGCTAAGGCTGCCGCTGAGGCCGCTGAGGGCGCCGAGGAGTAAATCGTGCCTGAGGTTGACGCTGCACAGCTCGAGGGTGAGGCAATGCTCTCAGATCGCATCGCCGATCTCGTCGAATATCTCGTTGTTCAGATCGTCGACGACCCGGATTCCGTGAGCCTTGAGGTCATCGATGGTGACGACGCCTCTACGATTGAGGTTTCGGTCGCCGAGGATGACGTCGCTAAGGTCATCGGCCGTCGTGGCCGTACCATCAAGGCCATTCGCACGCTCGCCCGTGCACTGGCCGCTCGCCTCGACACTGCTGTCGAGGTAGAGGTTCTGGGCTAGGACCTTGAGGTCCCAGTACAAAAACATCGCCCGTGTGGTCAAGCCGCACGGAAGGAAGGGGGAGGTCCTCGCGCAGCCGCTGCGGGGGCTTCCTTCTGTATTAGAGCCGGGTATGCGCGTCGCCCTGACGCCGCCGGCGCTCAAGCGCGACCGCTTTTGCACGGTCGTGTCCGTCACCGATACGGGCGATGGCGATCTGGTCTCGTTTGAGGGCATTGACGACTTGACGGCCGCCGAGGGCATCACGGGATGCTACGTGCTGGCAAATCGTGACGACTTCGAGCTCGATTCGCTCGACGCTGCCTATACCGACCTGTTGGGTCGCGAGGTGGTCGACGAGCGCTTCGGTTCGCTCGGCACGATCGTCGAGATCATGTCGACGCCCGCTAACGATGTTTGGGTTGTCGAGGGCGATCGGTACGGCGAGGTACTGATTCCCGTGATCGAGCAGGTTGTGCTCGATCTTCCCGATGCAGGAACAATTTCCGTCCATGTTATGGACGGCCTGATCGATATGGACAAGTAGGGAGGACAACATGCTGATTGAGACCCTTTCGGTCTTTCCCGAGATGTTTGAGCCCGTCATGTCCACATCGATTTTGGGCCGCGCCCGCAAGGCCGGCCTTTTTGGTTTTAAGGCGTATAACCTGCGCGACTGGACGCACGACCGCCATCGTACCGTCGACGACGAGCCGTACGGCGGCGGGCAGGGCATGCTCATGAAGGTCGAGCCTATTGCAGAGGCCATCGAGGCCATTAGCGCAGAGGGTCCCAAGCCCACGGTTGTGTTCTTCACCCCCTGTGGCGAGCCCTTTACGCAGCATGTGGCCGAGCGCCTGCTCAAAAGTGAGCGCCTGCTGTTTGTGTGCAGTCGCTACGAGGGCGTCGACGAGCGTGCGTATGCGTATGCCGACGAGCGTTTGTCGATCGGCGACTATGTGCTTACGGGTGGCGAGCTACCCGCTATGGTCGTTGCCGATGCCGTCGTACGCCTGATTCCCGGCGCCCTGGGCGACGAGATGAGCAACGTGGACGAGTCGTTCTCGACCGCCGAGGACGGAGGCCTGCTCGAGTACGCGCAGTACACCCGCCCCGCCGAGTTCAACGGCGAGGGCGTTCCTCCGGTGCTCGTGAGCGGCGATCACGCCAAGGTCGATGCCTGGCGCCGCAAGAATGCCATCGAGCGCACCTGTCGCTGGCGTCCCGACCTGATCGAGACTGCGCGGCTCACGCCCGAGGAGCGCGCTTACGCGCAGGAGATCCTTGACACTTCGAATTCGCAGAGCGAGGAGTGAGTATGGTTCCTACGCAACATTCCGCGTTGAGGGGCGCTTTTGAGTGGATCGCGGTCATCGCGATCGCGCTCGCGGCCACCTTCCTGATCCGCACCTTTGTGATCGAGCCCTTTGTGGTGCCCACCGGTTCTATGGAGGACACGATCGAGATTGGCGACCAGATCCTGGCGCAAAAGGTGAGCCTCGAGCTCGGTCAGCCCGTCAAGCAGGGCGATATCGTGGTGTTTCACAACCCCGATGGCACCTCCGAGCATGATGTTCTTGTCAAGCGCGTTATTGCCACGGCCGGTCAGACGGTCGACCTGCAGGACGGCAAGGTGGTCGTTGACGGCCAAGCGCTCGACGAGGACTATTCGACGGGCATGAACTGGCCGCTTTCGGTCCAAGCGCCCGGCGCCCAGGTGAGCTATCCTTACACCGTCCCCGATGATTGTGTGTGGGTGATGGGCGACAACCGCGAAAACTCTGCCGACTCCCGCTATTTTGGTCCCGTCGATCGCTCTGATTTGATCGCTGTGGCGCTTGTGCGCTACTGGCCGCTCAACCGCATCGGCGCTATCGACTAAAAACCGCTATAGTACTGTACCTAACCGTGTAATCGTTTCGACGAGGGGATATTAGAGGCATGAACGCTTCATCGCTTTCCTTCCAAGACATCATCCTGCGCCTCCAGCAGTACTGGGGCGAGCAGGGCTGCGTCATTATGCAGCCCTATGACTCCGAGGTCGGTGCCGGTACCTTCCATACCGCGACCACGCTGCGCTCGCTCGGTCCCGCCGAGTGGCGCACCTGCTATGCGCAGCCTTGCCGCCGTCCCGCCGACGGCCGCTACGGCGAGAACCCCAACCGCATGCAGCACTACTATCAGTTCCAGGTGCTCATCAAGCCCTCACCGGTCAACGCCCAGGAGCTTTACCTGGGGTCTCTTGCCGCTATCGGTCTGGACCCCAACGACCATGACGTCCGCTTTGTCGAGGACGACTGGGAGAGCCCGACGCTCGGCGCCTGGGGCCTTGGCTGGGAGGTCTGGCTCAACGGCATGGAGGTCACGCAGTTTACGTACTTCCAGCAGGTAGGCGGCATCGAGGTCGACCCCGTGCCCGTCGAGATCACCTATGGCCTGGAGCGTATCGCCATGTACGCCCAGGGCGTTAACTCGGTCTACGACCTGGTGTGGAGCTACCTGCCCGATGGCACACCTATGACCTATGGCGACGTGTTCCTCGAGAACGAGCGCGAGTTCAGTGCCTATAACTTTGAGGTCGCAAACGTCGAGATGATGCGTCAGAAGTTTGATGACTACGAGGCCGAGTGCCATTCCTGCCTGGAGCGCAAGCTGCCGCTGCCGGCATATGACTGCGTCATGAAGTGCAGCCACGCTTTCAATCTGCTCGATGCCCGCGGCGCCCTGTCCGCGGTCGAGCGTGCCAACTACATCCTGCGCGTCCGCGCCGTCGCCAAGGCGTGCTGCGAGGCCTACATGGCCGAGGTCGCCGGAGTCAACGAGAATGCCGACCAGGAAGGCGAGGTGGCGTAAGCCATGGCAGACGCTAAGGATTTCCTGTTTGAGATCGGTACGGAGGAAATGCCCTCCGCACCGCTGAACAATGCCGTCAAGCAGCTTGGCACCATGATCGCCAAGGGTCTCGACGAGGCCGGTCTGGCCCACGGCGAGGTCCGCGTGATCTCGAGCCCGCGCCGCCTGGCTGCGCTCGTTGCCGCCGTCGCCACCGC
>CAJKZO010000048.1:0-12672 GCA_905204365.1 uncultured Collinsella sp.
AACTGCGGGAATGGCCTATTCGCTCAATGTGTTCGGCTGAGATCGGAAATCAACCCTAGCCGCACAAGAATAGAGACAAAAGAATGGACCTCGCGACTTAAAGCCACGAGGTCCACATTCACACGCTGTGTAAGATGACTTAGTAGCGCACGAAGATGTAGTTATTGTTCATGCCGGCGGCAACGGAGCTGATGATAACACCCGTGTTGTAGTCGGAAGCATGAATCATCTGTCCACCACCGATGTAAATGCCGGTGTGGTACGAATTGACCACAACGTCACCGGGCTGCGGATCGGACACACGCGTCCAGCCCATAAAGGTACCCGTGGTGCCCAGGCGGCAATAGCGACCAGTGAGGCAATAGCTAACAAAACCAGAGCAGTCGAAGCTGTTCGGGCCAATTCCGCCCCAGGAATAGGCGCAACCAAGCTTGCTGTATGCACGCGAGACAACAGAACCGCCATCGACGGACTGGCTCGGAGCAGAAGGCGTCGGAGCCGGGGCAGGCGTGGGGGGCTGCGGCGTCGGAGCAGGTGTCGGCGTAGGAGCCGGAGTGTTGCCGCCCTGGTTGTTGTTATTACTGGTCTGGCCACCGTTGTTGGTGTTCTCGGTCGTACCGGCAGTCTCGTTGCTCACCGTGGCCTTCTCGGCGGTACTGGCGTTGATGCCGGCCTGCAGTGCGGCGTTGGCCTCGGCCTCGGCGGCAAGCTCGGCCTGCAGCTGCGAATCCAGGGAGTTTACGACGTTCTGGGCTTCAGCCTGCTGGGCGTTAAGCTCGTCGACCTTCTTTTGCGTTGCGGCGACGTTCTTTTCCTGCTCGGCCTGCTTATCGGTTAGCTGCTGCTTAAGCTCCTTGACCTCTTGAATGGTCTGAGCCTGCTTATCGGAAACTTTGCCGTAGTAGAACAGACGGTTGAGCATATCGCTCAGGTCATCGACGCCCGTTAGAACCTGAAGCAGGCTCAGACCGCCGGTTTTGTACTCGCCGGCGACATAGGTCGAGAGCTTGGCCTGACCATCGGCGATCTCCTGCTGCTTTTGCGTGATCTCGCCAGCAGTCTGATCGAGCGCCTGCGTCTGCGTGGCGAGATCATCGTAAATCTGCTGGGTTTGGGTACCGATCTGCTCGAGCTTCGTACGAGCAGCGGCAAGGTCGGATGCGGTATCGGCGTAGGCAGGAGCCGCGAGGCCCAAGCCCAAAACACAAGCGAGGGTTGCCGTAGCAGCGCAGCGTGCCATGTTTTTGTGCGTGTTTGCTGTGCGCATGTAGCTTCCTTTCCAGTAACTAAGGGTAACGGCTAGTCCACCGTCACCAGGCTAAAGAGCTCAACATCGTCGTCAGTCGACGTGAGCTTCTCGCGCGGGTTGAGAAACGCAAGCTCAAGGATACACCCGTAGCCCACAAGCTTTGCGCCCATATCTCGCACCAGTTTACCTGTTGCCTCGACGGTTCCGCCCGTCGCGACCAAGTCGTCCAGAATCAACACGGTATCTTTAGAGCTGATAGCGTCGGCATGGATCTCAATTGAATCGGTGCCGTACTCGAGCTCGTAGCTCTGGCTTACGGTCTCGCGCGGCAGCTTGCCCGGTTTACGTGCGGGAACAAAGCCGGCGCCCAGAGCGACGGCCACGGGAACGCCCACCATAAAGCCGCGAGCCTCGGGACCTACGACCTTGGTGATTCCCATGCCGGCAAAGTGCTCGGCGAGGGCATCGGTCATGGCTTTGAGCGCCTCGGGATTGCCGAAGAGCGGCGTGATGTCTTTAAAGATGACTCCGGGCTCGGGATAGTCGGGGATGTCGACGATTTGAGATTCGAAGTCGTACATTGCATGACCTTTCAATGGGTTGCCGGATAAGCGGCAGCTGTTACTTGCCCGCGGTGACGGTGCCGGATTGCGAAGGGGCGACGACCTTGAGCGGCTTTACGAGAGAATCCTCGTGTGAAGCCGGCGCGACTGTCTCTTCGTTTTTGGCCTTGGTGGACTCGGAGCGAGTGATTTCCTCATCGAGTGCATCGATGTCGGCGTCCTCGACCACGGCGTTGAGCGACTCAAAAACGCGGTTCTTGAGCAGCGCGGTGTGCACGCCCTCCGTCAGGTCGTGAAGCTTCTTAAACGCACGCTCGAGCTTGGCGTCGCGCTCGTCATCGGAGGTATCCATGCCGAGCATGCTCACAAGCACCTGCTCAAACATCGAGGACTCGCGGTTGGCGGAAGACACGTACTGACGCAGGTTGCGCGGCTCGATATGGAAGCGCGACAGCTCGGAGCAGTAGCGGATGATCGGAAAATCGCGACCATCGACAAGCTCGCGATTCTGCGGACTCTTGATGATGCGAATGAGGTCGTTCTCGGCGAGCGAGCGGATAAACGAAATTTCGACGCCCAACATATCGGGAATGGTCTCGATGGGATGCAGCTTTTGCTTAGTCTCCTTTGGCTCCGTCTTGAGCGGAACATCGGATAGCAAGCCCACCTCGTAGGCGAGCGTTGACAGGTCCGTGGCGTTTTCCAAGCGCTGCTTAATCACGTTGAGCGGCATGTAGCGGGTCTTCTGCAGGTGCAGAATGACCTCCAGGCGATCAACGTCCTCCTTGGAGTACTGACGGTATCCCTTAGGCGTACGATGAGGGGTAATGAGCCCCTCATCCTCTAGAAATCTAATTTTTGAGTTCGAAAGATCGGGGTATGCGCCTCGAAGTAGGTTGACGACTTGGCCGATACTCAGATAGTTGCGTTCGGCCATGCCCTACTCACCGGTTTCGATGCGCTCCGGCGTGCTCTCGTGGTAGATGAGCGTAAACGTACCGATCTGAACGGAAGAACCGTCGTGCAGCGGGGCTGCATTGACAATGGCACCGTCGACCCAGGTACCATTGAGCGAGCCCAGGTCCTCGATGCGAGCGCCGAGGCCCTCGCGAATAATGCGCGCGTGGCTGCGCGAAACGGTCATGTCATTAAGGAAGATGCCGTTCGCGGGATCGCGGCCGATGGTGGTCACGTCGTCCTCGAGCTCAAAGGCGGCACCAGTCTGCGGACCCTTGACGATGGACAGGACGGGGGCGGTGATGCGCACGTTGGCCATGAGGTCGGGAACGGTGACGTCGCTTGAAGGCACGCGGAATACGCAGGTAGCGTCAGCAGTCTTATCATTCTGAGGCATATTGTTAACCATGTTGTCCATGACAACCCCTAACTTATCGCGGACGTGCCGCAAATAGTGAACCGTACGTAATCATACCCCAACGAATCAGTCTTCGATTTCAGGGTTCAGAAAGTCGATGTCCTCGTCCTCGGGATGCGCGAGAGCCTGTTTAATGGCCACTCCGCCCTTAATGGAGTAGATGACAGCCGTGAGCATGGAGAAGATCACGCCGCCGTACACAAAGAAGATGCCGAGGGGCACCGAGCTTCCGTTGAGGCCCGGGAAGGCCGTAAGGGTTGAAGATAAAAGGTGCAGGCCGTCAATAACGGGGAAACCGAGCAGCATGAGTGAGAAGCCGGTCATGAGCAGCGCCGTGGCAATCTTTCCGGGAAAGATCTCTTCGATGGGTCGACGGTTATAATGACTGATGATAAGCGTTACGATGCACTTATAGATGTCGCGGCAAATAATGAGTACGCAGACCCAGATGGGCAGCTCTCCGCGGACCACCAGTCCAAGTACGCCGGTGAACAGCAGCGCACGGTCGCAAATGGGATCCATGACCTTGCCGAGCCACGAGACCGTCTTAGTCATGCGGGCGATCTGACCGTCCATCCAGTCGGTGGAGGCGGCAACGGCGTAGATAACGATGGCGATGACACGGTTGTTATCCGTCACAAACAGGTACAGAAATACCAGGGTGAGGATCAGGCGCGTAAAGGTGATGAAATTGGAGATCGTAAAGATCTTATTCGACGGGTAATCGGAAGTGCCGATAAGCTCCTTTTTGATCTTCTTTTTGATGCCCACAGGACTCCCCCGCTGGTTAACGACAAAACTTTCGATACTATACCCGTTCCTGCGATGTCTATCCAGCGCAAGCATAGAGAGTCCAGACATGTGGAGGGCGCTATTAGGCGGCGGGGATTTCGCATTCGTGTACATCAGCCTCCAAACATGTCGAAAAATGTCGATTTTGGTGGCTGATGTACACGTTTTGATTCGGTGATTACATCGAGCGGGAACGTTGTTGCTTTAAGCAAAATAATCATGGTGATTAAAACAAAAAAGGTCAGGCACTAGGTGCCTGACCTGCAAACTTCTGGTCGGGACGACTGGATTCGAACCAGCGACCCCTTGACCCCCAGTCAAGTGCGCTACCAAGCTGCGCCACGTCCCGAAGCTTTTGTCTGTTGCTCTGCTCTCGCTCGCAACAGGGAGTATATTAACCCGAAACTTTAGACTTGTGCAAGAACTTTTTTATAAATTTTGAAGCAAGTCCAAAATTGTATCTGCGAGCTGGGGTTTTGTTAGCACGGGAAGCTCTTGCGTACCCGTTGTGCTCACAACCCAGGCCTTGTTAGTGTCGGTTCCAAAGCCTGAATCGGCGCGCGAGACATCGTTGGCGATAATGGCATCGCAACCCTTGCGCGCGAGCTTGCGCTGCGCGTACTCCACGACGTTGTCGGTCTCGGCCGCAAAGCCGATCACGCATCGCTCGCCCTTCTGACGCGAGAGCTCGGCCAAAATATCGACCGTTTCGACAAGCTCGATGCGATCCAAGCGTTCGTTGGACTTTTTGAGTTTATGGTCGGCAGGAGCGGCGGGTGTGTAGTCGGCGACGGCTGCGGCGCAAATGGCCGCATCGGCCGTCTGGAAGGCGCTCAGTGCCGCCTGGAGCATCTCTGCGGCGGTCTGCACGCGTACGCACGCCACGCCGCGGGGAACATCGAGCGATGTCGGTCCCAACACGAGCGTGACCGCAGCACCGCGGCGAGCAGCCTCCCCCGCCAGGGCGATGCCCATCTTGCCCGAAGAGCGGTTGCCAATGAAGCGCACCGGGTCGATCGGTTCGTGCGTGGGGCCGGCGGTAATCACGATGCGCTTACCTACCAGGTCCTGAGGCACGGGGTTGAGCACCTCGCAGACAGCCTCGACGATGTCCTCGGGCTCGCTCATGCGGCCCGTGTCCACGTCGCCACAGGCAAGGTAGCCGCTGCCGGGTCCCACAACATGCATGCCGCGGTCGCGCAGCATGGCCATGTTGGCCTGCGTCGCAGGCGCCTTCCACATGCCGTTGTTCATAGCGGGTGCGATCACGATGGGTCGCGGCGTCGCAAGCAGTGTGGTGGAGATGAGGTCGTCGGCGATGCCGTTGGCCATTTTGGCGATGATATTGGCCGTTGCGGGCGCCACGACCACCAGATCGGGCTCCTGCGCCAGCGAAATGTGGTGGATGGGATCGGAGGGGTCGTCGAACAGACCCACGGCGACGGGCTCGTTGGTGAGCGCACGGAAGGTGAGCGGGCCCACAAACTCGGTGGCATGCTCGCTCATAACGACCTTGACGCGCGCGCCGCGCTTTTGCAGCAGGCGCACGATATTGCACGACTTATAGGCGGCGATCCCACCGGTAATGCCCAGCAGGATCGTTTTTCCCTCAAGTTGCATTGAATTGTTGGATGCCGCCGTCATCGCTAGGCTTCCTTGCTCGGGAGTACTAGGAGGCGGTGGCAGTACGGGCAGTGCGTAATCTCGCTACCGTCGTGGTTGAGGTCGCTCATGGACGATGCCTGCAGCGCGGTGTGGCAGACCGTGGGGATGTTGCCCTGGATGGTCTCGACGGCCAGGCCACGGAACTGCTTGAGCAGGCGCTCATAGTCGGTGAGCACGTCGGCCGGCAGTGTGGAAGCCAGCGCAGTGCGCTCCTTGGTCGCGGCGTCAATCTGAGCCTGGAGGTCGGCGGCCTTGGCGCGGGCGGCCTTGGTATCGGCCTTCACGCCCTCCTCGAACTTGGCGATGATGGCCTGCGCGCGGGTCTCGCGGTCGAGCGCCTCTTTGTGGGCGACAACGACGTCCTTGCGGGTGTGCTCGATCTTGTCCAGACGCTTGGCCAGAGTGGCGAGTTCATTCTCCAGGTCCTGCACCTCGCGGTAGTCAGAGCCGTCGACGTGGCGCTTCTTGGCAGCCTCGATGGCATTGTTGGTCTGAATCTCGGTGGTGTTGAGATCGTCGAGCTCAATGTCCAGATCCTTGCGCTGGGCGTAGAGCTTGGTCATCTCGGACTTGAGCTTCACATAGGTTTTGCGCTTGGAAGCGAGCTCCTTGAGCTCCGGCATATTGGCAAGTTCGCTCTTGTTGCGGGCGAGCTCCAAATCGATCTGTTGCAGCTTGAGTAGCGTAGCGCCGGCGCTCATAAGTTCTCTCCTTTTGTCACAGTCCACCATTGGCAAGGGTTCAGTATTTTAATCGCATGACGGGGGTCGACCCCGGCATCAACTGCAGAGTTCATCAATATATCAACGAACGGCTCCTCGGAGCGGTCGTGGCCGAGCAAGATCACCGGCAGCCCGCGCAAGGCAAGATCTTGCGCCACGTGGTAGCCCGCTTCGCCCGTCACGACAACGTCCGCGCCCGCGGCGATGGCGAGCTCTCCAAAATCGCCCAGGGAGCCGCCCAAAATGGCGACGGTGCGGCACGGGCGATCGGCTTCGCCCCACACACGCGGGTCGCTGCCGAAGGCCGTGGCAGCACGGTTGGCAAGATCGCGCAGCGTGCAAGGGTCGTTGAGCGTTGCAAGCGCGCCCAGGCCGGTTGCCTCGGGGTCGTCCACGTGCTCCAGTGAGCTCACGGGTGCGGCACCCAGCAGCTCGCTCAGGCAGGTGCGCGCTTCGTGCGAGCGGTCCAGATTGGTGTGGAGCGAGATAATGCTCACGCCGCAGCGGGCGGCCTCGTAGAGCGCCGCGCCGCATTGGGGGCGTGTGGCATCCGCCGGACAAAAGGCCTCGGGCGCCTTGATATAGATGGGATGATGCGTTAGCAGCACGTTGGCGCCGGCCTTCTGGGCGCGGTGCACATTGGCTTCGGTCGCATCGAGCGCGCAGGCAACACCGGTGATCTCAGCAGCGGGATCTCCCACAGATAGCCCAACATGATCCCAGCCCTCGGCGTCCATCTTGGGGTAGCGCGCAAACAAGGCGCGCTCGAGCTCGGCGACGATCATGCGGCGCCTACGATTGAGAGCAGCGTCTGGGCAAACTCGTCCAGATCGCCCGGATTCACGCGGTCATCGAAGGAGATGCGCAGTGCACCCAGGGCCTGTTCGCGGCCAATACCCATGGCGCTGAGAACATGGCTCGGGTCCATGCTGCCGCTCGAGCAGGCAGAACCGGCCGATACCTCAAAGCCGGCGGCGTCGAGCTTGATGATGAGCTCCTCGGAGTCCATGCCGTCGACGTAGATGGAAACCATGCCCGGTAGACGATCGGCCTGTGCGTAGTCGCCCATGGTGGCATGAATACGCGGATGAGCCGTGAGCGTGGCGTAGAGCTTGTCAGAAAGAGCTTGCAGCGTCGTATGCTCCTGGGCCACGCGGGGCGCCAGCGTGCGGGCGGCAGCGGCAAAGGCCAGCTGCGTGCGCAGGTCCTGCGTGCCAGCACGACGACCGGCTTCCTGTCCACCGCCAAAGATGCGCGGACGCAGCGGCGTGCGGTTCTTAAGGTAGAGTGCGCCGGATGCCACGGGGCCGCCGATCTTGTGCGCGGCAACGGTCATAGCATCGACGCCCAGCTCGGTGACATCGAGCGGAATATGCAAGTAGCCTTGGATGGCATCGGTATGAAACAGGGCGCCGGCAGCATGTGCGGCGGCGGCCAGCTCGCGGATGGGCTGCACCACGCCGGTCTCGTTGTTGGCAACCATGATGCTCACGAGCGCCACGTCGTCGCCGAGCAAGTCGCTCAGCGCGGCGGGTTCGATGTAGCCCGCGCGGCAGGGCTGTACTAGGTCGACGGTAAAGCCGGCGGCTCGCAGCAGCGGCAGGTTGTCCAGAATCGAATCGTGCTCGATGGCGGATACGATCACGCGGTCGCGCTTGCGATCGCGCTGACGGGCGCCCTCGGCAAGTCCGAGGAGCGCCAGCTGGTTTGCTTCGGTACCGCCGTTGGTCAAGATAACCTCGGACGGACGGACGCGCGCGCCAAAGCTGCGGGCAATCTCGCGACGCGCCACTTCTAGGCGAGCAGCGGCCTTGCGGCCGAGCGAATGCAGTGAGTTGGGGTTGACGCCGGCAAGCTCGCTGCCGTCGTATTCGCGTTGCGCAAGGAGCGCCTCGGCGCGCATGGGCGTCGAGGCGGCATAGTCAAGATTCACGGGTATGCGGTTTTGACCTGCGGTCATAAGGGTTTATGCCTCCTGTGCGGCCTCGTTGCCCAGCTTCTGCAGCAGCGCAACCTCGGCAGCGGGATCTTCGGACTTAAATACGGCAGAACCGGCCACGAGCACGTTGGCGCCGGCCTTGACGACCTCGGCAATGTTCTTGGAAGAAATACCGCCGTCGACCTCGATGAGGGGCGAAACGCCGTGACGCTCGCACATGGCTTTGAGCTCGTGTAGCTTGGCGATGGTACCGGGGATAAAGCTCTGGCCGCCAAAGCCGGGGTTCACGCTCATGAGCAGTACCATGTCAACAATGTCGATGATGCTTTCGAGCACACAAACGGGCGTGGCGGGGTTGAGCACCACGCCGGCCTTGACGCCGCGCTGCTGCAGATGGGTGAGCGTGCGGTGCAGGTGTGTGGAGGCCTCGTAGTGAACGGTGATCATATCGGCACCGGCGTCGGCGTACCAATCGACCGTCTCGTCGGGGTTCGATACCATCAGGTGCGCGTCGACCGGCACGTCGGTGGAGCGCTTGACGGCCTTGAGGATATCGACGCCAAAGGTGAGGTTGCCGGTAAAATGACCGTCCATAACGTCAAAGTGCACGTAATCGGCGCCGGCGATCTTGTCGAGCTCGCCCTTGAGGTTGGCCATGTCGGCCGAAAGGACGGACGGAGCGATTTTAATGGAACCCATGGTAGAAGCCTTTCTGCGCTAGTCGTTGAGTCCGTAGAACTCTTGAGAGGGGACGCGGTCGGTAAGGATCTCGAGCGCCCTATCCAAAGTAACACCGTTGTAGAGCGTTTGCTCCACGGCAAAGGTGAGCGGAATGTCTACGCCCAGTGAACGGGCGAGCTCGCTGACGCTGCGGGCGGCGACGGCGCCCTCGACCACCATATGCGTGCGCGTCTGATACTCGTCGAGCGACACGCCGTGGGCAAACTCGTAGCCAAAGGTGCGGTTGCGCGAATGCTCCGAGGTGCAGGCGGCAATGAGGTCGCCCATGCCGGCAAGTCCCATGCAGGTCATAGCTTGACCGCCGCGGGCGTGCACCAGACGGCTGATCTCGGCTAGGCCGCGTGTCATGATGAGGGCGAGCGTGTTGTCGCCCGCACCGGTACCGGCGGAGATGCCACACACGATCGCGATGACATTTTTCATGGCGCCGCAAACCTCGACGCCGGTCATGTCCTGTGACAGGTAGATGCGGAAGGCCGTGGACAGGAGCAGGTCCTTAAAGGTCTCCCCTATCTGCGGATCTTCGCTGGCGATGACGGCGGCAGAAAGTCCACCGCGGCAGATTTCCTCAGCATGGTTGGGGCCCGAGAGCGCCGCCACGCGCGCCTCGTTGCCGATCTCGCTGGCGATGACCTCGCTCATGAGCAGGCCAGACTCGGGCTCAATGCCCTTGGTGAGGCAGAGCACCGGGGTGCCGGCGGCGATGAAGGGTGCTGCCTGATGACATACGCTGCGCAGGTGTGTGGAGGGCACGGCAAAGATAATGGAGTCGGCACCGTCGAGCGCCTGCGCCAGGTCCGTCGTGGCGACGACGTTGCCGGGCAGCTTGTAGCCCACAAGGTAGCGGGGGTTGCGGTGCTCGCCGTTAATGCCGGAGGCCGTCTGCTCGCTGTGGGCCCACATGGTCACGCGCTCGGCCCTCGCGGCGGCAAGGCCCGCGACGGCGGTTCCCCAGGAGCCGGAGCCAATCAGCGCAACATTCATGACTCTCTCCTACTTATCGTCGGGCTCGGTGACGCGCTTGGTAAACGAGAGCTTGGACTCCTTACCCGTCATGAGCTTTTTGATGTTCGCACGATGGGCCCACACCACAGTAATGCCGATCAGCGCCATGCAAAACTTAAGTCCGAGGCTGCTGTACGGAAAGACCGCGCAGGCAGCGATGGGAAGACCGATGGCCGCGACAATCGAGCCCACCGACACAAACTTGGTGATGGCGACGGCCACGATAAACATGCCCAGCAGCGACAGGCCAATAGGCCAGTACCAGGCGAGGATGACACCCAGACCAACGGCGATGCCCTTGCCGCCGTGGAAGTTGAGATAGGGCGAGAAGATATGGCCCCACACGGCTGCCAGGCAGATGACGCCGAGCATCCAGTCGCCGGCTGCACCGGGTGCCATAATGCTCGGCGGAAAGCCGTAGCCCACGCTCGCGATGAGCGGACGCGCGATAAGGACGCAGATGGCGCCCTTAAGGCAGTCGAGCAGCAGCGTGAGCGCGGCCACCTTGGGGCCGGCCACGCGCAGGGCGTTGGTGGTGCCGATGTTGCCGGAGCCCGCCTTGCGAATGTCAGTGTGGTTGAACACGCGGCCCAGGATCAGACCAAACGGAATCGCTCCGATAAAGAACGAAACCACGGCGCAGATGGCGGTCAGCAGAATCGGATTATGCATCCTTTTGCTCCTTCTTTCTAAAGAAGAGTCGAATGGGCGTGCCGGCAAAGTCGAAGGTCGAGCGCATGCGGTTCTCCACGTAGCGCTGGTAGGTGTCGTTGACCAGATCGCTGTGGTTGACGAAGAATGTGAACGTCGGCGGGTTGACGCCCGTCTGGGTCACGTAGTGCATGCGCAGGCGGCGCTTGCCGTCCACCACGGTGTGACCGAACTCGCGCAGGTCGGTGAGGAACGTGTTGAGGCGCGAGGTGCTGATCTTCTGCGAGCGCGTCTTTTCGGCTGCGTCTACCATTGCCCAGATCTTCTCGACGCTGCGGCCAGTGAGGGCAGAGATGCGCAGGTACTGGGCCCAGGGAGCCATGACGCCCAGACGGCGGTCGACGGTCTCCATGCAGGCCTCGCGCTTGCGGTCATCGTCGAGCAGGTCCCACTTGTTGAGCAGCACCACGATGGCGCAGCCGCGCTCGATGGCAAGACCCATGACCTTCTGGTCCTGCTCGGTAACGCCCACGGAGGCGTCGACGACGAGCAGCGCCACGTCGGCGCGGTCGATGGCGCGCAGGCCGCGGACCATGGAGTAGTACTCGATGTTCTCGTACACGGTGCTCTTCTTGCGAATGCCCGCGGTGTCGACCATGCGGTAGTGCTTGCCGTTACGCTCGACGACCGTGTCGATGGCGTCGCGCGTCGTGCCGGCAATGTTGGACACGATAGAGCGGTCGGCGCCCAGGATGCGGTTGAACAGCGACGACTTACCGGCGTTGGGACGGCCGATGATGGCCACGTTCAGCGCGTCGGGGAACTCATCGGCGACCTCGTCCTCTTCCTCCGGAAGCAGGGCCACGATATCGTCGAGCAGGTCGCCCGTGCCATGGCCATGCAGGGCCGAGAGCGGCGTGGGCTCGCCGATGCCGAGGGAATAGAACTCCCAGATGCTGTCGTTCTCGCGATCGGGGTTGTCGAGCTTGTTCACCAGCAGAAAGACCGGCTTGTCGCAGCGCTTGAGCATGCGGGCGACCGACTCGTCCTCCTCGGTGACGCCGGTGCGGCCGTCGACCACAAACAGGATGACGGCGGCTTCCTCGGCGGCGGCGAGGGCCTGGTCGCGAATGGACGTGGCAAAGACGTCGTCGCTCTTGAGCGGCTCGATGCCGCCCGTGTCGACGATGGTGAACTCGCGGCCGTTCCAATCGGCCGTGTGGTACGAGCGGTCGCGCGTGACGCCGCGGGACTCGTGGACGATGGCGTCCGAGGTCTGGGCCAGGCGGTTAACGAGCGTGGACTTGCCCACGTTGGGGCGTCCTACGACGGCGACGATAGGTTTCATCTGCTCTCCTTTAATGGGTAGGGTCAGTGGAAATGTTAGAGTCCGCGGGCACAATGCCAAGGATGTGCTCCAGGGTATCGAGCAGCTCATGCGGCATGGTCGATACCACATGAACCTCGGCGCCGCGACCGGTAAGGCGTGCGAGTAAATCGTCACGATGATACTCGTCAAGCGTCATGCCGTCAGCGTTGAACATGAGCTTAGGCACAAAGAGCATAACCCCCGACAGATCTTGGGGCAGCTGCTCCAGAATGTCACACGCGACGATGAGGCCGGTCACGTCCACGTTGCCGCCAAAGTAGCGGTTCTTGATGGCTGTGACAGTGCCGGCGAGACCATGCGGCGACTCCACAAAGCGCGCCACGGTGTCGCGTGCGCTGGCGCCCGAGAGACACAGCAGCCGCTTGTTGCGGGCGGCGACGGCCTCGCGGACGCGGGCCAGACGCTCGGCGTCGGTAGTCAGCACGTCGTCGGTCTCGTCCAGATACGAGCGGATCATGCCGATGCCGTCGTAGTACTGCGGGTAACCGTCGTAAAAGTCTGCCTCGGGAGGATCGATGCCGGCGTCCAGATAGAACTCGTCGCTCATCTGGAAGGTGTGGCGGCCAAAGCGCTCATAGGC
>CAJKZO010000049.1:0-12561 GCA_905204365.1 uncultured Collinsella sp.
TGAACATCAGAAAGGGAGCGCGACGTAAGCAGGGCCAGCTGGCGCACGCGAGCTGCTTCGGTAAGCCCGTTCGCGCGGTACTCCAAGACGGCCTTCTCGTTCTCAACCGAGCGGGTGAGCGCGATGTGCGTGACGAACATGGGCGCAGACCAGCAGACGATCACCGTTGCCACGACGACATTGACAGCCGAACTTTGCCCCAGCAACGAAGTAAGGAACAACGGCTCGAAAACCGTCAGATCCTGCACCATGTTGAGCAAGACAACCCAAGCAGGAACCGTCGCCCCAAAGCAGAGCATCCATACCCCGAGCATTTTGCGCTGCGGACAGCTTCGCAGCACTATATACGTGAGCAGCATCCCCGTCAGTACCGCAAGTCCATGAATTCGCCCCCTAGTTGCTGCATAGATTAAAGCAGCCACACCTATCGAAACTAACGGCGCGATAGCCCGAGTATGGGCATGAACCTTAAACGGGCACAGCTTAACGGCGAGCGAAGCCATAGACGCTATGCCGCAAAACAGGACCGGCACAGCCATCAACGGATCGCGTATGCACCTCCATGCCGCGATATAGACAAAAGACCATTCCACGGCAGACAGTATCGCCCACACACACGGGCTTCCGAGCCCGATAGCCCCATCCGCTCCATCCAGATCGTCCCCGCGCTTCGGTTTTCCACCCGCGCTGCACAGCGACAGAAGCAGCCCGAGACCCAATGTATAGCTTGCAAGAGAAAAAGCGATTGCATGCGTAACGCCGGAACTCCAATCGCTATCCGCCATTACCAAGGGACCCGCCGCAAGAAGAATAAAAAATGATGTGAGCAGGTATCGAAACAGCCGGCGCGTCCGAGCTGATACCAGCAGATCGTCAGCATGCCGCTGCAGCGGCTCAGGCCCTACAGCATCACCCTCACCTGCAAACAACGCCACGAGCTCGCCTGAGCCCGCAACCGACGCCTTCCCGTATGCTCGGTGAAGCGTTGTTCGCACCGTCGATGGCTTCGTACCCGTCTCCCTGGCAATCTCCGCCGGCGTTTTCCCTTTGAGCAGCAGCCGAACAAACTGCTCTTCTCGAGGAGACAGGGCAGGGGAAAACACCCCCGCATCGAATGGGTCGGACGTGCGAGGGGTATCCGAATTGTTGTCCCGTTTCTCCCTTAGCAATGTGTATACGAAGGCGGCAACAGCAATAGCGGACCCCATCGACAGTGATGCAATGACCGTGGCATCGCTTGCAAAGTATGCCACCTCGACAGCCGGAACAAGGCCAATGGGAACTGCTACGAGCACAGAACGGGCAAACACGTCGCCCTGCCCCCGACCAAAGGCGCGGGGACAGCAAAGCAGCGGGACCGCAGCCAATACGAGGTAGACCAGAGGAATTAAAAGCACGATGCCAATTGATGCGGCCGTTACAGAGGGCATCCCCCATGGCTCGGGAACGACTCTCCATGAAACTCGACAGCAAAACAGCAGGCAAGACAGGACAACTATTGTTTCTGCAAAAAGCGCGCTCTGCGATCGGCGGGTCCCCCTTTCGCCGTCCCGCGCCGCCCCCCGTATCAAAGGAGAGCCCGCCGTATCCCAAATTACATATGAGAGGAGCAACGACCCAGTGAAGCACAAGGTACACGAAACACCATGCAACAACCAGATTGGTGCAAACACGATTGGGATAGAATCTCCGCGAGCATAGAAGGCCAAGTCGACCCATTCGGGAACCACCGCAATAGCAGCAAGGAAAACACCGAAGACGCCAAGGCGACCCGGCCGTCTTATTTCTCTCCCCTTGCGGAGCGCAACACCATGACCAAACGCCGCGAGGCATGCGCCGAGGATAACGAGCCAGGTCATTGCACCTGATGCCAAGCCGATCGAAGATGAAAACCGGTGATAAGGGGTAACCGCCATTACGACAAGCGCAATGGTAAAAGCAGATGTGGCAGAGCAGCGGGAAAAGAGCATATGGCCTCCATAGCGTGTCATTATATCGCTCGGGCTGCTCATTTATCTCCGCGCCTGCACCAGCCAGCATCAACGATTCAGGCGAACTCCAATCCGAGCCAGATCACGGTCCAGCTTTTGTCCGCAGTCCCCGCATCAAAGCGGGATGCGCTTTCCTTTTGAGTATCGATCCGGAAACTGCATCCCGTTCTAGGCCAATATTCTGGGATGCAGTTTCCGCAGCCTACCCCATTCGGAAAACGCATCCCGCAATTTGGACGAAAACTGGGACGCGCTTTCCGGATGGGTCGAGACGAGGGCCAAGCCAGACAGGCAGCCTCGCATCCCGTTCTCCTCGCCATCCGCCCGAGCGTGCTACACTAGCAGCATCTATGCCACCGCGAATGGCTCGGCCCCGCGCCCGCCGCTCGCAAACGAACTTTAAACGCACGAGGGTTGGCCATGCCGCTTTTCTCGCAACATACCGCCCGGTTCTCGCCGGACGTTCCTTTGGAGGGCACCAGCTCTCGCGAGCTGCTCAAGCGGTACCAGCCGCTCGAGACACTTGCGACCGGCGGTTTTGGCTCCATCGAGATCTGCCGCGACACGCACCTGCGCCGCCGCGTCGCCATTAAGCGCATCCCCCTTATCAACGGTGCCGGCATGCCCGCCAGCGACATCATGGATGTCCTGCGCGAGGCGCACACTGCCGCTATGCTTCAACATCCCAATATCGTGCAGGTCATCGACTTTACGCACGACACAGCCTATGCCTACCTGGTTATGGAATATGTCGATGGCATGTCGCTGGCCGAGTTTTTGCATCGCGTGGACGGCCACTCACTTACCTTTGACGAGGCCGCGGCCATTGCCGATGCCCTGGGCCAGGCGCTCACCTTCGCCCATAGTAATGGCGTACTCCACCTGGACATTAAGCCCGCCAACGTGCTCATCGACCACTCGGGCAATGTAAAGCTCACCGACTTTGGCATGGCGCGACTGTCGTCCGCCGGTGGCTTTGGCGGTTCGCGCGGCGGCACTATCGGCTACATGCCGCCCGAGCAGCTCGATATCGAGACCGGCACGGTCGACGAGCGCGCCGATGTCTTTGCCCTCGCCTGTGTGATCTACGAGGGCCTGTGCGGCAGCGCTCCCTTTATGGCGGCCACGCCCGCCGACTCGCTCGGCCGCATCATCGGCGGCGCCACCTATCCCAGCGAGCTGATACCACACTTTCCCCCGGGAGCCGAGGCCGTGCTCATGAGCGCGCTCTCCCCCATGCCGCAGGACCGCCCCAACAGCATCGAGGCATTTTGCGACCAGCTCCTTGCCGGTCTGGGCAGCGTGCGCGAGGGCCGTCGCAGCCTGGAGCAAATGGTTGGCGAACTTTCGGATGACGAGCAGGAACTCGACGATATCGAGCCGTCGCACTACGAGGACGACGCCATCGAGGTCGACCCCGCACTCGGCTGGGCGGGCACGCGCTGGAGCCATGCGCGCGACTACACCATGCGCACTATCTCGGCGCTAACGTGCGGCACCTTTAGCTTTTTGCTGATGCAAACGGCCGGGGTCGCGGCGCTTCCCGGCCTGGTCATTGCGGCCATCGCGATCGGAGCGGCGGCTGGCCTGGCCCCCCAGATTGGCTCGGCCATCTCGGCTGTGGGCTTTTTGGTGCTCATGGCCAACGCCACCATGCAGGCACAGGGCATCCTGTCGATGCTGCCCGTCGCGGTGATCTTTGCCGCCGCCATGTCCGGTTGGTGGATCGCCTGGGGTCGCACCGAGACTGCCGCGAGCGCCACACTCACCTGTGCACTCGCGCTTGGCTGTCTGACCGGCAATACCTTCCTGGCAGCTGGGGTCGCCGCCGGCGTCGCGTCATTTTGGCTCGGCCCGGCAAGCGCCGCCGCGGCAACGGGCATGGGCGCGCTTTTTGCCCGTCTGGCCACGGTCGCGCTTTCAGCCGGAGGCGTGCTGGGGCTCGGTAACGTTGCCGCAGCGCTGGGAGACCCACTCCTTTGGGCTGCCTTTGTGCTGGTCGCGGCAACTGCCGCAGCGTCATCTGCGCTGCTCAATGCCCATGCCAAGCGTGCCGATCAGGGCTCAAACCTTGCCGCAATCGCCGCCATCGCTGTCACCGGCATCGGCTGCGCAGCGGCGTCCTGTCTTGCACACCATATGGAAATTGCCGGCCTTGCAGCCGCGGTCGTCGCCAAGGCGGCGGTTGCGGGAACCCTATCCTCTATAATCGTTGGGATATGCCTTTATTTGCTCGGATACCAAAGAACCTATACGGAGAGTGATCTTTCGTGAACTTCCTGAACATCTTCGAGGACCACGTGGCCGGCATCTTCGGTGCCACCCGTGCCCCGTTCTCCTTTAAGAAGCTTGCCAAGCAGGCCGCTCGCGACATGGAGGATCAGACTCTGGTGATCAACGGCGTCAACACGGCGCCGGCACTCTATACCATCCTTATCGCCGCCGACGACGATCCCATGCTCGCCCCGTTCTACCCCGAGCTTTCGCGCGAGGTCCGCGAGTTTGTGAAGGCGCAGGCCGAAAAGCGCCGCTATGTCTTTGTCGGCGAGCCCCTCGTGCGCTTTATGATCGATCCGCAGCTGCGCGCCGGCAAGTTCTCGGTCTTTGCCGAGAACGTCGATGCCCCCACGCTCGGCCGCCTGTACGAAGAAGAGCGCGCCTATCAAAACGGCCTGGGCCAGAACAACTCCGCGGCAAGCCGTGCCGCCAGCGCCCCGCGCGCCGGCCAGCAGCAGTTTGCTGCCCCGCAGCAGCAGCGCCCCGCCGCCATGCCCCAGCAGCAGCCGACGCCTCGCGCCGCCGCTCCCGACCCGCTTGCCGTGGCAGACCCCTTCGCGCCTAGCGTCCCCGACCCCGCCGCCGCACCCATCCCGGTGCCGCAGACCGTCTCGCGCGACGCGCTTGCCGGCATGGGCGGAGCCGCCGCGACCGGTGCCGCCGTGGGCCTAGGCGCCGCAGCCGGCATCGCCTCCAACATGGCGAGCACTCGCGCCCCGCAGCGCCCGCTCGCCCAGCTCGTCGACGTCGTGAGCGGCGAGAGCCATAGCATCACCTCCGCACAGGTGACCATCGGTCGCGAGCGCTCAGTTTCCGACATTGCCCTGCGCGACCCCAACGTGTCGCGCCGCCACGCCCAGCTCACCTTTACGGGCTCGGATTGGTCGATCGAGGACCTCAATTCCACCAACGGCACGCTCGTCAACAACCGCCGCATTACGCGCTGCCCGCTGCGCAACGGCGATTTGCTGACGTTTGGCCTGAGCACCTTTGAATTTAGGGGATAGTCTCTTATGAACATCGATATCGTCCTTTTTGCAGGCCGCATCGTCCTGGTCGCCCTGCTCTATATCTTCCTGTTCGCCGTCATGAAGACCGGCGTGGGACTTGTGCGCGGACAGCGCCGCGACTCGGCCATTTGGACGATCGATGTGGACAAGGGTCCGCGCGGCATCCGCGGCATCCACGTAGACATGCTCGGCCCCGTCATCGTCGGCCGCTCGCCGTCTTCGGACATCTGCATCAACGAGCCGTTTGTCTCGGCCTCGCATGCGCGCTTTTCGCTGCAGGGCCCGGCGCTCATCATCGAGGACCTCAACTCGCTTAACGGCACGCTCGTCAACGGCCGCCAGCTCGTGGAGCCCGCAACGCTGCGCGAGGGCGACGAAGTCCAGATTGGCGACGTGGTCATGAAGGTGAACCGTCGATGATCGACGAGGAGAACAAGTCCGCAACCATGACCGAGGCACCGGCTGCCGCCGTAGCTGCACCGGCCCACGCCGCTCCGGCGGACTCCACACCCGTGGAGCCCGAGGACACCGTGTTCTCCCTGCCTCTTTCGCATGTAACGCATGATATTTCGGATCTCGCCGATAACGAGGACGAAGAGGATGCCGTAGCGGCGCCCATCGGCGCACATGCTGCGGAACAGCCCACAGCGCCCGAAGCAACCCCGGCGCCGGCTCACTTTGCAGAGCCCGTCGCCGCGGCAATCAACGAGAGCGCTGCGGTGTTTGCGGCACCCGAGCCCGCCGCGCCGGCGTTTCCCATAGCCCCGGCATCCGAGGTTGCGCCCGCGTCTACGCCGGCGCCCGAGCCTATAGACGTCAGCTCGCAAGACGACGAGTCGACCGCCCGCGTTTCCGAGGAGCCCGACTCCCCGGACACCGGTGATTCCGAATCAAACGCCGAGACCGACACCGTCTCTCCCGGTGACACCGCCGAGATCGACGTTGCTGCCGTTGAGGCCAAGCTCAAAGACCCCGGCTCGACCATGAGCTTTGAGCCCCTGACCGAGGAGCGCATCGAGACCGACTCGACCTATGATGCCGGTACCACCACGCAACTCATGTGGGGCGCCCGCTCCGACGTTGGCTGTGTGCGCCCGCACAATGAGGATTCCTACCTGGTGCAGTCGCCGCTCTTTTGCGTATGCGACGGCATGGGTGGTCACGCCGCCGGCGAGGTGGCCTCTTCTATCGCTGTCGAGACTATAGCCAAGACGGCCCCACAGTCCGCCGACGCAGCACGCCTGGCCGCAGCCGTCGAGGCAGCCAACGCCGCCGTAATCGAGTCGGCGCTGATCGGCCTTTGCAAGCCCGGCATGGGCTGCACAGCCTCCTGCGCCTATATCGAAAACGACACGCTCGCCATCGCCCACGTGGGTGACTCTCGCGCCTACCTGCTCCACGAGGGCACGCTCATCCGCGTGACCCGCGACCACTCCTACGTGGAGGAACTCGTGGACGCCGGCGAGATTACGGCAGACGAGGCTCGCGTCCACCCCAACCGTTCGGTCATCACCCGTGCGCTGGGCTCGGACCCCGCCATGTATGCCGACCACTTCACTCTGCATATCGAGGAAGGCGACCGTCTGATCCTGTGCTCCGACGGCCTTTCGAGCATGATTCCTGATAGCGATATCGAGAACATCGCCACGCAGTCCTCAACCGCGCAAATCTGCGTCGACAACCTAGTGGACGCGGCGCTTGCCGCCGGCGGCCACGACAACGTGACCGTAGTAGTCGTTGACCTGGTTGACGATGGCGTTATGCGCGAGGCGCAGCGCGTGCGTCGCCGCAACATTACTATCGCCGCCATCCTGGCCCTCGTCTTTGTGCTGGCAGCTGGCATCTGGGCCTACACGGGTGTCACCGGCTCGTACTACCTGGGTACCTACCAGGGCAATGTCGCCGTCTGGCGCGGCCTGCCCGGCAAGCCGCTCGGACTCAAGCTCCACTGGCTCGAAAGCGAAACCAGCATCAAGCTATCCGACCTGCCCGAAGACACGCAAAACCGCCTCAAGGCGGGTATTCCGCAAACAAGTGTCGACGATGCGCAGGACACGATATCCAAGTACCGCCACCAGATCGACGAGGAGCAGACCCGCCAGGTGATCGACGCGCAAACGATTCGCGACAACACCAATCAGGGATCGACCTCCGAATCAGATTCCGAGAAAACCGCCGAACAGTCCGCCGAGGCCGAAGCCTCCGATAAGAATTAGAAAGGGAGTGCCGCTTATGAGTCGCCGCAACACCGAGCTGCTCTTGCTCATCGCCTCGGCGTTCCCCGTCATCCTGCTGTATGCGATGTACGTGCTCACCGCGGGCGCCGCTATCTCCTTTGAGACGCTCGCCGTGCCGATCGGCCTCTTTGCCGCCTTCGCCGCGGCACATATCGCCGTGCGCATCTTGGCGCCCGGCGCCGACCCCGCCATCCTACCCATCGTATTTATACTTTCGGGCATCGGCATCACGTTCGTGACACGCCTCGCCCCCGCTCTCGCCATCTCACAGCTCATCATCCTGTTTGTCTCGGTGGCCCTGATGGTGGGAACGCTCGCGTTGGTTAAGAACCTCGACGTGGTCATGCGCTACAAGTACACCTTTGGCATCATCGGCATCATTCTGCTGATGCTGCCTATCTTTATCGGCACCACGATCTCGGGCTCCAAGCTGTGGATTCGCATCGCGGGCTTTACCATCCAGCCCGGCGAGTTCGCCAAGGTCTTTATCGTGCTGTTCTTGGCCGGGTACCTGGCCGAGAACCGCGAGCTGCTCTCCATCTCCAACCGCAAGATCCTGGGCTTTAAGATCCCTCGCCTGCGACTGCTGCTGCCGCTGTTTGCCGTGTGGGGTGTGTGCCTGCTCGTCGTCGTCTTCGAACGCGATCTGGGTTCGGCCGTGCTGTTCTACACCATCTTCTTGCTGATGCTCTACGTTGCCACGGGGCGCTTTTCGTATGTCGTTATCGGCCTTGCGCTCTTAGCCGTCGGAGCCGTGGGCGCCTACAAGTTCCTGTCTCACGTTCAGGTGCGTTTCCAGGTTTGGCTCGATCCGTTTAAGGACGCCCAGGGCCAGGGCTACCAGATCGTCCAGTCGCTCTTCTCGCTTGCCGATGGCGGTCTGGTCGGTGTTGGCATCGGCAACGGCATGGCCAACAACATCCCTGTCGTCGAGTCCGACTTTATCTTCTCGGCTATCGGCGAGGAGATGGGCCTTTTGGGCGGCGGCGCCGTGCTCATCCTGTTTATGCTCTTTGCCGTGCGTGGCCTCACCACGGCTGCCCGCGCTAAATCCGACCTCGCCGCCTTTAGCGCCACGGGCCTTACGGCCGCCATCAGCTTCCAGGCCTTCTTGATCGTTGGCGGCGTAACCCGCCTGATCCCGCTG
Source organism: uncultured Collinsella sp. (assembly GCA_905204365.1). GTDB lineage: Bacteria > Actinomycetota > Coriobacteriia > Coriobacteriales > Coriobacteriaceae > Collinsella. Next base: position 8,663 of record CAJKZO010000049.1, read on the forward strand.
ACCGGCGTCACCCTGCCCTTTATGAGCCAGGGCGGCTCCTCTCTGCTGGCGAGCTTTATCATCGTCGCGCTCCTGCTGCGCGCCGGTGACGAGGCGACCGGACGCGAGACCGAGCTTACCGGCACCGGCACCATGGCTGCCATCACCGATGATCAGGTCGCATCTGCCGCCGCCCCGACGGGCACGCGCTTTGCCACCTCGTCTTCCTACGGCAGCGGCAGCCATTCCGTCGGCTCGCGCATGCGCCGTCGCCTGCTCGACACGCCTGAATCCGGTGTACTCGGCCGCGTGGCGCTCGCCAACCGTCTAACCCGTGCGGTGCTCGCCTTTACGGCGCTGTTCGCCATCCTTATCGGCAACCTCACCTATGTCCAGGTCATTAAGGCCAAGGACTATCAGGACATGCCGACCAACAACCACACCATCGCCCGCTCCAAGTACATCCAGCGCGGTTCCATCATCACGTCCGACGGCGTGACGCTGGCCGAGTCGCTGCAACAGGAGGACGGCACCTACGTACGCTCCTACCCCAACGGTAACCTGGCAGCGCACGTGGTTGGCTACGTGAGCCAGCAGTATGGCACCACCGCCATCGAGAGCGTCATGAACGACACGCTCACCGGCTCTAAGGATTACTCCAGCTGGAACAACGCCATCGCGTCGCTCGCGGGCCAGACCCAGCCGGGCAACACCGCCAAGCTCACCATCGACTCGCGCATCCAGACGGCGGCCGAGCAGGCACTCAAGGGCTTTAAGGGCGCTGTAGTGGTCATCGACCCGCGTACCGGCGCGGTGCTCGCATGTGCCAGCTCGCCCACCTACGACAACACCAACATCGATGCCCTGCTGCAGACGGGCGGCGGCGAGGACGGCTCCATGTACAATCGCGCCATGGACGCGCTGTACACGCCGGGCTCAACGTTTAAGGTCGTTACGCTTTCCGCGGCACTCGAGACCGGTACCGCCAGCCTTACCAGCACCTACCAGGCGCCCGGCTCCATGGACATCGGCAACGCACCGGTCACCAACTATGCCAACGAGAGCTACGGCACCATCAGCCTGCAGCAGGCCTTTGCCGTGTCCTCCAACGTCGTCTTTGGCCAGGTGGCAAACGAAGTTGGCGCAAACACGCTCGTGCAGTTTGCCAACGCCTTTGGCTACGGCCAAAAGCTCGGCCAGGACCTGACCTCCGCGGCCTCCATCATGGCCGACCCGTCGCTCATGACCGAGTGGGAGACCGCCTGGGCCGGCGCCGGCCAGCCTGTCGGCATGGACCACACGCCCGGCCCGCAGACCACCGTCATGCAGAACGCCGTGATTGCCGCCGCCATCGCTAACAGCGGCGTGGTCATGGACCCGTACTTTGTAGCCCAGGTACTCGCCCCGGACGGAACCGTGGTCAAGACCACGCAGTCCCGCTCGCTGGGTCAGGCCGTCAGCTCCGCCACGGCCGACCAGGTCAAGCAGGCTATGCTTGCCGTCGTCCAGTCCGGCACCGGCACCGATGCCCAGATCCCCGGCGTCAAGGTCGCCGGCAAGACCGGCTCGGCCGAGACCGGCGGCACCAACGTCAACTCGATGTTCGTCGGCTTTGCACCTTACGATTCACCCACGGTCGCTATCTCGGTGGCCTTAGAGGATTACGACAAGCATGACGTCGAGGCCGCCAAGATTGCCGGCATCGTCCTGACCGCGGCGCTCGCCGCACAGGGAGCGTGATGCCCATGATCGAATCGGACACCCGAGGCGCGCCGCGGCCGAAGAGTTAGCGGCAACGCGCCACACGGCCCCAGCGGCCACATCGTAGGTACTACACACATCGTTGAGCGAATAGTTATGTTAGGAGCAGGAATGGAACAGAGGGTCCTCGGGGGAAGATACCTCCTCAAGGATAAGGTAGGGACAGGCGGCATGGCGACCGTCTTCCGTGCACAGGACCAGGTCCTCGACCGCACGGTTGCTGTCAAGATCATGCTGCCGCAGTATGCTGGCGACGCAACCTTCGCCGCACGCTTTAAGCAGGAGGCCCAGGCAGCAGCCGGTCTCTCCTCCCCCTATATCGTGGGCGTCTACGATTGGGGCAAGGACGGCGACACCTATTACATCGTCATGGAGTACCTGCGCGGTACCGACCTTAAGAGCGGCATCAAGAGCCACGGCGCCCTCGACCCCAAGAAGGTCGCCCAGATCGGCTCGCAGATCAGCTCTGCGCTATCGGTCGCCCACAAGCACGAGATCATCCACCGCGACATTAAGCCGCAAAACATCATGGTGCTGCCCGACGGCAACATCAAGGTGATGGACTTTGGCATCGCGCGTGCCAAGAACAGCCACCTCACGCAAGACAACAACGTGCTGGGAACCGCCCACTACGTCAGCCCCGAGCAGACCCGCGGTCAGGACCTCGGCCCCACCTCGGATATCTACTCGCTGGGCGTCGTGATGTACGAGTGCGCCACCGGCCGCGTTCCCTTTGACGGTGACGACGCTATCTCGGTCGCACTCAAGCAGGTCAACGAGCTGCCAATTCCGCCGAGCCAGATCAACTCCGGTGTCGACGCCGACCTTGAGCGCATCATCCTCAAGTGCATGGAGAAAGACCCGGCAAACCGCTTCCAGACCGCCGACGAGCTGCGTCAGGTGCTCAACAGCTACCTGTCGGGCCGTGCCGTCAACGTCTCGGAGCCCACGCGCATCATCGGTGCCCCCGGTGAGCTGGGCGCCACCAAGACTCGCGAGCTTTCCGATCAGACGCGCGCCATGGTGCGTCCCGTTTCGGGCGTGAGCGGCCAGAATACCGCCCGTAGCTCGGTTTCGGGCTCTACCGGCTCCTACGAGGTCGAAAAGCCCAAATCCAACAAGAACAAGATCATCGCCGCCGTGGTAGCAGCCGTTGCCGTCATCGGCATCGTGGTGGCCTTTGCCACAGGACTCTTTGGCGGCGAGCAGGTCACCGTGCCCGATGTGCTGGGCAAGGACCAGCAGACTGCCGTCGAGCTGATCAAGCAAGCCGGCCTCGAGGTCGGCACCATCGACCAAAGCTACAACGACGATGTCGACGAGGGCAAGGTCGCCGAGCAGACGCCCAACGGCAACACCAAGAAGGCCAAGGGCACCAAGGTGAACCTGGTAATCTCCAAGGGCCCCAAGCCCTCCGAGAAGGTTGAGGTTCCCCTGCTTGTCGGCCTGACCAAGGACCAGGCAGAAGCCGCGCTGGCAAGCGTTGGCCTGAAGGGCAACGCCTCCGAGGAGGCCAACGAGGCCGATGAGGGCCAGGTCTTTGAGCAGGGCACCGAAGCCGGTAAGGAAGTCGCGAAGGGCACGACCATCTCGTACAAGGTCTCGAGCGGCCCGGATACCACGTCCGTCCCCGACCTGACCGACATGACCGAGGCCCAAGCACGCAACGCCCTCGATATGGCAGGCTTTGGCGTCGACGTGAGCTACCAAGAGAACGACTCGGTTACCGAGGGCACCGTGATCAGCTGGAACCCCAGCGGCAAGCAGAAGCCCGGCGCCACGATTACCGTCGTCATTGCCAAGAAGTCCGGCAAGGCCAGTGTTCCGGGCAACCTGTACGGCAAGAGCATCTCCGCCGCCGTCACCGCGCTCAACAACGCCGGTTTCTATAACATTGGCTTCTGTGCCCAGAACGGCAATCCCGTAAGCGGTAACGAGGATGCCACCGTTACGGGCGTCTCCCCCACCGGCAAGCAGTCCACCGACAGCACGATCACGCTAACAGTCGCACTTTCTGACTCGAGCTCTGGCTCTGGCTCGGGCACGGGTGACGATTCCGGTACGACCAACTAGTCGCCACCCCACCGCTCATCACGGCTTTCGCCGCAAACATATTCGCTCACAGGCGCCCGCTTGCTCCCCCAGCAAGCGGGCGCTTT
>CAJKZO010000050.1:0-12406 GCA_905204365.1 uncultured Collinsella sp.
ACAAGGTAACGGTCGATTCCGACACCTCGACCAACGACACCTGCATCATGCTTGCTTCCGGCGCTGCCGCAGATGCCGAGCCTATTGTCGAGGGCTCTGACGCCTTCGGCGAGCTGGCCTTTGCCGTGCATGAGGTGTGCGAGAGCCTGGCGCGCAACATCGCCGCAGATGGCGAGGGCGCATCCAAGCTCGTGACGGTTAACGTCACCGGTGCCGCGAACGACGAGGAGGCCGATATCGCCGCCCGTGCTGTCGCCAACTCGCCGCTCGTCAAGACCTGCATCGCCGGCCACGACTGCAACTGGGGCCGCGTTGCCATGGCGCTCGGCAAGTGCGGCGTGCAATTTAACCAAGAAGATGTGTCCATCGATATGATGGGTATGCCCGTCTGCCGCGACGGCCTGACCGTTCCCTTTGACGAGGACGAGGCGCTGCGTCGCTTTGAGGCGCCCGAGATCGTGATCTCAGCAGACCTGGGCGCAGGGGACGCGGCGACCACCGTGTGGACTTGTGACCTCACGCACGAGTACATCTCCATTAACGGTGATTACCGTTCCTAGAGTCCCGATGTGCCGCGCGTCCCGCTGCAATCGCGGGCAACGAGGTGCGGCGCGATAGCTACACGAAAGACGAGGCAGACTATGAAGTTCGCACGCGATTGCCGCTCGAACGAATCCAACGAAGTTACCGCGCAGCTGCTGTTCGAGGCGCTGCCATGGATTAAGAACCTGACCGGTAAGACGGTCGTTATCAAGTACGGCGGTGCCGCCATGGTCGACGAGCAACTGCGTCGTGACGTGATGAGCGACATCGTCTTGCTCAAGATTATCGGCATGCGTCCTGTTATCGTCCACGGTGGCGGCAAGGCCATCAACGAGGCGCTCAGCCACTACGACATCCCCGTCGAGTTTAAGAACGGCCAGCGCGTGACTACGCCTGCCACCATGGACATCGTGCGCGAGGTACTGGGTGGCAAGGTCAATCAGGAGCTGGTCGCGGCGCTCAACCACCACGGCAACCTGGCCGTGGGCGTGTCCGGCAGCGACGCCGGCACCCTTATCGCCGAGCCACTCGACCCAGAGCTCGGCCGCGTAGGCAAGGTCACGCACGTCAACACCGACTATATCGAGCGTTTGCTCGACAGCGAGTACATTCCCGTTATCGCCACGGTCGCGGCGGGGGAGGACGGTGGCTTCTTCAACATCAACGCCGATACCGCCGCCGGTGCCGTCGCGGCGGCGCTCCACGCGCATAAGGTGATCTTCCTTACCGACGTCGATGGCCTGTATAAGGACTTTAGCGACAAGGATTCGCTCATCTCCAACCTGACGCTCGACGAGGTTAATGAGATGCTCTATGGGGGCGAGGTCGACAAAGGCATGATTCCCAAGCTACGCGCCGCTGTCGATGCGCTTGCCGCCGGTGTGTTCCGAGCCCACATCATCAACGGCACGACGCCGCACTCGCTGCTGCTGGAGCTGCTGACCGATGCTGGCGTCGGTACCGTGATCCACTCCACCGAGACGGCTTACGAGTTCGATACGCACCCGCACCCGCTTTCGACCTTTGCGGCACGCCTGACTGAGAACCTCGACGAGGTCGAGAAGCTCCAGACGGTCTAGCTGACCCGCGGTCGTCGCGTCCCTGCACCCATAGCCCTGCGCCGTATGGCGCCCAACGAAAGGCATCCCATGTCACTTGCAACTCAACAATCGCTCGAATCCCATTACGTTATGCATACTTTTGGTCGTTCTCCGGTAGAGTTTGTCGAAGGTCACGGTATGAAGCTCACCGGTGATGACGGCCGTGAGTATCTTGATTTTCTTGCCGGTATCGGTGTGTGCAGCCTTGGCCACGGCAACGCCGCAGTGCTCTCGGCGCTCGAGGCGCAGACCAAAAAGCTCATGCATGTCTCCAATTACTTCTACATCGAGCAGCGTGGACAGGTCGCGGCGCTGCTGTCCAAGCTTGCCAACGACGACGTAGATGGTGCGTGCGTGCTGGCCGATGCCATTGCCGCCGGCGATGAGACCACGGCCGCTGCGCTCGGTGCCCCGGCTGCGGACGAGCAGGTGTGGGAGACGTTCTTTGCCAATTCTGGTGCCGAAGCCAACGAGGGCTCGATGAAGCTCGCGCGTCTGTACGCCAAGCGTGCTGGTAACGGCGGCAACACCATCGTATGCATGCGCGGCGGCTTCCACGGCCGTACACTCGAGACCATTGCGGCCACCATGCAGGATTGGCTACAGGACAGCTTCCGTCCGCTGCCGGGCGGTTTTGTGGCCTGCACGCCCAACGATGTCGACGAACTGCGCGCAATCTTTAAGCAGCTGGGAAGCGAGGTCTGCGCCGTCATGCTCGAGCCGATTCAGGGTGAGAGCGGTGTGCACCCCATGACCGAGGAGTTTATGGCGGCGGCGCGCGACTTGGCACACGAGGTGGGCGCCGTTCTTATCGCCGACGAGGTCCAGTGTGGCATCTTCCGCTCCGGCAAGCCGTTTGCATTCCAGACCTATGGCGCGGAGCCCGACGTTATGAGCCTTGCCAAGGGCAGAGCCGATGGCGTGCCCATGGGTGCCGTGGTGGCAAAGAAAGAGATTGCCGACGTGTTTAAGCCGGGTGACCACGGCTCGACCTTTGGCGGTAGCTGCTTGGCTGTCGCGGCGTGCGCTGCGACGCTTTCCGCGCTCGTGCGCGGCGACTACGCTGAGCATGCCGCCAAGGTGGGTGCTTATATGGAGCAGGCGCTGGCTAAGCTTCCGCACGTGGTAGAGGTGCGTGGCCGTGGCCTGATGCTCGGCTGCGATCTGGACGATACCGCGGGTGATGCACACGACGTTGTGGCCCGTGCATTGGGGGCTGGTGCCGTGATTAACGCTACGGGTGCCCATACGCTGCGTTTCCTGCCGCCGCTCGTCTGCGAGGAAGCCGACGTGGACAACCTGATCGAGATTTTGTCGGACGTTTTGGCGTAGCGAGAGTAAAACATAGCCAGTTTGAACGGGTTCCAGATCGTCGGTGCGTCATTTGATGCATGGTTGGACGGTCTGGAACCCTTTTTGCCATAAATCTGCAATGGCCAGGAGAGCCTTTGGACAAAAATGCCAAATATGAGTACTGTCACCAGTTGAATGTCATATTTGGCATTTTTGGCCACGGCCTTCGTGGCAGACGTGTTGGTGGGTCGAATCCCATGCGCCGGGCCAAACAAAAACGGTCCCCTTTCGAGGACCGTTTCCAATTCAATGGTGGGCGATGAGGGATTCGAACCCCCAGCCTTGTGCGTGTAAAGCACCTGCGCTAACCGTTGCGCCAATCGCCCGTGCGGAGAGAGTATAGCAAAACAATCGCCCCATTCACCTCATATCCATTAAAGGTAACCGGCGCGTGTCGGCGCGGAGCTGATTCAGTTGAGATTGCCTGAACATTCCGTCCCTCTTTACGCCCTCGGGTATACTCAAAAGCTACTGATTCGATTTGATACCCAGCAACAGCAGAGGGGATAGTATATGTGCGGTTTTGTCGGTTTTGTCGGTGGGACGGATAACCAATCCGAGGTGCTCACCAAGATGATGGACCGCATCGTCCATCGTGGTCCCGACATGGGCGGCCAGTTTATCGACGGCCGCGTTGCCCTGGGCTTCCGCCGCCTGTCGATCCTCGACCTGACCGAGGCCGGCGCTCAGCCCATGGCCAATGAGGACGGCAGCGTCGTCATCGTCTTCAACGGCGAGATCTACAACTTCCAGGAGCTCCGTTCCGAGCTCGAGGCCAAGGGCTATAAGTTCCACTGCGGCGCCGACACCGAGAGCCTCCTGCACGGCTACGAAGAGTGGGGCGAGGCCGTACTCAATCGCTTGCGCGGTATGTACGCCTTCGTCATCTGGGACAAGAAGAAGAACAAGCTCTTTGGCGCCCGCGATATCTTTGGCATCAAGCCGCTCTACTACTATCCCATGGCCGATGCGGGCGACGGCGCGCCGGGTGTGCTCTTTGGCTCTGAGATCAAGAGCTTCCTGGACTATCCGCACTTCCACAAGGCGGTCAACAAAAAGGCCCTGCGTCCGTACATGACGCTGCAGTATTCGGCAACCGAGGAGACCTTCTTCGAGGGCGTCTACAAGCTGCCGCCGGCGCATTACTTTACCGTAGACATTCCGACCGGCAAGATGAACATCGAGCGCTATTGGGATTGCGATTACTCCGCCGTCGAGAAGCCGTTCGAGGAGTACGTCGACGAGTTGGATGAGGTTGTGCACGAGAGCGTCGAGGCACATCGCATCGCCGATGTTAAGGTCGCTTCGTTCCTCTCCGGCGGCGTTGACTCCAGCTATATTGCCGCTTGTCTCATGCCCGACAAGACCTTCTCGGTGGGCTTCGATTACAAGAACTTCAACGAGACCAACTACGCCAAGGAGCTTTCTGATAAGCTCGGCGTCGAAAACGTTCGCAAGATGATTACCGCCGACGAGTTCTTTGGTGCGCTCGAGGACATCCAGTATCACATGGACGAGCCGCAGTCCAACCTGTCGTCTGTACCGCTGTGGTTCTTGGCCGAGATGGCGCGCAAGGACGTCACCGTCGTGCTTTCGGGCGAAGGCGCCGACGAGCTCTTTGGCGGCTACGCCTACTACGAGGACACGGTTCCGGTGCGCAAGTACAAAAAGATGGTGCCGCTGCCCATTCGCCGCGCGCTCGGTAACCTGGCGCTGCATATGCCGTACTTCAAGGGCCATAACTTTCTGGTCAAGGGTGCCGAGATCCCCGAGAAGTCGTTCCTGGGCCAGGCTCTGGTATGGCCTGAGCGCGAGGTCGACGGCGTGCTCAAGCCCGCGTACAACACCGGCGACGGCGCCTTTGAGCTCGCTGCACCCATCTACGCACGTGTGAAAGGTCAGCCCGAGCTGGTCAAGAAACAGTACCTGGACATGAACATGTGGCTCCCGGGCGACATTCTGCTCAAGGCCGACAAGATGTGTATGGCGCACTCGCTGGAGCTGCGCGTGCCATTCCTGGATCGCAAGGTCATGGAGTTCGCCGAGCACATTCCCGACCGCTACCGCATCAACGAGAACGGCAACAAGCAAGTGCTTCGCCACGCCGCCAACAAGTCGCTGCCCGATGAGTGGGCCACCCGTCCCAAGGTGGGCTTCCCCGTGCCGATTGTCTACTGGCTGCGCGAGCAAAAGTGGTACGACTACGTCAAGGAGTACTTCACCGCGCCGTGGGCAAGCGAGTTCTTCAATACCGACGAGCTCATGCACCTGCTCGATCTGCACTTTGCGGGCAAGGGCAATTTCCAGCGCAAGATCTATACGCCGCTCGTGTTCCTGGTGTGGTACAAGCGTTTCTTTATCGACGAGGGCCAGCCTTCTGTTAAGGCTGCCTAGTCTCGGCTTACGAATGCCTGTGCGTAACGGCTCCTCCGGGAGCCGTTTTTGCGCGAGCACGTTTCAGTTACTATGAAAACCGTCCCTGCCAAATGGCTGAGAAAGGTGAAAGATGCACCATTCGGATTCCGCGACCGTGACCACGGTCGATACGCTTGCCAAGCTGCTCGATGTGTGCGGCGAGCTGCGTGCTTCGGAGCAGGTTGACGAGCGCGCCGTGACCGGCTGTTCGTTTGATTCGCGCGCGGTTTCGGCGGGTGACGTGTTCTTTTGCAAGGGCGCTGCCTTTAAGCCCGCGTTTTTGAGCATGGCGCTCGATGCGGGCGCCGTCGCATTTGTGTGCGAAGAGTCGCTGGTCGAGTCTCTGGAGCCGCTGGCGCAGGAGAGCGGTGCTGCAATGTTGGTTGTTGATAGCGTACGCACGGCGATGGCGCTGTTGCCGCCCGAGGTCTACGACCGTCCCGACCATGACGTCAAGATCGTGGGCATCACCGGTACCAAGGGAAAGACCACGGCCGCTTTTATGCTCCAGTCCATCATCAAGGCGGCGGGCGAGTCCTGCGGCATGATCGGCTCGGTGAACACCGACGATGGTATCGAGTGCTACGAGAGCACCAACACCACGCCCGAGGCCCCCGAGGTCTGGCGCCATATCGCCAACTGTCGCGCGTCTGGTCGCCAGTCCATGGTCATGGAGGTCTCAAGCCAGGCGCTCAAGTACCAGCGCGTCGAGAACCTGCCGTTTGACGTAGCGTGCTTCCTCAACATCGGGCGTGACCACATCTCGCCGATCGAGCACCCGACCTTCGAGGATTATTTTAAGAGCAAGCTCAGGATCTTTGATCAGGCTAAGACCGCCGTAGTGAATCTGGGCACCGATGAAGTCGAACGCGTGCTGGAGGCCGCGTCGACGGCCGAGCGCTTGGTGACCGTTGGCGTCGAGCATCCCGAGGCGAGCCTGTGGGCAAGCGATGTCCGCATGGTCGGCTTCAACATCGAGTTTAACCTGCATGGCATGAGCGCTGACGAGCCCGAGGAGGGGGAGAAGGTCCTGCTGGGTATCGCGGGAGACTTTAACGTGGAAAACGCGCTGGTCGCTATCGCCGCCGCGCGCGAGATTGGTATCGGTATCGATGCCATCAAGAAGGGCCTCTCCAAGCTGCGTGTGCCGGGCCGCATGGAGGTCGTGGAGTCGAAGGATGGCCGCGTGGTTTGCGTTGTTGACTACGCTCACAACCAACTTTCGTTCCGCTCGCTCTTTTCGTCGGTCAAGCGCGCGTTTCCCGCCAGCCCGGTCATTGCGCTGTTTGGTGCCGCTGGAGGCAAGGCACAGGAGCGCCGTGAGCAGCTTCCGCGCGAGGCCGCACCATATTCTGATCTGCTGATCTTTACCAACGAGGATCCGGCTCACGAGGACCCGATGAAGGTCTGTCGCGAGCTTGCCGAGCATGTTCCCGACGATACCCCAAACAAGATCATCCTCGATCGCGAGGCTGCTGTGCACGAGGCGTTCAAGGCGGCGCGTGAGGAATACGTCAGCCCCGATGCGCCCACCATCGTCTTGCTGTTGGCAAAGGGCGACGAGGAGCTCATGCACGTGGGCGATGAGTTCGTGCCCATCGAGAGCGATCTTTCGCTTGCCAACCGTTTAATCGATGTTACCCAGTTTGACTAATGAACTGCGATGAGGGCGGCGTCCTGAGCGCGCTGCCGTTGCAAGCGCGTTTCCCCTCAAGCGAGGCGCGCCGCCTAAGACCAGAAGCCCCTTCTACGTAATGGAGTGACCATGTCCCACAATACCCTGCCGACCGTCGCTGAGCTTTCGGGCGAGATGCGCGAGCGTCTTGCCAAGGTTAAGTACGTCTTTACCGACCTGGACGCCACGATGCTCGCACCCGGCTCGTGCGTGCTGCGCGACAACGACGGCAACCCCTCGACCAAGCTCGTCGAGGCTGTCGTGGCACTTGCCCGCGCCGGCATACAGGTGGTTCCCACCTCGGGCCGCAACCGCACCATGATCCACGAGGATGCGCGCGTGCTCGGCCTCAACTCCTACATCGGCGAGATGGGTGGTCTGGTCATGTACGACCTCAAGGCCAACGATTGGGAGTACCTGACCGGCGATATGCCCTACGACCCCGCCTGCGGCCTCACGCCGCATCAGGTGATCGAGCAGACCGGCGTGTGCGAGAAGATTCTCGCCCGCTGGCCGCATAAGATCGAGTACCACAACGACATGTCGACTGGCTACAAGTACCGCGAGGTCACCGTCGGCATGCGCGGCGATGTGCCCGACGACGAGGTCCAGGCCATTCTTGATGAGGCCGGCTGCGGCCTGGTCTGGGCCTGCAACGGCCATCTGCCCCATCTGTCCAAACCGACGCCGCTCGAGCTCGAACGCGTCGAGGATGGCCGCGCGTTTAACATCAATCCCGCCGGTCTCAACAAGGGCGTTGCCATCGCACGTTTCTGCGAGCACCTTGGTATCGAGCGCGAGGAGACGCTGGCGCTCGGCGATTCCGAGTCCGACTTCTACATGGCTGACCACGTGGGCACGTTCTGCCTGGTCGAGAACGGTTTGACCAGCGCCGGCGCGCCCGAGTTCCTGGATGCTTGCGATAACGCCTACGTCACGCGCGGCAAGATTGTCGATGGCTGGGCGGCAACGGCAGAGCTGCTCGTCGCGGCCCGTTCGTAGTGCGGTCCTATCGCGCTGAGCCATATCTTTTCGAGAGAGAATCTGGTGAGGTAATGTCCGATATCGAGAATCCGGCAGGCGACACGCGCCCGATTGGCGTGTTCGATTCTGGTCTGGGCGGTCTGACGGTTGCACGCGCCATCGCAACGGCGTTGCCGCACGAGTCCGTCTACTACTTTGGCGACACCAAGCGCTGCCCCTACGGCACCCGCACCGAGGACGAGGTGCGCTCGTTTGCACTGCAGGCGGGCCGCTGGCTGTCGAAGCACGACGTCAAGATCATGGTCATCGCCTGCAATACGGCGACCGCTGCGGCCTTGCGTTTGGCCCAGCAGGTGCTCGACGTCCCCGTCATCGGTGTGATCGCACCGGGCGCACGCGCGGCAATCAACAGCACCCGCACGCGCCGGGTGGGCGTGCTCGCCACCAACCTCACCATTCGCTCAGGTGCTTACACGCGTGCCATTCAGGACCTGGATGCCGGCGTCGACGTATACGGCTGCCCTGCCTCGAGTTTTGTCGAGGTCGTTGAGCACGAGCTCGCCTCGGGTGCGCATCTGCAAGAGCAGTGGCTCGAGAACGAGGACATCTTTGATACGCCTGCCGTACGCGCGCTGGTCGGTGCCACGGTTGAACCGCTGCGCGACCACGGCATCGATACCGTGGTGCTCGGCTGCACGCATTTTCCGCTGCTCGTGGGGCCTATTCGCCATGCACTGGGTCCCGGAGTGCGCGTGGTGAGCTCCGCCGAGGAGACCACGCGTGAGCTGACCGATATTCTCACGCGCCGCGAGCAGCTGGCGGGCGACGCAGCCGAGCCGCAGCATCGTTTTGCAACGACGGCCGATAACATTGCCGAGTTTGCGGTGGCGGGCAGCTTTATCTTTGGTCAGCCGCTCAAGAGCATCGAACATATCGATATCGATGAGCTGAAATAGATAAAAGGTCACCGACCAAAAGCTCACGTTCACCTTTTGCCGAAAGGATTTTTCCATGGAGTATATGCAGGCCAATCGCGCCAACGGCCGCGCCGCCGATGAGCTGCGCCCCATCAAGCTTACCCGCGGCGTCATGAAGCACGCCCATGGTTCGTGCCTGGCCGAGTTTGGCGATACGCGCGTGCTGTGCGCCGCCACAATTGAGGAGGGCGTGCCGGGCTGGCGCAAGGGCGCCAAGGCCGGTTGGGTAACGGCGGAGTACGCCATGCTGCCGGCATCGACCGGCAAGCGCTGCAAGCGCGAGCATGCCAACCGCAAGGGTCGCTCCATGGAGATCGAGCGCCTCATCGGCCGCAGCCTGCGTACCGTCGTCAACATGAAGGCGCTCGGCGAGTACACCGTCACCGTCGACTGCGACGTGATTCAGGCAGACGGCGGCACGCGAACGGCGAGCATTACCGGCGCCTGGGTGGCACTGCACGACGCCCTTGCCATGTGGGTCGAGGCGGGTAAGCTCGAGCGCATCCCGCTCACGGGCCAGGTCGCCGCGATTTCCATGGGCGTTGTCGACGGCAACACCCTGCTCGACCTGGATTATTCCGAGGACAGTCACGCCGAGGTCGACATGAACCTTGTCGCCACCGATACCGGCGAGATGATCGAGCTCCAGGGCACTGGCGAGCAGGCGCCCTTCGACCGCAAGCGCCTCAATGCCCTGCTCGATTTGGGCGACAAGGGCATTGCCGAGCTCATCGAGCTCCAGCGCCAAGCCCTCGCCTAGCCTGCCAAAAAGGGATGTTAATTTTGGCAGGTTTTATCTGCGGAAACGCCGATAGATAAGGTTGATGCCACATAAAAGGGGAGACGCCGAAGGGTCAGTCCCTTTTACGTGACTTTGCTATACGGACAAGGAGGCCAGCTATGGCACTTGAGAAGATTGACATCGACACCCTCGACCCGGCGGCGACCATCGTCGTGGCAACGGGCAACGCCCATAAGCTCACCGAGATCGAGGCCATTTTGGGCAAGGTTATGCCCGAGGTTCGCTTTGTGGCGCTCGGCCAGCTGGGCGATTTTGAGGACCCCGAGGAAAACGGCACGACGTTTTTGGAGAACGCCATCATCAAGGCGCAGGCTGCCGTCGAAGAGACGGGGCTCATGGCCATTGCCGACGATTCGGGCCTGGTCGTCGACGCGCTGGACGGTGAGCCCGGTGTGTATAGCGCGCGCTACGCGGGCGTTCACGGCGACGATGCCGCCAACAACGCCAAGCTGCTCGTGAATCTGGAGGGCGTGGCCGACGAGGACCGCACTGCGCGCTTTATGAGCGTCGTCGCGCTCATCGACACGGACGGTTTGGTCACCTATGGTGAGGGCGCCTGCGAGGGCGTTATCGCACATGAGGGCCGCGGCGATCACGGCTTTGGCTACGACCCGCTGTTCCTGCCGGTCGACACGCCGGGCAAGACCATGGCCGAGCTGACGGCGGACGAGAAGAACGCCATCAGCCATCGATTCCATGCGCTCGAGCACCTATCCGCCAAACTGACGGGCGAGGAGTAGGCCGTGCGTGCGGTGGTGCAGCGCGTGCTCAACGCCGGCGTGACGGTCGACGGCGAGTGCGTGGGCAAAATCGGGCGCGGCTATCTGGTGCTGCTGGGCGTGGGCCACGGCGACACGCGCGCCGAGGCCGATAAGCTGTGGGGCAAGCTCCGGGGCTTGCGCATTAACGAGGACGAGAACGGCAAGACCAACCTGGCACTTGCCGATGTCGACGGCGAGGTTCTCGTGGTGTCGCAGTTCACGCTGTTCGCCGATTGTCGTCACGGCCGCCGTCCATCGTTTACGGATGCTGGCGCCCCCGATGTTGCCAACGAGCTCTACGAGTACTTCCTGACGCTCGTTCGCCAAGATGTCGAACACATGGCGCACGGCATCTTTGGCGCCGATATGAAGGTCGACCTCGTCAACGACGGCCCATTCACCATCGTCTTGGACACCGATAGTCTGTAAGTAGTCAATTTGGGACCGGGCTTTTTTAGCTACTTGCGTATGGCCACAACAGGGTGCTATAGTATTAGAGTTTTGTCTATCTTAGGGGTATTATCCCCTTTTTGAATTGCACCTTCTGGAGGCCCTGTTCATGGAAGAGATGGAAGTCAATCACGTCGACGACATCCACGAGAAGCTGACCGATATGGTGGGCGATCGCGTTAAGGTGAAGGCCAACATGGGCCGCACCCGCGTCGTCGAGCGCATGGGCACCATCAAGAGCGTCCATCCGGCAGTCTTTATCGTCGAGGTCGACGAGCGCCGTGGCCGCAAGTCGCGTCAGTCCTACCAGTATATTGATGTTCTCACCGGCCAGGTCGAGCTGTTCGACCCCGAGAGCGGCGAGCACATTTTTACCCCGCTCGGCAATCAGCTCGAGGAGCACTAGCGGTG
This sequence comes from uncultured Collinsella sp., assembly GCA_905204365.1. Lineage (GTDB taxonomy): Bacteria > Actinomycetota > Coriobacteriia > Coriobacteriales > Coriobacteriaceae > Collinsella. The sequence continues at coordinate 11,472 of CAJKZO010000050.1, forward strand.
ACCGATTGGTCCCTGACCCTTTCCGCGCCGGCAAAGATCAACCTCTATCTGGGGGTTCATACCGAGCGCGACGACCGCGGCTACCATAAGGTCGATTCCCTGATGGCAGCCGTCGGTCTTGTCGATACCGTTACGGTTACGCCGGCACAGGCGCTGACCGTCCAGACGATTCCGGCATCCGACTTTCCCATGCAAAAGAATACGGCGTATCGTGCGGCCGCTGCTATGGCCGAGCATTATGGTCGCGAAGCCAATGTCTGCATCACGATCGAGAAGCGCATCCCGTTGTGTGCCGGCCTGGGCGGTCCTTCGACGGATGCCGCGGCGGTCATTGTCGCCATGGCAGAGAGTTGGGGCATCGACCGTGCCGATCCCGCGCTGGACAACATCGCGCGCGGCATTGGCGCCGACGTTCCCTTCTTTTTGCATGCCAGCCCTGCATTTTACGTGGGTGGGGGAGACGTGCTGGCAACCGAGTACCCCGCACTTCCCGCGACACCCGTCGTGCTGGTCAAGCCGCGCGAGGCAAGCGTTTCAACAATTGAGGCCTATCGACGTTTTGACGAGACCCCAGAGCCTGCGGACAAGCCCGGAGCGATCGCATCTGCCCTTCGCTCGGGAGATGCAGGGGCGGCCTACGCACTCGTCCACAACAACCTGGGTGTCATTTCCGCGCAGATGGAGCCGCGGATCCAAACGGTGCTCGACTGGCTCCGTTCACAGGACGGTACCATTGCCGCAAACGTGTGCGGTTCGGGTGCCTGCTCGTTTGCTCTCTGCGATAGCGCCGCCACGGCAGCCAATCTTGCGGCAGCCGCTCAACAAAACGGCTGGTGGGCTTATGCAACGGAGCTCATTCCCAACACGGTTCGCGTCGAAGGGTTGATTTCCAATCTCAGCCGAACACATTGAGCAAATAGGCCATTCCCGCAGTT
>CAJKZO010000051.1:0-12384 GCA_905204365.1 uncultured Collinsella sp.
ATGACCAAACGCAAGTCTTCGATCGTGCTGTCGTGCCGCGCCATCAAGAAGGGAAATGCGGACGCGTTTTTCTCCGCCGGCTCCACCGGCGCCATGACCGCCGCTGCGACCGCCTACGTCACGCCGTTTAGATATATGGCCGAAGGTAAGAAGCAGCCGGTGCGTCCCTGTCTGACCAATGCGCTGCCCAATCGCGCCGGCGGTCTGACGGTGCTGTGCGATATGGGCGCCAACCCCGATGTCGAGGTCGATGACATGGTGCGTTTTGCTCAGATGGGTAGCGCCTATGCTCGCGTCGTCCTGGGCATCGAGCATCCCCGCGTGGGCCTGCTTGCTAACGGCACCGAGGACGAGAAGGGCTCCAACTTTACCAAGGCCTGCTTCCCGGCCATGAAAGCCGCCGTTCCCGGCTTTGTTGGTAACTGCGAGGGAACGGACATCACCTCCGGTAACTTCGATGTCGTCGTTGCCGATGGCATGTCGGGCAATATTGCGCTCAAGGCCACCGAGGGCGCTGCCAAGTTTTTGCTGCAGGAACTCAAGGGTGCCTTTATGTCTTCGCTTGGCACCAAGATTGCCGCGCTGCTCATTAAAAAGCAGATGCGCGAGATAAAGGCCAAGCTTTCGGGTGACGCCAAGGGTGGCGCGATTCTTTTGGGCTTGCGCGGCGTGGTCCTGATCGGCCATGGCGCCACCTCGGTCGAGGCTGTTAAAAACGGTACGCTCGCGGCGGCCGAAGCCGTGCGCGCCGGGCTGGTCGAGAATGTCGCCAACTCCATGGACGGCATCGTTTTATAACAGCGGCGTTATGCGTCTCGGGGCGTGCGTCGTGGGGTAGAATCAGAACCGTGTCTTGGTACCGCCCGGGCGGTACCATTCTTTTGGTATTCATGCACTATGAGAGGAAGCGCTATGGATCGCTCCGAAATCTTCGACAAGATCGCCGAGGTCGCTGCTGACGTTCTGGGCGTCGATGTTGCCGAAATTAGCGATGAGACCACCTTTGACGACCTCGATGCCAACTCGCTCGAGCGCCTGCAGCTGGTTACGGCTATCGAGGACGAGTTCAACCTCGAGATCGATGACGAGACCCTGCTCTCGCTCAACTCTGTCGCCGACGCCGTCGACGCTATCGAAAACGCCAGGGAGGCCTAGGTCTTGGCTTTGTCTGAACGACTTACGCGCGCCCAGGAAATCTTGGGCTACGAGTTCAATAATAAGGTGCTGCTGCGCGCGGCCCTTACGCATCCCTCGGCAGTCGAGGGCCAGCCGGTTTCTGCCAGCTATGAGCGCCTTGAGTTCTTGGGCGATTCCATTTTGGGCGCTGTGGTTGCACGCTCCCTGTTTGAGTCCTATCCCGAGTTTGACGAGGGCAAGCTCACCCGCTTGAAGGTGTCGCTCGTCTCGGGCGCTACGTTGTCGGAAGTGTCCCACGAGCTGGGTATCGACGACATCATCATCTTTGGTGCCTCCGAGACCGGAACGGGCGCACGCGGCCTGCATTCGGCGCTCGAGAACGTCTATGAGTCGCTCGTGGGCGCGCTATACCTGGATGCCGGCTGGGATGCCGCGGCGGAGTTCATTCACCGTACGCTTAAGCCGCACCTGGCTTCCGAGCGTGCCGAACATCCTGCGAACCCCAAGTCGTTTTTGCAGGAGTGCGTGCAGGCCGACGGCCACGAGCCTCCGGCGTACAAGCTGGTTGGTTCCGAGGGGCCGGCACATGCGCCCACCTTTACCGCCGTGGTGCTGATCGATGGCATTCGCCAGGGTCGCGGCACCGGTTCCTCTAAGAAGGAAGCCGAGGCAGCCGCCGCACTCGAGGCGCTCGACCGCATGGGCTACACCACCAACGGCGTGATTCTCAACAAGAAGCACGTGTAAGCGAGGAACCGTGTATCTCAAGTCCCTCACGCTCAAAGGGTTCAAGTCGTTTGCCGACCGCGTCCATATGACGTTTGAGCCGGGCCTGACCGTCATCGTCGGTCCCAACGGCTCGGGAAAATCGAACATCTCCGACTCGATTCTGTGGGTCCTGGGCGAGCAGAGCGCCAAGCAGCTGCGCGGCCAGGCCATGGAGGATGTCATCTTCTCGGGCTCGTCAGCGCGCAAGCCGGTGGGTGTCGCCGAGGTCACGCTGGTGCTCGATAACTCGGACCATATGCTGCCCGTCGATTTTGACGAGGTCGCCATCACCCGTCGCATGTATCGCTCGGGCGAGAGCGAGTACCTCATCAACTCGAGTCCGTGCCGCCTGATGGACATTCAGGACATCCTGCACGATTCGGGCCTGGGCAAGGATACGCATTCCATCATCAGCCAGGGCAAGCTCGACGCCATTTTGCAGAGCCGCCCCGAGGAGCGCCGCGCCCTTATCGAGGAGGCTGCCGGCATCTCCAAGCACAAGCGCCGCAAGGAGCGTGCGCTCAAAAAGATTAAGTCGATGGACGAGCACCTGACGCGTGCCCGCGACATCAATAAGGAAATCGCCCGTCAGCTGCGGCCGCTGGAGCGTCAGGTCGATCGCGCGCGCAAGTACAAAGAGCTGTCCTCGCGCGCGAACGAGCTTACGCAGATGCTAGCCGTCGACGAGCTGCGTTCGCTGCAGTCGCAGTGGAATGACCTGGAGAGCCGCTCCAAGGAGGGCGCTGCCGAGCTTGAGCTTGCGCAGTACCGCTTGGGCGAAAAGGAGCGCGAGCTCGAGAAGCTCCAGGTTATGCTCGAGGAAAAGGGCCTGTTTGTGGGCGATCTGGGCGAGCAGCGCCGCCATATGCAAGACGTGGTCGGCCGCATTAACTCCGACATGCGCCTGCTCGAGGAAAAGGGCCACAACATGGTGTCGCGCCTGTCTGACATGCGCGGGCAGATTTCGAGCTCCGAGCATCAGCGACGTCGCGTGGTCGAGGAGCTCGAGGACGCGCGTGCGCAGCTTGAGGAAGTGACCGGTGCGTACATGCAGGCCCAGGAGGACGTTGACGCCGCTGGCCCTGCCGCCGCCGAGCTCCACGAGCGGCGCGTTGCGCTCGACAATCAGATTTCGAAGCTTACGCGTGAACAACGCGATGTGCAGCGCGTAGCCGATAACGCCGCGCTCGAGCTCGCCAAGGTGAAGGATTCCTTGAGCAATGCCGAGGTCGAGGACAACATGTATGCCTCACGCCTGGAGCAGATCGACGAGCAGCTCGAGGAGGTCATGGCCTCGCTCGAGAGCCGTCGTGACCGCGCCGAGGAGCTTGAGGGCGCTCTTGAGGAAGCGCGCCAGGCTCAGGTTGATGCGCGTGAGGCCACCGAGACGGCACGCGCGGCCCTGAAGGACCTGCGTGCCCGCGAGAGCGAGGCACGCAACAAGTTATCCGAGGTGCGCTCGGAGCTTGCCAGCCAAAAGAAACTCGATGCCCGCATGGCCGACAGCTCGCCGCTCGTGAGCCGTCTGGTGGGTGCGCTGGGCGACGATGTCTCGGGTCGTCTGGGCGACGTGCTCGAGGCCCCGCGTGAGCTTGAGGGCCTGGTCGAGCAATTGCTCGCCGGCGATATCGATGCGCTGCTGTTTGACGACGCCGCCACGCTTGAGCGTGCCGGTCGTGCGGCTCTGGACCAAAAGAAGGCCTCGGGCGAGGCACTGCTGGTGGCGCGCGGCGTGAGCGGCTCTACCGCCGCTGAGGGTGCTGCCGGTACCCGCCTGGTTGATCGTCTGTCCGTGCGCGCAGGCTACGGACCCGTCGTCGAGGCGCTGCTCGGCGGCTATTACGTGGTCGATGACTTGGCTGCCGCGCTGTCGGCGCCGGTCGTTGACGGCGTGACCTATGTGACTCCCGATGGCGCCCGCGTGTGCTGTGGTGGCCGGGTGCGCGTGGGGCGCGATGCCGGCGAGGCTTCGGGGGCCTTGGAGCGCAAGCGCCGCATCCGTGAGCTCGAGGGCCTGGAGCCCGATCTGGCTGCCATCTTTGAGCATGCTTCGGACCAAGTTGTTGAGGCCAACGCCGCCGTCGAGGAGGCCCGTGCCGCCGAGGGCGATGCCGCCGGTGAGATCGCCCGTCTTGAGGGCGAGCGCCGCTCACTGCTCTCCGAGATCGGCCGCCTGGAGCAAAGCGCCAACAATGCCGAGGTCGAGCGCGTGCGCATCTCCAAGCGCCGTGATCAGGCCTCCGAGGCCGTTCGCGCTGCGCGCCCGCGTGTTGACGAGCTCACCCGTTCGCGTGACGAGGCCCGTGCGCAGGCAAGCGATCTGGGCTTGCAGATTGCCGAGGCCAATGACGAATTCGACCGCGTTCGCCGTGACGATTCCGAAGCTGCCGGCAAGTTCGCCGACGCCAAGGTTCGCCTAGCCCAGACAAGCGAACGCCTGCGTTCGCTGAAGGGCCGCGTGCCCGACCTGGAGCATCGTCTTGAGGGCATCGACCGTCGTATCCGCGGAACACGCCAGGCTTCGCGTTCGCTCGAGCTGCTGCGCCTGCGCGTCGACCCCATGCACGAACGCTATTCTGCCCTGTTGGAACGCGCGTCGGATTGGGCAGCGCGCCTGCGTGACCAGGCCTCTCTGGAAGAGGCGGACTCCGCTTCGCTCAAGAAGACCATCGAGGATGCCAAGGCAGAGGTTGCCCGCGCTAAGGAGCGAGTCGATACCGCCTCCGCCACGCAAAACGAGTTCAAGGTCGCGCGTGGCAAGCTCGAGGTGCAGGTCGAGGCTGCCATCAAGGCCATTACCGCCGATGGCACGACGGTGCTCGAGGAAGCGCTCATGCTTCCGGCGCCCACGGACCGCGATGCCGCCGAGCGCGAACTCAACCAGCTTGTGCGCCAGATCAACAATCTGGGCCCCGTGAACCAGGTTGCCATGGAGGAGTACGAGCAGCTCAAGCGCCGCGCCGACTACATCGAGGAGCAGCTGGCCGATTTGGAAAGCGCGCGCAAGGCGCTCAGCAAGATCACCGTGGCCATCGACCGTAAGATGCGCAAGGCGTTCCTGGTGACGTTTGAGAAGGTCGATGCGAACTTCCGCGAGATCTTCGCCATGCTCTTCCCGGGCGGTCAGGCTCATCTGGAGATGACCGATCCCGAGCATCCTGCCGAGACGGGTATCGAGGTCGTGGCGCAGCCGCGCGGCAAGCGCATCACCAAGATGATGCTTATGTCGGGCGGCGAGAAGAGCCTGACGGCGCTCGCCCTGCTCTTTGCCGTGTACCGCACGCGCACGGTGCCGTTCTATGTGCTGGACGAGGTCGAGGCGGCGCTTGATGACGCCAACCTGTCCAAGCTCATCGGCGCGCTCGATGTGTTGCGTTCCGATACGCAGCTCTTGGTCATTTCGCATCAGCGCCGTACTATGGAGGACGCTGACGTCCTCTATGGCGTCTCGATGCAAGCCGACGGCGTTAGCCGCGTCGTCTCGCAAAAACTCGATCGCGAAACCGGAAAGGTCGTGAATGCATAATGGGATTCTTTGACGCACTCTCGCGTGGACTTGAGCGCAGCCGCGAGGCCCTCAACGAGGTCTTCTACTTTGGCGGCGAGGTCGACGAGGATTTTTGGGAGGATCTTGAGGACACTCTCGTCATGGGTGACATGGGTGCCGAGGTCGCGATCCAGGTGTCCGATGACCTGCGCGATGCCGCGGCCAAGAAGAACCTTAAGACCGCCCCGCAGCTCCGTCGCGCCCTGGCCGAGCAACTCGAGCAGCATTTTGTGCCCATCGAGCGCGATCCGTTCTCCGATACGCCGAGCTGCGTGCTGTTTGTGGGCATTAACGGTGCCGGCAAGACCACGACGGTCGGTAAGATCGCGAGCGCCATGGCCGCCCGCGGCAAGAACGTCGTGATCGGTTCGGCCGATACCTTCCGTGCCGCCGCCATCGAGCAGCTCGATGTGTGGGGGCAGCGTGCCGGCGTACCGGTTATCAAGCGTGACCGCGGCTCCGATCCGGCGAGCGTGTGCTATGACGTGCTCGACGAGGCCGACAAGCGCGGCAGCGACCTGGTGCTCATCGATACCGCCGGCCGTCTGCACACGAGTCCCGAGCTCATGCGCGAGCTCGCCAAGGTGGTCAATGTGACCCGTAAGCGCGCCGCCAATATGGCCGCCGGCCCCATGCCGGTCTCGGTCGTGCTTGTGATCGATGCCGCCACTGGTCAGAACGGTCTGAACCAGGCGCTCGAGTTTAACGAGGCACTGGGCCTGGACGGTATTATCATGACTAAGCTCGACGGAACGGCTAAGGGCGGCATCGCCATGGCCGTGGCCGAGAAGCTCAAGCTCCCGATCCTGCGCATCGGCGTGGGCGAGCAGGTCGATGACCTGCAGGAGTTTAACGCCAAAGATTTCTGCCGCGCCCTGGTGGGCGAGTCCAACTAAGGAGTGACTAGTGTTTGATTCCCTGAGCGATCGCCTCAACGACACATTTGACCGTCTACGCGGCAAGGGTAAGCTGACCGAGGCCGATATCACTTCGGCCATGCGCGACATTCGCATGGCACTGCTCGAGGCCGACGTTAACTTTAAGGTCGTCAAGGAGTTCGTAGCCAAGACCAAGGAGCGCTGCATGACCGCCGAGGTCATGGAGTCGCTGTCGCCGGCGCAAAACGTCGTCAAGATCGTGCTCGACGAGCTCACCGAGATGCTCGGCTCAACCGAGAGCAAGCTCGTCTTTAGCAATCGCATTCCCAATGTCATCATGCTCGTGGGCCTGCAGGGCTCCGGTAAGACCACGGCGGCCGTAAAGCTGGCATACCTGCTCAAGAAACAGGGCCGCTCGCCGCTGCTCGCCGCGTGCGACGTCTATCGTCCCGCCGCTGCCGACCAGCTGGCCACGCTCGGTGGCGAGATCGGCGTGCCGGTCTTCCGCGGTGACGGCGCGCACCCGGTCGACATTGCCAAGGGTGCCATCCAGGAGGCCGTCGACCACCTGCGCGACGTGGTCATTGTCGATACAGCCGGTCGCCTGCAGATCGACGAGCAGATGATGCAGGAGGCCGTCGACATCAAGAAGGCCGTCAAGCCCGATCAAGTGCTGATGGTCGTCGATGCCATGACCGGCCAGGATATCGTCAACGTCGTCTCGACCTTCGCCGATCGCACCGACTTTGACGGCGTGATCATCTCCAAGCTTGACGGCGATGCCCGTGGCGGCGGTGCGCTTTCCGTGCGCCAGGTGACCGGCAAGCCCATCAAGTTCGTCAGCATGGGCGAGAAACCCGATTCGCTTGAGCCGTTCTATCCCGATCGCATGGCCAAGCGCATTCTGGGCATGGGCGACGTCGTCGGCATCATCGAGAAGGCCCAGGAGGCAGCCGATGCCGAGCAGCTTGAGGCTGCCGAGCGTATGCTGCGCGAGGGCTTCACCATGAACGACATGCTCGACCAGATGAAGGCCGTCAAGAAGATGGGCGGCATGAAGGGTATCCTGGGCATGCTTCCCGGTGGCCAGCGCGCGCTCAACCAGATGGGAGGCAACCTGGACGAGGGCATCTTCGACAAGAACGAGGCCATCATCATGTCGATGACCAAGGAGGAGCGCCTGCGTCCCTCCATCATCAACGGCCAGCGCCGCGCCCGTATCGCCAAGGGCGCCGGCGTAACCCCCACCGAGGTCAACAGCCTTATGAAGCAGTGGGGCGAGATGAACAAGATGATGGGCCGCATGCGCACGATGGCCAATCAGGCACAGGCCGGCGGCAAGAAGGGCAAGAAGGGTAAGAAGGGCAAAAAGATGCGCATGCCCAATATTCCCGGTCTGGATGCCATGGGGCTGGGCGGCATGGGCGGCCTGGGAACGGGCGGCCCCAAGTCCGATATGGACCTGCTGCGCCAGATGGAAGCGCAGATGCGCAACAAGAAGTAACGACTAGTTGAGTCGTGTATGGCGAAGGCCGCCTGGATGGTATTCCAGGCGGCCTTCGCCGTTTGTTCGCTGGTTGTCGCACGCGTGGAAGCGCGTTCTCGACGAGGCGCTTGCCGCTAGTGGCAGCCGCAGCCTTCGTGCCCGTCATGGTCGTGGTGACCGTGGCAGCCGCAGGACTCGCCATGCTCGTGGATGTGCTCGTGATCATGTCCATGGCAGTCGCAGGTGGCCTCGCCGTTCTGTGCGAGCGTGCCGGCAATGAGGGCCTCGACGCAGGCATCGCAGCTGCCCTGGGCGCCCGCATAGACCGTGATGCCGGCTTGGGCAAGCGCGTTGATAGCGCCGCCGCCGATACCGCCGCAAATGAGCGTGTCAACGCCACCGTTGGCAAGCAGGCCCGCCAAGGCGCCGTGGCCGGTGCCTCCAGTGCCTACGACCTGCTCGTTGAGCACCTTGCCATCCTGGATGTCGTAGATCTTGAACTGCTCGCTGCGGCCAAAGTGCATAAAGATGTTGCCGTTGTGGTACGTCGTTGCCACCCTCATGGTGCCGACCTCCTTTGCTGGCCATGCGGCCGTCGTCGTGGCGATGGGGGAGTACGCGATATTGCCGCCCTCGATGACGAGCGCTCGTCCGTTGACCAGCGCATCGGCCACCTTGCGATGCGCGCGGCTGCAAATGGCCGCCACCGTTGCGCGGGCGATGCCCATCTGCTGGGCGACCGCCTCTTGGTTGAGACCTTCCAGGTCGCACAGGCGCAGCACCTCAAGCTCGTCGACGGTCATGTCGATGGCATCACCGCTGGCCAGGCCATCGGGGGTAAAGCCGCGGTATTCGGGGATGATCCCGACGCGGCGCAGTTTTTCGCGTCTTCCTGCCATGCACACTCCTTATCTGACATATGTCAACAATAGGATAACGCTTTAGTCGTTGGGCGCAAGGCATTTCTGGCATATGTCAGAAAAAGGCTAAGATGCCTCGTTGCCGCATGCGGAGCCGCGCTGCCGTGCATTGCGTGTGCCGGACTAAGTGTCCAATTCGACACTCGCGCGCCTGGGCTACAATAAATCTTGCTTATAGGCGACTGACAGGAGGGTCAATGAGCAAAGCTGATCAGCAGTTTGTAACCATGTGCCGCGATATTTTGGACCATGGCACCACCACCGAGGGCCAAAAGGTCCGTCCGGTGTGGGAGGACGGCACCCCTGCTTATACCATTAAAAACTTTGGTGTCACGGCGCGCTATGATCTGCGCGAGGAGTTCCCCGCGCTCACCCTGCGTCGTACGGCGCTTAAGTCTGCCATGGACGAGATTCTGTGGATCTATCAAAAGAAGTCCAATAACGTGCATGATCTCAACAGCCATATCTGGGATGAGTGGGCCGATGAGACCGGTTCCATCGGTAAAGCCTACGGCTATCAGATTGGTCAGAAGAGCCATTACGCCGAGGGCGACTTCGACCAGATGGACCGTGTGCTGTACGACCTTAAGCACACGCCGTATAGTCGCCGCATTATGACCAATACGTACGTGTTTAGCGATCTGTCCGAGATGCACCTTTATCCGTGCGCCTATAGCGTGACCTATAACGTGACGCAGCGTCCTCAGGACGATAAGCCGACGCTCAACATGATTCTCAACCAGCGCAGCCAGGACATTTTGGCCGCGAACAACTGGAACGTGTGCCAGTACGCCATTTTGCTGATGATGGTCGCGCAGTCGGTCGATATGATTCCCGGTGAGCTGCTGCACGTGATCGCCGACGCCCATATCTATGATCGTCATGTCGATATCGTCCGCGAGCTTATCGAGCGTCCGCAGTTTGCGGCACCCAAGGTAACGCTCAACCCCGATGTGCATGACTTCTATGCGTTTACGACCGATGACCTGATCGTCGAGGGCTATGAGCACGGCCCGCAGGTCAAGAACATTCCCATTGCGGTGTAGGTGGTGCTCATGACGTGTAAGCTATCTGCTATCGTCGCCGTGTGTGACGATTGGGGCATTGGGTGCGAGGGCGACATGGTGGTGTCCAATCGCGCCGATATGCGTCATTTTGTGGCCTGCACCAAGGGCTGCCCGGTTATCATGGGACGCAAGACGCTGCTGAGTTTTCCCGGCGGGCGTCCTCTCAAGAACCGCCGCAATATCGTGCTTACGCGCGATATGGGCTTTACCCGCGAGGGCGTCGACGTGGTGCATAGCGTTGACGAAGCGCTCGCTGCGGTTGCCGATGAGCTCGTTGCCTGGGTGATCGGTGGCGGCGATGTCTATCGGCAGTTTTTGCCGTACTGCGTGGAGGCCGAGGTCACTCATAACCACTGCGTCCATCCCGTTGACACGTACTTTCCCGACTTGGACGCCGATCCCGCGTGGGAGATTGCGCAGCGTAGCGGGGTCGCGACGATTGCCGCCGGTGAGGGTGACGAGGGCGTCAATTATGAGTTCGTGACGTATCGTCGCATCGAGGCGTAAATCGTCTGGCGTGAACGGTATCATCGGGTTGATTGAATGCATGGGGCGGCGCTTAGCGTCGCCTCGTTTGGTATAGATATGCTGTAAAGAAGGGTGCGGGCTGGCTGCTATGACTGATGCCGTTGAGGTTCTGCGAATTGATTCGCTCGAGGACGAGCGGCTCGATGCCTACGTGCGACTGACCGAGCGTGAGCTTCGCTGCGTGCTGGAGCCGCAGAAGGGCATTTTTATCGCTGAGAGTGCCAAGGTCATCGAGCGTGCGGTTCGCGCCGGATATGAGCCGGTGAGCTTTCTTTTGGGCGAGCGCTGGCTCGACCAGATGATGCCGCTGTTTGACCAGCTTGTCGTGCGCGAGGGAGCGGGTCCGGTTCCCGTGTTCGTGGCCTCCATGGAGCTCATGGAGCAGTTGACGGGCTTTAACGTGACGCGTGGTGCGCTCGCGGCATTTCGTCGCCCGCGTCAGATTCCGGTTGATGAGTTCTTGGGCGGCGTCGTCGAGGCGGCGGGGGATCGTCCGGTGCGCGTGTGCGTGCTTGAGGGTATTGTCGACCACACCAATGTCGGCGCGATTTTCCGCTCGGCTGCCGCGTTGAACGTTAACGGTATTTTGGTCAGCCCGACGTGCTGCGACCCGCTGTACCGTCGCTCGGCCCGCGTGAGCATGGGCACCGTGTTTCAGGTGCCGTGGACGCGCATTGGCAGCGAGGCTCGTGTGTGGCCGCATGATGGTCTGAGCGCGTTGCACGATGCCGGTTTTTCGTGTGCCGCTATGGCGTTGACGGACGACTCTGTTTCGCTTGATGATCCTGTGCTGCAGAAGATTGATCGCTTGGCGATCTTTATGGGTACCGAGGGTGCCGGCTTGGGCGCCAAGACCATTGCCGGCTGCGACCGAGCTGTGCGTATTCCGATGGCGCACGGGGTCGATTCGCTCAACGTTGCCGCGGCGAGTGCCGTCGCCTTTTGGCAGCTGTGCCCGCATGTGAGCAATGAGTATCACTACCAGCCGGGTTTGTATCACTAGGCAGATAGTTCGCACCTGGCTCTGATTCGGGGTGTTTCGGTCGACGCCAGTCGGTGCTAAGCTGGTGTTGGCTTTGGTCTTAAATTGCCGTTTTGTTGTTTAACATACGTTGGCGGGGAGGGCGTGTGGCTAAGAAATCTACGGCTATCGATGTAACGCAGGGCGTTATTTGGCAACAGCTGCTTTCGCTGTGCGTTCCCATCTTTTTTAGTTCGTTTTTTCAGCAGGCCTACACGCTTATCGGTACCTATATCGTCGGTCAGTTTGGCGGCAAGCTCGCACTGGGTGGCATTCAAGCTACGATGGTGCTCACCGAGCTCTGCATTGGCTTTTGCGTTGGCGTCGGCGCCGGCTGCGCGGTCATTACCGGTCAGTATTTTGGTCAGCACGATGATGAGCGACTGAGCCTTTCGGTCCATACGGCCATGACGCTCGCGCTGGTGGGTGGTATCGCTTTCTCGATTCTTGGCATAGTGTTCGTTGAGCCCATGCTGGTGCTTATGAACACGCCGCATGAACTATTGGCCGAGGGCGTGGCCTATGCTCGCTGTTATTTTGCCGCGATGGTTGCGGCACTACTGCTTAATATGGGAACCGCACTGCTGCGTGCCGTGGGCGACACGCGCGGCCCCGCCGTGATCATTGCCTCTGGCTGCCTGGTTAACGTGGTGCTCGATATCATCTTTGTCGCTGTGTTGCATATGGAGGCGCTGGGCTGCGGCATCGCAGTGGCGCTGACCATTTGCTCCAATGCAACGATGATCGTGTTTCGCATGATGCGCGCTCCGGGTGCGTGGCGTCTTTCGCTGGCTAAGCTCGGCATCGATCGCGGTATTTGCAAGAGTATGATCTCGTGTGGCCTGCCACTAGGTTTTCAATCGGCTGCCTATTCGATCTCGAACGTGCTGATCCAGGTGTCGGTTAATTCGTTTGGCGCCGATGTCACGACTGCTTGGGGTCTATCTGGGCGCCTGGATGGCATTATCTGGATGGTTACCGAGGCGCTTGGCGTGTCGATCACCACGTTCTCGGCACAGAACTTTGGCGCGC
>CAJKZO010000052.1:0-12367 GCA_905204365.1 uncultured Collinsella sp.
GCACGACCTCACGCCGTCCATGACCGCCACGATCGATAAGGCCCACGTTGCCGGTATCGTCACCGAGACCGGTGGCCGCACGTCGCATTCCGCGATTATTGCGCGCGCCCTTGAGATCCCGGCTGTCCTTTCGGTTTCCAACAGCTGCACCGCGCTGCGCAACGGTATGACCGTTGTCGTCGACGGTGGCAAGGGTATCGTCGAGGCCGATCCCGACGAGGAGACGCTCGCTGCCTACACCGCCAAGGCCGAGGCCTTCGCTGCCGAGAAGGCAGCCCTCGAGGCCTTCCGTGGCAAGCCGTCCGTGACTGCCGATGGCATCAAGAAGATCATCGCCTGCAACATCGGTAACCCCGATGACGTGCCCAACGCGCTCGATCACGACGCCGAGGCCATCGGTCTGTTCCGCTCCGAGTTCCTGTTCATGGACTCTGCTGAGCTTCCTTCCGAGGAGGAGCAGTTCAACGCCTACCGTAAGGTCGCCAGCGCGCTCAAGGGTGCTCCGGTCATCATCCGCACGCTCGATGTGGGTGGCGACAAGGAGATTCCGTATCTGCATATGGTCAAGGAAGACAACCCCTTCATGGGCTTCCGCGCCGTGCGTTACTGCCTGGCCAATCCCGACCAGTACAAGGTCCAGCTCCGCGCTCTGCTGCGCGCTAGCGCCTTCGGTGACGTCAAGATCATGATCCCGCTCGTCACCTGCGTCGAGGAGGTCTTGGCTGTCAAGGAGCTCGTCGAGCAGTGCAAGGCCGAGCTGACCGAAGAGGGTCGCAAGTTCAACGAGAACATCGAGGTCGGCATCATGGTCGAGACGCCCGCCGCTTCGCTGCTCGCAGACCGTCTTGCCGAGGTCGCCGACTTCTTCTCCATCGGCACCAACGACCTGATCGGCTACACCATGTGCGCCGACCGTGGTAACGACACCATCTCCAACCTGTACCAGGTTTACTATCCCGCCGTGCTCCGCTCGCTCAAGAACATCATCGAGAGCGGCGTGAAGGCCGGTATCATGGTCGGTATGTGCGGCGAGGCCGCTGCCGATCCGCTGCTCGAGCCGCTGCTGATCAGCTGGGGCCTGGAGGAGTTCTCGATGAGCGCTCCTTCCATCCTGCGCGCCCGCAAGACCATCAGCCAGTGGACCAAGGCCGAGTGCGACGAGCTCGCCGAGAAGGCGCTCGCCTGCAACACCGCAGCCGAGGTCAAGGCACTGCTCGAGTCCGCAGCTCGCTAATTTGGTATCAGAGGTAACCGCGTGGTTGGAATGGGCCGGCCACGCGGCCCTCACATATACAGGGGGTACTGTAAATGTTCTACACGCTAACCGCTAACCCGGCTGTCGACATGACGGTTTCGAGCTCTCCGCTCGAGCCCGATGAGAACGTCCGCACCGGCTCGGCCAGCTACACGGCTAACGGCAAGGGCCTCGACGTGTCCTTCGCCTTTAAGAAGATGGGCGTTGACACCGTCGCACTCGGCTTCTTTGCTGGCTTCACGGGCAAGTTCATCGTCGAGGAGGTCATGAACCTGGGTTGCCTCTGCCGCCCGGTCTGGACCGACGGTATCACGCGCATTAACACCTACGTCAACGATGGCCAGCACGAGTACGGCATCCTGAACCCGGGTGCTCCGATCACGCCGCAGCACCAGGAGGAGCTCTACAACATCCTGGACACCGCGGGCGATCTCGAGTGCCTGATCGTTTCCGGCTCCGTGCCTCCCAAAGCTACGCCCGACTTCCTGGCTCAGGTCATGGAGCACGCTCAAGCTCGTGGCGCCGACGTCGTCCTGGACCTGTCCTCCGACAAGCTCAAGGAGCTCGCTCACAAGAAGCCGCTGCTCATCAAGCCGAACCATCACGAGATGAAGGCCATCTTCGGCGTGCCGGTCGACACCGACGACGAGGTCCGCGTTGCCATGAAGATGGCTCACGACGCTGGCGTTCAGAACGTGCTGCTCACCCGTGGTAGCCGCGGCGACGCTTACTTCTCCAACGGCGAGGACATCTGGTACGCCAAGCGTGAGTTCAACATCAAGCTGGTTTCTTCCGTCTGCGCCGGCGACTGCACCCTCGCTGCGTTCCTGCACAAGTGGTACAGGGATCGCGACAACGTCGAGGAGGCCATGAAGCTCGCTATGGCCACCGGCGCCAACGTTGCTGAGTCCGTCGGCATCGGCGACTTCGGTCACGTCGACGAGTACAGCAAGCGCGTTGCTGTCCGCAAGCTCGATCGTCAGTAATCGAAACGCGACATATTCGTGCGCATGTGGCGCCCCGGTTTCGGCTGGGGCGCCTTTTTGTTCCGCCACGGGGGAGAGGTGTTCCGCCGTACTTCATCGCTTCCACACCGTTCACCGAGTTGTCCTAGCCTTTTACCGATGCGTGGAATATACTTTCATTAACACGTTGCTTCGTGAAAGGAACATTCATGATTTACACGCTCACTGCAAATCCCGCCATTGACTACAACATCGCCTGCGACGGTCTTGCTGCCAACACCGTCACGCGTACCCGCAACGCCGTCTACACGCCCAACGGCAAGGGCCTCAACGTCTCGTTTACGCTTGACCACTACGGCGTCGACACCACGATCCTGGGCTTTTTCGCCGGTTTCTCGGGCGAGTTTATCGTTAAGGGCGCCGAGGCCCTGGGCGTGCCCGTCAAGCCCGTGTGGACCGACGGCATTACGCGCGTCAATGTGTTCCTCAACGCCGGCCCCGACACCGAGTACAACATGGTCAACGCCGGTGCCGCCATCAACGAGGCCAACGAGCAGGAGATGTTTGAGCTCATCGATTCGCTCGATGACATGACCTGCCTAGTCATCAGCGGCTCGCTGCCTCCCAACACTTCCGAGGGCTTCTTGGCCGAGGTCCTGCGCCGCGTCAAGGCCAAGGGGGCCGAGTTCGTCCTCGACATCTCGAGCCATCAGCTGGCAGACCTCATTGTCATGGAGCCGCTGCTGATCAAGCCCAATGACGATGAGCTGCTCGACATCTTTGGCATTAAGGTGAGCGGTGGCGACGACGAGTCCGTCAAGGGCGCGATGGCCGAGCTGCACGCCAAGGGCGCCAAGAACGTGCTGCTGACCCTCGGTGGCGCCGGTGCGTACTTCTCCAACGGCGAGCATATCTGGTTTGCCAACCGCACCTTCGACGTCAAGCTGCTGTCGACCGTCTGCGCCGGCGATTCCTCGCTGGCCGCCTTCCTGTCCGTGTGGAACGACGCCCCCGAGCGAGTCGAGGATGCCTTGCGTCTTTCGATGGCCACCGGCGCCAACGTGGTCGAGTGCCCCGGTCTGGGCGATTTTGCCAAGGTGGACGAATATAAGAAGCACATCGAGGTTCGCCAGGTCTGCTAACCGCATCGAAAAATCGTTGCCGAACACCCGCTTTGGATCTCCGAGGCGGGTGTTTTTTTGATCGCTGAACGTATGTGGCGTCTGCTGTCTCGTTTTATCTAATCGACGACGCGATTGCGTGTGCGCGCTTTCTCGTTTCTTGTTAGACTTCTTGAGAACCATCGATTAACGCTCGCAAGTGCAGGAGGCCACAGGCATGTGCAATGTTTCGCTCAACGGTACTCAACCGTCCGATGCGTCCCTGCGCGTCCTTCGCGCGCTTGAGGCGGCTGGCCTTGAGGCTTGGTACGTGGGCGGTTGGGTGCGCGACGCCCTGATGGAGTGCCCCAGCCACGATGTTGATATGTGCTGTAGCGGCCTGTGGCAGGAGTCCAAAGCGGCGCTCGAGGCCGCCGGCATCGCGGTTGTGGAGTCGGGCATTAAATTTGGTGGACTCACGGCTATTTCCGATGGCGAGCGTATCGAGGTCACCACGTACCGTCTGGATGGCTTTTACACCGATGGTCGCCATCCCCAGAGTGTGGAGCGTGCCGCCTCGCTCGAGGACGATTTGGCGCGCCGCGACTTTACCGTCAACGCCATGGCCTGGCATCCCGAGCGCGGGCTTGTCGATCGCTACGACGGCCAGGGTGACTTGGAGCGCAAGCTGATTCGCGCTGTCGGCGATCCTAAGCGTCGCTTTAACGAGGACGCCCTGCGCATGCTGCGTGCGGTGCGCTTTGCCTGCCGCCTGGACTTTATGATTGAACCCGCGACCAAACAGGCTTTGGCCGAATGTGCGCCGTTGCTCGATGCCGTGGCGCGCGAGCGTGTGGGTATTGAGCTCGAGGGCATTCTTTCGACCGGCCATGGGGGAGACGCGATGCTGCGCTACCCCGAGCTCATCTGTGCCGCCGTGCCTGAGTTGGCAGCGGGTCGCGGGTTTGATCAGCGCAGTGTCTACCATGCGTTTAACGTCTACGAGCATATCGCCCGTGTGCTGACGGTTGCGGGGGAGCTCGCGCTGTGTGACGGCGTTGCGCCCTCGTCGAGCCTTATGTGGGCGGCGTTCTTGCACGACGTCTCCAAGCCCGATTGCTTTACGGTCGACCATGCGGGCAGCGGACACTTCTACGGTCATCCAGAGCTCGGCGCCAAGAAGGCGCGCGTCATTATGGATCGCCTGGCGCTCTCGCACGACTTGGTGCGCGACGTGTGCCTGCTCATCAAATACCATGACAAGCCGCTGCGCCCCGAGCGCTCCTGTCTGCTCAATATGATGCGCGCGCTTTCGGGCGAGGGCGTCGACACGGCCCGCCTGATTGACGAGCTCATGGACCTTAAGCGTGCCGACACACTTGGCAAGGCCCCGTCGTGCTTCTATTACGTTGAGACGATTGAGGAGATGCGCGCGATGGCGCACGAGCTGCTGAGGGCGGGGGAGCCCTATACGCTCAGGATGCTTGCCATCAACGGTGGCGACCTGATCCGTGCCGGAGTCAAGCCCGGGCCGGAACTAGGTCGGCTTCTCAACTCCGCCCTCGACGCCGTGATCGAAGACAACATTCCCAACGAGCGCGAAGCTCTTTTGGTCCATCTCAACTTGAATTAGCTACCTAGTTTACCTGCGCGTTCCATAACCTGCCGACAATTTTTCGGCAATTTGGAATTTCTTCTTGCGCTGACGTTTTTTGTCCCGTAATATATTTCCTCGCAGCACGGCAGTGCAGATGTCATATGGCCCGTTCGTCTAGCGGTTTAGGACGCCGCCCTCTCAAGGCGGAGATCACCAGTTCGAATCTGGTACGGGCTACCACGCATCTGATACCCGGTCTTCCTATGGAAGGCCGGGTTTTTTATTTTCAAACAACCGTCTGCAATTCCCGTTTGAACCAGAGCTTTGCGTTCTGCCTATGGCCCTTACGGGTACAATAACCAAGATATTTTGACTGTTAGAAGGAGTCTCATGACGGAGTCCTCTCAGCATACGTCTAAGCCCCAGGTCGAGGTTGAGGCCTCGGGCGGAGATGACAATAAGAGCGCACGCCGCGGCGCCATCTTTATCGGCGTCGTGCTGGTGGGTTATATCGTCTATCTGGTGGTAACCGGGCAGATGGGGCAGTTCTGGGCCGCTATGTCGAGCGTCCAGGCGTCATGGCTCGTTGTCGCGTGTCTTTGCATGTTCATGTACCTGTTCTTTGGCATTGTGGCCTATGCGATCGCCGTCTGGCTCGATCCCAATTCGCCCGTCGGCATCCGCGACCTGATCTCGGTCGAGGCGAGTGGCATCTTCTTTGGCAACCTGACGCCCATGATGATGGGCTCCACCCCGGCTCAGATCTATCGCCTGACCAAGGCCGGCCAAAATGTGGGCGAGGCCGGCGCCACGCAATTCACGCGTTTTATCGTGTACCAGTTTGGCCTGGTCGCCTGGGGCGCTATCCTGCTGCTCGCCCGTATGCCGTTTTTTGCCGAGCGCTATGGCGACATGACGCTGTTGTGCGTCTTTAGCTTTGGTGGACACTGCTGCATCTTGCTTGGCATCTTCGCCGTCGCTCTCATGCCTAAGACCGTTACGCGCGTCGCCCATTGCATCATCAATTGGCTCGAGCGCATTGGTGTCTCGGCCACTAAGATCGAGGGTTGGCGCACGTTTGTCGATGGCGAAATCTACTCCTTCTCCGAGAAGTTCAAGCTTTCGGCCGGACATTTTTCTTCCATGCTGCTCACCGTGTTTATCACTATGCTGCAGCTCGCGTTTTTCTATCTGGTGCCGTATTTCCTGATGCTTGCCTTTGGCCACCACGAGGTCGACTTTTTCTCGGTCATGGCCGCGAGCGCCTTTGTCCAGCTGCTGAGTTCTGCGGTTCCCTTGCCCGGTGGAACTGGTGGCGCTGAGGGCGGCTTTGCATTGTTCTTGGGTCATTTCTTTGGGTCGGCTTCGACCGCCGGCTATCTGCTGTGGCGCCTCATTACGTTTATTGCGCCGACCATTTTGGCTGCGCCCCTGCTGGGACTTAAGAGCGCCCACAACGAGAGCATCCATGCGCGCTGGGATCGTGTGATGCGCAAGCTCGGCCGCACGCCTCAGACGCCCTCTGTGGCCGCGAAGCCGCACCCCACGAATGCTGTTACCGTTGATCCCAAGAAGCGCGCTCAGAAGGCTTCTGGGACCGCTAAGCCGGCTCATAAAGCTTATGTGCGCCAGACAGGCGATGGTATTCGCGTATCTCCGTCGGCACTCAATAAGAAGAAGCATCCCAAGTCGCAATAGGGCAGTCGTGCGTTCTTCATGATGCGGGGCATATTTGTGCTGTATGGGGGATAATCCTCTTACGTAGATTATCTCTCATCTGTTGATGAATGCTCGCATATCGAAGGGACACGCCCATGGCAACCAGCAAACCGCGTCTTGATCGTCGCATCGTTCGCAGCCGCAATGCCATCCTTTCGGCTTTCGAGCGCCTGCTCATGGAAAAGCCACTGGCAGACATTACGGTGAGTGCCATCGCGCGCGAGGCCAATGTCGACCGCAAGACCTTTTACGTTCACTTTGGTACGGTTGACGGCCTGCTTGATGCCATTGCCGTCGATGTGGTGGAGATGATTGTCGACTCGGTCGAGAAAACGCTTGCTTCCATGGACGGTGACACCAACGAGCGCGCTCTTGGCGCGGCGGCGACCTTCTTTAAAACCGTTAACGAGGCACTGTGCAACAACTTAGTGCTCAATCGTCAGCTGATCGAGAACATTCCGCTCGATGATTTTATGGCTCGTCTTCGTGTGCCGCTCGAACACGAGATTGCCGAGCGCGATCTGCTGCCCCAAGGTCTCAAGGACGAGATGTTCGATTACTATCTGGCGTTTTTGCTGTCGGGTATTATCGGTATCTATCGTACGTGGGCACTGTCTGACGGCTCGGTTCCTATCGAGCGCGTCTCTGAGGTCGCCAACGACCTGACTCTCAATGGCCTTTCGAGTCTGGAATCTCGCTTGGATTAGGCCTAGTTGGGCTCGTCGGCGTGGAAATTCCTGTTCATGAGGTTCTCCGGCGCCTTGTAGACCTCGCCGGCGTAGGAGCTGTAGCCTGAGGATCTTTAAAAGAAAGTCCAGTTTATCCTTCCCACTCCAATTGGGAATCCTCCGATGCGCCTTCGCACGCTCGCATGACCTCGATACCATGCGAGCGTGCGAACTCGACGAGCTCTGCGTTGCGGGCGTTTATGGTGCCGAAGGCGGCGGGGCACACGATAAGGCGCGCGCAGTGGACGAGGAGCTCTTTGGCGCGGGCTATGGTTTTATCCCTGATCGGCTCGAAGGCGCGCTCGGCCACGCATTCCGCCGCCAGGTCGCGCGCGAGCTCGCAGTCGATGTCCCCTTCGTGCAGAACGCCCGCGTAGAACGCCTTGCCCTGCCGGATGAGCTGGCGAAACACAGTCGACCCCGTACCTGCGCCGGCGATGACGAACGTGTGCGCATCGCCGTGCGGGCGCCCAATTTCCACGCTGCCGAAGCGCTCGTTGAAGGTGCCATGTTGAAGGCCGTAGAGCTCGCCAATCGTCTCGCGCGTGAATATGTCCTCGGGTGCGCCGGCGCGGAAGACCCGGCCGTCCTTCACGCAAATCACCTTGTCGGCGCTTTTCTGCGCGAGCTCGAGTTCGTGGATGGACATGATGACAGCCACATTCCGCGATTTCGCAAGGTGGCGAAGTATTCGCAGCAGGTCGATCTGGTAGCGGATATCGAGATACGACGTGGGCTCGTCGAGCACGAGCACACGCGGATCCTGCGCGATGGCGCGTGTGAGCATGACGCGCTGGCGTTGCCCGTCGCTTATCTGCATGAAGTCGCGCTCGGCGAGCTCTTCCACATGCGCGGTTTTCATGGCCTCATCGACCCGACTATGGTCGTCGGGCGAGAGTGTGCCCATTCGCCCGGTGTAGGGATGCCTTCCCGCCTCTACGATATCGCGGCAGGTGAGGAGCTCGGTCCGGGGGCGATCTGTCAGCATAACGGCAAGGTTCCTTGCGAACTCCGCCGTCTTCCATCGGGAAATCTCTCGCCCGTCGAGCTCGACCGCGCCGGCAAGCGGTGCCAGATGGCGTGTGATGGTTTTCAAGATGGTCGACTTGCCCGAGCCGTTCGGCCCGATGAGCGCCACGACGTCGCCCGCGCGAACTTCCAGATCGACGCCTTCGACTACGACCTTCTTGTCGTAGCCCGCCGACAGGTCGCTTATGCGGAAAAGCGGCGCTCCGTCAGCCTGCGTTTCGACCGGGGTTTCGAGGTTCGACTCCGCTCGGAGGAGATGTTCCGCGCGCAGTTCCGCACGAGCCGAAAGTGCCTTCTGGCGCTTTCGTGCGAGCTCAGGACTGTAAAAGCATGGAATGTCCCCTCCGAGCGTTTTGGGCCGCGGCACGAATTCCCCCATCTACCTCACCCGCTTCTTCAACATGAGCGCGATAACCACCGGCGCGCCGAAGATGGCGGTGACGGCGCTGATGGAAAGCTCGACGGGAGAGAACAGCGTGCGCGCGATCAAATCGCAGCCCGCGCAGAAGATGGCGCCTCCCAAGAAGCACGCAGGAATCACGCGGATGGGCTTCGACGTCTTCAGCGCCGACTTCACGAGATGCGGAACCGCGATGCCTACGAACGACACCGGACCAGCGAACGCGGTCACGCAGGCGGAGAGCATGCTCGCTAGAAGGACGAGCACCACTCGGAAGCGTGCGACGTTCACGCCGACGCTTTTTGCGTAGGCTTCTCCCAGCTGGAAGGCGGAAAGGGACTTCGATATCGCGAATACGCATGCGCTCATGGTGATCACCACGACCGCGATGACCGCGACGTCGTTCCAGCTCGAACCCGAGAAGCTACCCAAAGACCAGTTGTGCAGGTTCACGATGGACTGGTCGTCGGCGAAGGCGATGAGGAAGTTCGTCGCCGCCGAGCAGATGTATCCCACCATGACGCCCGCCACGATGAGCATGGCCATGGAACTTATGCGCCGTGCGATGAGGAGCACGAAGCCGATGGTGACAAGCGAGCCCAGAAACGCTGCGGCCACCATGGCCGGCGAGGACATGGCCTGGTTCGCGCCCAGAAGTACGATCATCGTAAGCGCGACGACGAACTTTGCGCCCGAGGAGACGCCCAAGATGAACGGGTCGGCGATGGGGTTGTTGAAAAACGTCTGCAGTAGGAACCCGGAGAGCGAAAGTGCCCCGCCGAGAAGCACTGCTGAAAGCACGCGCGGTAGGCGAATCTCCCAGATGACCTGGCTTTCCATGGAATTGGCCGCGCCGCCCGAAAGGATGCCGGGGATGTGGTCTGCGGGCACGAGCACGCTCCCGATGCACAGGTTGGCCCCGACGAGCACAATGAGGGCAACAGCGAGCAGCGCCGTCACGACGCGACACCGCGCGGTGCGCCCCGATTCGTCGTATGTCATGGAAAGCCGGCTTCTCATGGCGCTAGCCGAGCTTCCTCAGATAATGGAAGTCGCTCGCGTCATCGCCGGTGAACGCCCCGTGGAGCTCGTCGATAATGTCGGCGGTAGAAGTCATCTGCTGGTACATGTCGGCGCTTGTGACCCAGACGTTGCCGTTCTTCACGGCTTTGAACTGCGACAATAGCGCGTTTTTGCCTACGAAGTCGTTCAAGGTGGCAACCGATTCGTCGATGGTGCCGTTGTAGACGATGATGTCGGCATCCTTCGCCGTCGCGTAGAAGCGCTCCATTTCGAGCGTTACTGACGAACCTGACGTCGACGCCGTCTGCGCGTCATCGAGCGCGTAGCTGCCGCCTGCAAGCTCGATCATCTGCGCCACGTAGTCGCCCGCCCGCCGCGTGACGGCGGCCCCGTTCGAGTTAATGTAGAAATACGCCACGGTTTTACCTGACGACGCGAGCCCCGACGTTTGCTCGACGCGGGCCTTCTGCTCGTTGAACAGGTGCGCGGCCTCGTCCTCCTTGTCGAACAGGACGCCGAAAAGCTTAATCCACTCGACGCGCCCGAGTGCTTCGGGCTCGCTCGACGACTGTTCGGTGAGCACGACGAGCCCGAGCTTCTGCAGCTTTTCCTTCACATCGGGCGTGTGGTTGATCATGGTGTTCTCGATGGCGAGCGTGCAGCCCGAGGCCGATATTCGCTCGTAGTCGGGCGCGCTGTACTTGCCGCCGTAGGCGATCGCCCCACTTTCGAGCGCGCTTTTGAAGCCCGCGACCGAGCAATCGTCGGCCTTCGTGCCCGACATTAAGATATCGTCGTTCGCATCGAGCGCGTCGACCAGGCACATCGTCGCCGACGACACGAGGTACACCTTGTCGGCGGGGCGCCTTATGACCGCGATGTCGGAGCTCAACCCATCAGGTACCTTCGCATCCTGCGGCACCACGAGGAAGCGCTCCCCGTTCGAAACGCAGATAAGCCGCAAGCCGCCTTCGAACTCGTCGACAGTGAAGTGCTTGGCGTATTCAAGCTGAAGCGCCCCCGTCGGCTCCCAGCCGCAGCCCAAATCGGCGTTGTGGAAGTCGGCCGCGGCGCTTGAAGCCGCTCCCGCAGGGGAGCCGCCGCTTGCATCGTCGCTCGATTTCTCCTTCATGGTGGATGAGTCGAAGTGGAGCGTGTAGTCGATGGTATGCGGCGTCGACATGGCGACGGTCTCGGCCGACACGGCGATGTCCTCGTCGAGCGTGACGGGTATCTCGAACGTGGAGTTGCCGCCGTCGTTTACGGGCGCGTAGTCCACGCCGTCGACGGTCATCTTGTCGTAGTTCGAACTCGACCAGGTGATGGTCGCGGTGTAGGTGTCGCCATCCTTCACAATTGTGGTGGGTGAGGCGATGCTTGCGCGCCCTGACCCACCGGAAAGCGAGACACTCACAGTGTATTCCTGAGAGCCCGCCGTGCCACCCGTCGCGTTCGGGCTCGCACTGCACCCCGCGAAGGGAAGCGCGAGCAGGGCGACGAGAACGCAGGCGATCGCGCGCGCCGCGATGCTGCGGCGCTTCCTGTTTTCCCCCTTGGGAAGAATCGACCGCATGGCGTTACTTCAGTGCGTCGGCGCGCAGATCGACGCCGGCGGATTCGAATACGAGCGTGCGGTCGTACCACCGCTCCCTTCTAATGCTCCACGCGGCGCAGGCGGTGTCCTCGTCGAGCGCATCAACGGGCACGTCGTAGGTGTACTTGCCTTCCGCGTTTTCCACATAGGGGATGAAGTCGGCCTCGCTCGCGGCGGCAGCCTCGTCGCCCGTGCCCATGAAGAGCTTGCCGTAGCCCGTGCCGGAAAGTGTCATCACGCAGTGCATGGAGCCGTTTTCCACGATGAGCTGTGCGTCCACAATCCTGAACATGTTCGAGCTGGAATCTACGGTGATCGGATAGGTGCCGTCGACCACCTTGTCGGCGGTGATGGGGGCAGCGCTTGCTCCCTCGGGCGCATCGGCCGCCTGTTCGGTCTTTTCCTGGGAATCGGCATCGCTTGTCTTTGCGCTGTCGATTGAATTTCCGCCGCAGCCGGCGAGCGAGAACGCGAAAAGCGCCGCCGACAGGGCGAAGGCGAGGGTTTTCTTCAACATGGAGGGGTTCCTTTCAATCGCTTCGACCGCCCGCGCCGTGCGGTGGGCGGGCGGGATGCGAATGCAACGGGCATGCGCCGTCAGTCGGGGGAGGCGCATGCCCGTTGCACGGGGACGCGACCGGCGCCCCCGTGCGCGGCGAGTTTACAGCTTGGCGATGGCGTCGTCCACGTGCGAGACGTAGATGTCGTCGATCGCGACGTTCTGTCCCAGACCCTGGAGCAGGCACGTCACTTCGAAGCCGGCGGCCACGAACTTCGCAGCCCAGCTGTCGGGGTCGGTCTCGTCTGCCATGTCGTTGTTCGCGTGGTCGCCCGCGACCACCATGAACGGCGCGAGCACGGCCTTCTTGTGGCCTGCGGCGCTCGCGGCGGCGATAACATCCTCGCAGGTCGGTTCAGCCTCGACGGTGCCGACGAAGAACTGCGTCGAGCCCTCGT
>CAJKZO010000053.1:0-11952 GCA_905204365.1 uncultured Collinsella sp.
CTATCCCAATGGCGGCGCCGCCGTCCACGACCTCAACCTGACCCTCTATCCCGGCGAGCTCGTGGGCATCGTCGGCCAGAACGGTGCCGGCAAGACCACGCTCACCAAGCTGCTCACAGGCCTGCTTAAGCCCGCCTCGGGCAGCGTGCGCGTCACGGGACTGGATACCGCAGCCGTTCCCACGAGCCGCATCGCCCGCGAAGTCGCAACCCTCTTCCAAAACCCCGACCGCCAGATCTGCAAGGACACCGTACTCGACGAGGTGGCTTTTGGCCTGGAGCTTGCCGGCATCGACCGTGCCGAGGCACTGCGTCGCGCCCAGCTCGTCATCGACCGCTTTGGCCTGCCTGCCGATGAGGCGCCTTTCTCGCTTTCGCGCGGTCAGCGCCAGATGGTGGCACTCGCCTCTGTCGTGGTCGTAGAGCCCAAGATCGTCGTGCTCGACGAGCCCACGAGCGGCCTTGATTACCGCGAGTGCATGACCGTCATGGAAACGGTGCGCACCATGGCCGAGCGTGGTTGCGCCGTTATCATGGTCTGCCACGATATGGAAGTCGTCTCGGATTTTGCCGAGCGCATCGTGGTGATGGCCGACGGTCGCATCCTCGACCGCGGCCGCACGCACGAGCTATTCTCGAACATCGATCTCATGCGGCGTGCCTACGTGGAGCCTCCCCAGGTTATTGAACTCTCGCGCCGTCTGGCATCTTCCGTCTCGCCCGCTTTTGCGCAGGTGAGCGAGGTCACCGATGTCGTTCGAATTACCAAGGAGATGGTCCACCGTGGTTAACGTCATCGACTACATGCCGGGCGATACGCTACTGCATCGCCTGAACCCCGTCGTCAAACTGGGCCTCGCCGCCGCCATCATCGTCGGCATCTTCTTGTCCGACACCTACGTGGCGCTGCTGGGCTTTTTGGCACTCACCCTTGCGCTGGGCGCCTATGCCGGCGTCGTCGACCGTCTGTTCTCGCTGCTCAAGTTGCTGATCCCGCTCGCGCTTATCATGCTGGTGCTCCAGCTGGCCTTTATGCGCGATGGCAACGTGGTGTGGGGCTTTATCACCGACACGGGCCTCATCACAGGATCGAAGGCCTGTCTGCGCCTACTGGGTGTGGCGTTACCACTCATCCTCATGCTCATGGTGACCAAGCTCAACGACCTTGCCAACGCCTGCGTCGAGGTGCTGCACGGACCGTATCGCTATGCCTTCACCTTTACCACGGCGCTGCGCTTTGTGCCGGTGTTTGGTCAGGAGATGAACGCCATCATGGAGGCGCAGACCGCACGCGGCGTCGAGTACGACACCAAGAACCCCATCAAGAAGCTTAAGCTCATGCTGCCACTGTGCGTGCCACTGCTCATCTCGAGCGTGGGCAAGACCGATGCCACAGCCTTGGCGGCAGAACAGCGCGGCTTCTATCTGCGTACGCGCGCCAGCTCGTACACGCGCTACCCCATCAAGGGCCTGGACAGCGCCGCGCGCATCGTCAGCATCGCCCCCATCGCCATCGGCTTCCTGTTCTAGTTCACCACCGACAGCAACCGCCCAACGCAAAAGGCCTCGGCTCGCACCAAACGAGCCGAGGCCTTTACTGTTTCACCAGATAAAACCTACCAAAATTAACCTGTCCCTTTTTGGCGGGTCGGAAGCTAGAGGCGGTAGGGGGCGCCGCTGCGGATGATGGATTCGCGCACCAGGACATCCATGGCGTCGAGGGTGATCTCGGGCATCTCTCGGTACTTTTGCAGCACCGAGAGCTCCGTGCAGGCCAGGATGACGCGGTCGCAGCCGCTACGGGCGAACTCCCACATCACGCGGTCGAACTTATCCATATCGGGCTCACGTCCGGCCTTCACATCATCGTAGATAAGCGACATCACATCGTTCTGACGTTTCTCGCTGGGATAGACAACCTCAACACCCGCAGCCTTACATTCGCGGCCGTAGACGCCCGCGCCCACGGTTCCGTCGGTGCCCATGATGCCAATCTTGTGCACCGGCTCGGCCGGCATACTCAGGTTGGGGTCGAACTCGCACTCCCCCATCACCGCACCGGCCAGAGCATAGCGCACCGACTCACGCGGCATGTGGATAATCGGCACCTTCGTAAACGACTGGATCTGGTCGTAGAAGTAGTGTGACGTGTTGCAGGGAATAGCAATGTGCGCACAGCCCAGCGACTCGAGTGCCTGGGCACACTCTTTCATGGTCGCCAGCAGCTTGGCATGCTCGCCGGTCTTAATGGCCAGCGTGCGGTCGGGCATGGTCGACTTGGAGAGCACCACCATGTCGATATGTTCCTGATCGCAGGCAGCAGCCGTATGACGCACCACCTGGTCGTAGTAATACGACGTGGCCTCGGCGCCCATGCCGCCGATAACTCCCAGCTTTTCCATCGCCGCCTCCTTGGTGACGCTTGCGCAATTGCGCGTATCATACCCGCGCCCGCCCGATGCAAACCGGACGGGCGCCGCGCTCATCTACTTGTAATACGTCTTGAACAGCTTAAAGTGGCGCAGCTTGGTGTGCCACATGCGCAGCCAGCGGTTAAAGACAAAGTCGCCCTTCATAAACGAAGGGTCGGCGCCCTTGCCTTCCTTGTCCAGGCGATGCACCTTAGCGCGCAGCTCGGGATCCTTGACGTACTTGTCGACGACGCCCATGGGGACGACCATCCACAGGGCCTCGTCCTGAGCCGTCACAAACTCCGGCTCAAATGGACGGTTGAACACATACTCGTCCACCACATACTTGGCAACGTTAAAGCCACTGTTAGTGACGTAGTAGTTACTGCGGCCCTGGCGCGTGTTGAAATCGAAGAACTTAAACGAGCCGTCGCGCTCGTCGTACTTAACGTCAAAGTTGGAATAGCCCACAAAGTGAAGGTCCTCGAGCAACTTGCGCACGCCGCCCATGAGCTCGTCGTTGGGCTCGGTAATGATACAGGCATGGTTGCCGACACCGTGGGGCTGATGCTCCTCGAGCAGCACGTGACCCAGGCACATCATGCGCACCTTGCCGTTGCGGTCGGAATAACTGGTGAGCACGCGCATGTACTCGTCGTTGCCGGGCACGCGATCCTGCAAGATCAGGTCGTCGGTGTAGCCGCTGGCATACGAATCGCGAATGACCTGTTCCAGCTCGGCGCGGTCGGCAATCTCATAGGCCTTCTTCTGGCCCTCGAACTCGTGCTGCCACCACATGATGCCGTCAGAAGGCTTCAGAATCATCGGGTAAGGAAAATCGATCTGGTCGAGCACTTCGGCAGGCGCCTCACCCTGGGCATTGAGCATCGTCTTGGTAAAGGTAAACGTGTGCGGATAGGGCACGCCATGCTTCTCGCACAGCTCGTAGAAGATCTCCTTCTTCTGGCACTGCTCGAGCATGCTGTAGGGCGCGTAGGGAGCGACGATGTTATCCGCCAGCTCATGAGCATCCTTGGCTTGAGCCACGAGAGCGACATAGTTATCGCCACAGCCCACAAGGACAATCGTCTTGTCGGCATGCGCTTGGGCAATGCCGTTGACGGTTTTGAGCATCACGGGCATGGTGTCGATATCCACGTTGGGCGTGTAGTCGATAATCTGGCTGCGGTACGCGGGACCCGTCTGATACTTGCCAAAGACCAGACTCTTGACCTGGTACTCCTCGTAGAAGGCGCGCGCCACCGAATAGGCGTTGATGTCGCCACCAAGCAGCACGGGAATGAACTCGCGCTCTGTAAATTGCAATGCCATGGAAACTTCCTATCATGAACTGCCCACACAACGGGCGGTCTTTGCGCAACTGATTTATTCTAGCGTGCCAAGCCGCCGGCGCCCAAAGCTCCACCGTATCTATGGCAATCGACGTAATCGTCCAGCACGAAGGCCAGCACGAAGACGGCGCTCACCGTTGTATGACAACGGGCAATGAACCTACCATTGTTGTAGGATTCAGTGTATTGACATCCTCGAGCGAAAGGCGCGCACGTGCCCCAAGACCATCCGACCGATAATCCCATCCTCAATGCCGCGAGGCGCGAGCTGGCGAAACGTGCGAAAGCGACCGCTCCCCTGTGCACGGCAAACGACGCCTACAACGGACCCGCCCACATCGTCTCGATCAACACGTCGGTACACAAGGGCACTCGCAAGTCGCCCGTCGCCGATGGACGCGACACCGTTATAGAGCAATTTGGCCTCGCCACCGATGCGCACGCCGGACATTGGCACCGTCAGGTTTCCTTTTTAGCCGCGGAGGCCATCCAGACGGCGCAGGCACGCGGGCGCGACGTACACGAGGGTGACTTTGGGGAGAACTTCACAACCCGGGGCATCAACCTGCTCTCGCTCCCTTTGGGCACACAGCTCAAGCTTGGAAGCGACGTGCTCGTCGAAATCAGCCAAATCGGCAAGGTCTGCCACACCCGTTGCGCCATCTACTATCTCGCCGGCGACTGCATCTTTCCCCACGAGGGCGTTTTCGGCGTGGTACTAAAGGGCGGAGAGGTCAACGCCGGTGACGAAATCCAGGTAGTCAAGCTCGGCGACGGCACCTGTTCGTTCACCCCCGCCGAGGCCCTCGAAGAGATTGAGCAGGCTCGCCAGAAGGGCACGCTGTAGTTATAAAACCCCACGTTGAGATGGCTTTTACAGCCCAAAACTCCTCTCAAACAGAGCTCTGTAACGTTAAAGTTGAACTCTATGGTTTCTCAACAATTCATCATAACTGCAGGTCAAAGCCAAAGCCTCAAGTTCAACTTGACCCTTTGGAACCTTTAAGGTTCAAGTTGAGGTCGAAAGCAGTAGTAGAATACCGTTCGAACCATAACCTACGATTGATTGCAGAGGGACTGGATGCAGCATTCGAATCATCGCACCGCAGCGTTCATTGCGTCGAAGCCGGCTCGTATCATCACGAGCGCCGTGCTCGCCGTTGCGCTGACGGCCACGCCGATGCTCTCCCCCGTTGCGGCGTATGCCGCCTCGCAGGCAACGCAGGACCAGCTTTCCGCAGCCCAGCAGAAGATCGAAGCCGCCACGAGCGCCTACAACGACGCCCGCACCAAACTCGATGACCTGCAAAAGCAGATTGACTCCAATGAGGCAAGCATCGAGGAAATCGAGGCCAAGCTTCCCGAGCAGCAGGCCAAGGCAAGCTCCGCCATGCGCGATCTGTACAAGTATCAGAAGGGCACCAATCCCATCGTGAGCTTCCTGGTCAACGCACAGAGCCTGGGTGAGTTCATCACGACCTGCAAATACACCAACCAGATCACGAGCTCGAGCGTCGACGAGATCGAACAGCTCAATAACATGCAAACCGAACTCGAGCAGAACAAGGCTGAGCTCCAGCAGGCCAAGTCTCAGCTTGAGGCAGAGCAGAAAAACGCCGAGGATGCGCTGGCACAGGCCCAGCAGCTCCGCAGCGAGGCACAGGCAAAAGCCGAGCAGGAAAATGCCGCCGAGCTTGCCAAGCTTGAGGCCGATAAGGCCGCTGCCGCCGAGAAGCTCTCGGGCGAGGGCGTAAGCGGCAGCAATTCCAGCAGCCAGGCCACCAACACCAACACCACCATCGACACCACGGTGAACAGCTCCAATACTGGTAGCTCCGATTACGATTCGTTCATTAATGAGTGGACAGGCCGCATCGACAATTATCTCGCCGGCTCCCCCATGGCAGGCCAGGGCTATAACTTTGCCGTCGCCGCTTGGAATACCGGTGTCGACCCCCGTTGGTCCCCCGCCATCGCCTGCATCGAGAGCACCAAGGGTGCTTATTGCGCCAATTCATACAACGCCTGGGGCTGGAGTGCACGTGGCGGCGGTTGGCGCAGCTTTGGCAGCTGGAGCGAGGGCATCTCCGCTCACGTTGCCTATCTGGGCGCCAACTACGGCTCCACCCTTACCCCGGCAGCGGCCAAAAAGTACTGCCCGCCCACGTGGCAGGACTGGTACAACAAAGTCGCCGCTCAGATGAACCGCATCTAAGTGCAACTGCAAAGGGCCCCAATGTGGCCCTTTTCTTTTAGGTGGCCGAGGTATCGACGACGCCGGTCGCATTGGCAACCGCGACTATGACAATCATGCATAGGAGCAGCACACCCAATGCCTTGAGCCAGAGTTTCGCGAGTTTCTTGCCGCGATAGCTGTCGAGCAGTGCGAATCGCCGACGAAGACGGCGCTTATCAAGCAGTGCGAAATGCATAAGCACCATAAGGCCATCGACAAAGAAAAAATACTCGATTATGAGAAGCCACGTCGGGTAGCTTTGGTTTGCTCCGGTGGGGTGAAAGACGGCAAAGTGACTTCCGGCAAAGAACACAAGCAGCGAGAAGCAGACGAGCGTATTCCAAATGCGGCCCAGAGACTCCGGAACGCGAGAGAGCAGGCCGCATGCAGCGGAGGCGGCAGGGCCAGGAGGCCCTGCGGGGTTCTGGAGCCCTTGGGGCGTCAACGCCGTCTCCGAGTCTGGAGTACGGACAGGCGCAGGCGCAGGAGGCCGCACGGGGCGACTCAGATCGTATGCCGCGCGCGTCGCCCGTCCCAACGCTTCCGCACTCGCAAAACGCTTGGCCGGATCGAGCGCCATCGACATGCAGACGGCATCGGCAAGTGGAGTGGGAATGCCGCGCGCCTCGCATTGCTCGCGCATGTCGAGCCCTGGTTTAGGGTCGACTCCCGTCAAGCAGAAGAACAACAGAGCGCCAAGTGCGTAGACGTCGCTGCGCACACTCGTCTGCCCAAACCCATACTGCTCGGGCGGCGCATAGGGCCGTGTCCCAAACTTGACGGTGTCGGCATCGGCGCCATCGCGCCATACGCGCGCGATCCCCAGGTCGATAATCACCAGCGATGAAAATGTCAGGCCGTCATCAGGCGTATAGTTGGCACCTGTCACGATGATATTCGACGGCTTGAGGTCGCGATGGATCACCGGCGCCGACGTCTCCCCCGCTATTGCAAAACCGGCGTGGAGCTCGCCCACGGCATCGCATAGGGCAGGATACAATTCACGCGCATAATCGGGGGTGGCTCCCAGACGGTCCACCAGCGCCCCGAGCGTCTCCCCTTCGATGTATTCCATAACCACGTTGAGCTCGTCGCCCACACGGCGACAATCGACGATTCTGGGCAGGTGCTCAAAACGCCTGCCTGCCCGCTGAGCGGTAAACAGACGCTCGTATGCCCCGCCGATTTGAGCCGAAGCATCGATGCGTTTACGGACAAAGGGGCCGAGCGAACCACCGCCGGTTCCTTCAAAGTACACGAGCTCGGTTGCTTCAACGGACGAGCGCTTAAGTACACGCTCCACGCGATAGCTGTCGTCGCGATCGAGCGACGCCAGGTGCTCGGCAAGCGCTGCGGTCAGCTCGTCATCGGAATATGTTGGGCTCTGAGTATCCAT
Organism: uncultured Collinsella sp.; assembly: GCA_905204365.1. Taxonomy (GTDB): domain Bacteria; phylum Actinomycetota; class Coriobacteriia; order Coriobacteriales; family Coriobacteriaceae; genus Collinsella. The sequence continues at coordinate 7,395 of CAJKZO010000053.1, forward strand.
AGCCTCCATCATAGCGCAGGGCGCAGACACCCCATGGCATCCGCGCCCCGTTCGTTTGCATCGTTGTTCGACAGCTCTACCGGCTCAGATATCAGCCGCTAACTCACCGTCTCCTCGCCAAAGCGATACAGTTCCTCGTTGACCTTTTGGAGACTGCACCCGCGATCGATGCAAAAGATGATAATCGCATCGCGGCGGTCCTTGCAGTTAAGGACGCTTACCCCGGCAGCCGTCAGCGCACGGTTGGTCTCTTTGAGCGTCAGCGCCATCGCAAAGGCAATCTGCAGCACCTTGTTGCGACTCGGATGACGCGCGCCGGTAAAGATCTGATAGCCAAAGGTCTCATTGAGATCGGCCATACGAACCACGCGCGGGCGCTCCAAGCCCTTTTCCTGCAGCAGCTGCTTCAGGTAGTCCGAAAGCGACGGGGCGGCAAAGTCGTGCTCCCTGATATAGCCATCGATGTTCGGCGCATCGAGAAGCTCATTGAGCAACTCCTCGGTCAGTTTTTTATCGGGCATACGACTTCACCTCCCCCAGTGCATGCAACATGCTAGAAACCGCTTACGTCCGAACGCTCCCAGCTAGCAACCTGGTCGGGAGACACCGTACCCAGCGCCTCGAACTTCCAGGAGCCGCCCGCCTTCAGATGATTGGTGTTTGCAAGAGCCGTTCCAACCTGGTTGCCATCGGCATCATACAGAACATATTCAATCTGAATGTAGCTCTTTTCCTTGTCCGTGTTATTGGTCAGCGTGCCCGTGATCTTATAGGTAAACTGATTGGAAGTGTCTTCAGCCTCGTCAGCAATGGTATACGGTTCTTGCGGTTCTTTTTGCTCCTCAGCCTGCTGTGTCGCCTCGGCAGGTTTTGCCGAATCGCTCGCAGGCGAATCGGTTGAATTGCCACCCATAGAGCCCACGACACCGACAATAACCAGCACCACGATGATGCCTAGGACAATCTTGCCGATCGGCTTCTTTCCCTCTTTTGCCATTATTCATCCTTCCTACGATCCGGCTACCGTGCCGGCACACAGCACATCATAGGAAGGATTGAACTTGAATTCATTAGCTGAGAGCTAAGGCTGCGGTAAACGGCCAATGCAGTTATCCAAACGCCGAGCAAACGCACTTTGCGCGACCGTCTGCTGGCAGCGCATCAACCCACCGTGACGGATTCCCCGGTAAAGGTGCTCACAAGCAACAGGATAAAGAAGGCCAAATAGCTGATGCTCAGCAGGTAGGCGATGACCAAAAAGGCAATCCATCCTACATTGGTCTTACCGTCGGCGCGGCGCTGTTCACGACTGCGATAAAGCCAAATCGTCACGCCGATGGCAGTGATAAACAGCACGAATGCCGCCGCAGCCAGCCCAGCAAGCACAAAAATCACTCCTATGCTTAACTCGATGACCGGTAGCAGCATCTATCCGAAGCCGCCTGCTCCCGGACTCTATACGTCAGACTGGCTCCGTCGGTCCATCGCCGCGCCACCCCCCCATCATCTTTGAGCACTACAGTGCGATAGCCTGCTGAACAGGAACGATCTTGTCGAGTTCCGGTTCGATCCGCCTTTTCTCGGCCTCAAGGTCAAACGCCACCTGAGCGCGCAGCCAATAACCATCCGTCAGGCCAAAATAACGGCAAAGACGGAGGTCGGTGTCGGCCGTCACGCGACGTTTTCCCAAGACAATCTGCCCGATACGCTGAGCCGGAATCCCAGTCTCTTTCGCAAGGCGATATTGAGAAATGCCCATGGGAACAAGAAACTCCTCTTTGAGAAGCTCACCAGGAGTCACCGGCGACAGCAAATCGGCCGAAGTCTCATCACTTGTGATAATCGACGATTTCGACATTCCAAGCCATCTCCTGTCTCCACTCAAAACAGACCCGATAGCGCTCGTTAACACGGATGCTATATTGACCGGCACGATCGCCCTTCAAAGCTTCCAGGCGGTTGCCCGGTGGAACGCGAAGATCATCAAGCGAAGCACAAACCTGCAGTTGGCGAATCTTCCTCAACGCAACACGCTCAAAGGGCACGAACCTCCTGATCCGCACACCCATGGCAAAGCGTTCGGTATCCTCATCTTTATACGATGCAATCATAGTATCGCCTTACGTTAGTAACGTCAAACGTTTCTATAGACTTACATCTCTATTATATCGTACGTTTGTTCGTGTTTTCTAGAACAAATAGTCCTTTGCGCCTTAGTCAAGCAAAAGCAATCGTTTGTAGACATCGAGGCCTTTGAGAAGGATTTCCTCGTCGAAGAGCATGCTATCGGTATGCAGAGCGCTTGTGGCATAGGCGGGACAGCCATCCGAATCACTCGGGTTGTCTTGGTCCTCTGGCATACCCGTGCCCAGCAGGAAAAACACGCCCGGCAGATGGCGTTGATAGAACGCGAAATCCTCGGCGATCAGCAGCGGTTCCTCCACAAGCTGCAGCCCGGGCAAGGCAGGCGCGACGCTGGCAAACAACTCGGGGTCGTTGTCGACCGGCGGATAGCCCTCGGCAAAGTCGAGATCATACGTGCAGCCCGTTGCGGCACAGGCATCGTCCAGCACGCGGCGCACGCCTTCGCGCGCCCGGTCGAACATGTCGTCCGTAAACACACGCAGGCTTCCGGCCACATGGGCCTCCCCCGCCACCGCGTTGCAAACCGTACCGGCCTGCAGCAGACCAAACTTACCGATACAGGGCTCGTCGGTGCCCAGCTCGTCCATCAGTTCGCGCTCGGCAACCAAGAACTTGGCAGCCGCCAGCGCCGCATCGTGCGACTCCTCGACCGGAACGCCATAGGTCTTAGCGATATGGATGCTCGTCCCGTGAATATGAATGTGTGTCTCACTCGAACGCGCCAGCAGCGGACCGGGGCAGCTCGCCAACGTGCCGGCAGGCAGATCGGACCACACATGGAAGCCAAAAATGCGGTCAGCCCCATAGCGCTCGAACACACCGCTCTCGCATACCGTCTTGGCACCACCGGTCGTTTCCTCGGCCGGCTGGAACACAAAGAGAACGTTGCGCCTAATGGCGCCCGGCTGCTCGCGAATCGTACGGTCGACATACGTCGCGGCGGCAAGTGCCATGGCCATGTGTCCGTCATGTCCGCAAGCGTGCATCTTGCCGGGATGGATCGAGGCAAAGGCCGCTCCCGTCGCCTCCGCGATGGGCAGCGCATCCATATCAGCGCGAATCGCCGTGGCATGCGCGGCATCAACGCCGGCGTCGAAGAAAGCGCAGACGCAGCTGGGGCACGGATGGGTCACTTCGCAGGTGAGCGGTGCCAGCACGCCCTCGATATAGGCGATAGTCTGCGGAAGATCGAAATCGAGCTCCGGAATGCGATGGAGATCGCGGCGATAGCGACGGAGTTCTTGGAGCTCGGTCATAGAGAATCCCTTCATGAGGCACATCTGTTGCAACTTATTGTGATACAGGATTGTGGCACACATGTTTCCAGCATATTGCTGCATTTTTTAAACGTTATATACGAATACTCTTGTTTGGTAAAGTGCAACGTGATAGGGTCTTTACCACTTGATAGAGGCGCGGGCACGAAGAGCCGCGGGCGAGCCGGCAGGCTTTGACCCCGTGGGGAGGCGAAACCCGCCGAACTGGGTTTTTCGGGCACGAACAACCTGGTGGGCCTGTGGGAAACACCCACAGGACTGTCTGCAGCAATGCGGGAGCGCTATCCGGACATTGGGTCCACGCTATGCGGATTCGATGCGCAGATGGCGCCGTCTGGATAGCGAGGTTTACGGGACATGGCATTGACCCCCAACGAGGCATATGCGGCCAAGCAGCCGTTTGTGGACAAGAAGACACTCGAGCATATCGTCGAGCAGTTCCCCACGCCGTTTCATCTATACGACGAGGCGGGCATCCGCCGCAACATGCAAGAAGTGCGCGACGCCTTTGCATGGAACCCGGGCTTTAAGGAATACTTTGCCGTCAAGGCAAACCCCAACCCGGCGCTCATCTCCATTCTCAACGAATACGGCTGCGGCTGCGATTGCTCGAGCTATACCGAGCTCATGATCGCCCGCTCGCTGGGCATCACGGGACACGACATCATGTTCTCTTCCAACGACACGCCGGCTGCCGACTTTGAGCTCGCCGACAAGCTGGGTGCCATCGTCAACTTTGACGACATCAGCCACATCGAGTTCTTTGAGCGTGTTGCGGGGCCCATCCCCAAAACGGTCAGCTGCCGCTTTAATCCAGGCGGCCTGTTCCAACTCTCCAACGGCATCATGGATAACCCCGGCGACTCCAAGTACGGCATGACCACCGAGCAGCTCTTCGAGGCGTTCCGCATGCTCAAGGCCAAGGGCGCCGAGGACTTTGGCATCCACGCATTCCTTGCCAGCAACACCGTCACCAACGACTACTACCCCAAGCTCGCGCGCATCCTCTTTGAGCTTGCCGTGCGCCTGGAGCGCGAGACCGGCGCACATGTCGCCTTCATCAATCTGTCCGGCGGCGTCGGCATCCCCTATCTGCCCGAGCAGCAGGCCAACGACATTCACGCCATCGGCGAGGG
>CAJKZO010000054.1:0-11858 GCA_905204365.1 uncultured Collinsella sp.
CTGCGGTAGACCCACTCGTTGACCTGGGTGTTCTTGACGCCTGCGGTCTGCATAAGGGCGCCTACCTCGCGGATTGCTGCGAGCAGATCGGCTTTGGGACCCGCGAGCTCGACCTCGATGCCGTGGTAGGCGGTCACGCCGCGGTTATCGCTCACGTGGTCGATAAAGCCCTCGACGGTCTCAAGCTGCTGGGCGAGAGCTGCATCATCGTCAGCGTCCAGCGCGACGAGTGCGTTCGATACCGTGAGGGCGGGATGTCCGCAGGGGACAAAGCCTTCGATGACATCCATAGCTTCGGTAATGGTTGAGCCCAGGCCTGCGAGGGCATTGACGAGTTGCTGCTTGGTATCCATAACGGTCCTTTCGACGGGTCAATTTTGCTTGGCGAAAATATACGTGACGCGATCGGTAGCAAAAGTGCGAAGTGCGGCGCACATTATGGTCTTCATAGCTCGTGCATAGAACAGCTATCTGCCTTTAGAACGTGGTAAGATAGCTATCCACAAGTGGGGTTCACCCCGCGTGTTCCTTGAAAAGTCGAAGGTTATCGGGTGCTTGCAGGCCCGATGCCATCCAGACTTTCCCGACATTCGGGGGCGACTGGTTTCGACACGATAGCTCTGAGAGAGGAAGCAAGCCGAGGTCTCCTCGCCTCGTTAAACAGGGGTACCGTCAAATTGAATTGACAACAACTCTTCTTTTGAGCCTATGGCTCTCGCTGCTTAGTTTATAGCGGCGCGTCAACCCGGTGATTTCCCCGACACCGGCGCGACGTCATTTTAGGGGAATGCTCCTGCGCACGTAATCGGTATGGCGCAGGCTAAGACCGAACCGGTTAGGACGCCGCGAGCGTGTCGCTGCGCGCAAAGCGTCCGAGACTAAACCAGCGACTGAGCTTGGAGATGCCAATCAGGGGGCTTTCGTGGACCGGAGTTCGATTCTCCGCGCCTCCACCACAAGTAACAGGCAGGTAGATATCCATATCTACCTGCTTTTTTATTTCTAGTCCGTACCGCGGAGAATCGAACTCTGTGCAGGGCGCGGGCGTAAAGAAAACGCGTAAGCGTTTTTAGCCCGCGGGCGAGGACGCCGGCAGGCGGCCGAAGCCGGTGCGTATTTGCGAAGCAAATACGCGGATTCTCCGCGCAAAGCTTCAACTTTATATGGATGCGATGTTATCGAATCTCAGCCTGCCATGCGCCGCATCAACGGAACCCCAAACCCGCGGAGAATCGAACTCTGTGCAGGGCGCGGGCGTAAAGAAAACGCGTGAGCGTTTTTAGCCCGCGGGCGAGGACGCCGGCAGGCGGCCGAAGCCGGTGCGTATTTGCGAAGCAAATACGCGGATTCTCCGCGCAAACTTTCGACTCAAAACGGATGCGATGTTTATCGAATTTCAGCTGGCCTTGCCTCGCATCAGCGAATCCCCGTACCGCGGAGAATCAAACTCTGTGCAGGGCGCGGGCGTTAGGAAAACGCTACGGCAACGCAGGGTGGGACGCGCTTCCCAATGGCGGCCCAGGCGGAAAGCGCGTCCCGGAATCCGCACTCAGACTGGGACGTAGTTTCCGGATGACACATCAAGCGGAAACCGCATCCCGGAATCTAGGCTCGGAATGGGATACATTTTCCGGATGACGCCTCAAGCGGAAACCGCGACCCGGAATCGAGCCGTAGAGTGGGACATGCTTTCCCAATGGCAGCCCAGGCGGAAAGTCCATCCCGAAATCGCCCCTCAGAACGGGACGTACTTTCCGCTCCATCTTCTCAACTCCAAAACCTATGCGCCCTCCATTCCAAAACTGGGTAGAAGAAGGCCAAAACGAAACAGCAGGAGGTCAACATGACTGCAGAAGATAAGGCAAAGAACGCCGGCAAAGTCGCGCTCGTCCTGGAGGGCGGCAGCTTCCGCGGGCAATTTACCGCAGGCGTGCTCGACGTTCTCATGGAGGCCGGCGTCGAGATTCCGGCGGTATATGGCGTATCGGCCGGCGCCCTCAACGGCGTGAACTACAAGTCGCACCAGATCGGCCGTGCCAACCGCATCAACCTGGCTTTCTGCAACGACAGCCGCTTCATGGGCGCCGCATCGTTTGCGTCCACGGGCTCCATTGTGGGTTACGACTTTATCTTCAACGATGTCCAGGACCGCCTGGATCCCTTTGACAACGAGACGTTCGACGCGAGCCCCATCGAGATGTACGCCGTCGCGACGGACATGCTCTTTGGAACTGCCACGTACCTGCCGGTCAAAAGCGCCGTACTTGACCTCGACGCCGTGCGCGCATCGACGTCGCTGCCGCTGGTGACGCCGCCGGTCGAGATCGATGGGCACAAATACGTCGACGGCGGCGTAGCCGATTCGGTCCCTATCGAGCATGTGCTGGAGGAGGCGGGCTTCGATCGCGCGGTTGTCATTGTCACGCAGGACCGCTCGTACGAAAAAAAGCCCTACGAGTTTATGCCAGCCGCACGCGCCCGCTATGCCGACTACCCCTACCTGCTCGAGGCTATCGAGACGCGCCACGATCGCTATAACATCCAGCGCATGCATCTGTGGAAGTATGAGCGCGAGGGCCGTGCGCTGGTCGTTGCTCCGCAAAAGCCGGTCGAGGTCGGCCACGTTGAGCACGATCCGGCAAAGCTGCTCGATCTGTATATTCAGGGCCGCCAGGAGGCAAAGCGTTTGCTGGGAGATATCGAGGCGTTTGTCGAGCGCTAGCGTCGCGACGTCATGACCCATGGACGACATGTGCAGAAACTCTGGTCGGAGCCAAAATACCTGTTGACTCGGGCGGCGAGCGGGGTAATATGGACGGGTTACTTGCAGAGCCCCGTGAATCTCTGTAACAACACGTACTGTACATGGAGGAGTCTAAGTGATTTCGAAATCGACTCACTACGCCAAGCAGGGCGAGGTCCAGCGCAACTGGGTTCTCGTCGACGCCGATGGTGCTGTCCTGGGCCGTCTTGCCACCCAGATCGCAATGATCCTGCGCGGTAAGAACAAGCCCCAGTTCACGCCCAACAGCGACTGCGGCGACTTCGTTGTCGTCATCAACGCCGATAAGGTCCAGCTTACCGGTAACAAGGCCGACACGAAGACCTATTATCGCCACAGCGGCTACAACGGCGGCCTCAAGGCTGAGAGCTTCCGCCAGGCTATGGAGAAGCACCCGGAGAAGGTCATCGAGCGCGCCGTTCGCGGTATGCTGCCCAAGACCACCCTCGGCCGTGCCCAGATGACCAAGCTTAAGGTCTACGCTGGTGCCGAGCATCCGCATGCTGCCCAGAACCCCACGAAGATTGAGCTGGAGGCTTAAAGATGGCTGAGAACACCGTTGTCTACCAGGGTACCGGCCGTCGTAAGAACGCCGTCGCCCGCGTCCGTCTCGTCCCCGGCACCGGCAAGGTGACCATCAACAAGCGTGACGCCGAGCAGTATTTCGGCCGTCATCAGCTCGTTGAGAACGCCCTTGCTCCCTTCAAGGTGACCGACACCGCCGGTCAGTTCGACGTTATCGCTCTGTGCGATGGCGGCGGCATCTCCGGTCAGTCCGGCGCTCTGCGCCTGGGCATCGCTCGCGCTCTTCTGAACGCTGGCGACTACCGTGCTGACCTCAAGAAGGCCGGTTTCCTTACGCGCGATGCTCGCGTGGTCGAGCGCAAGAAGTACGGCCTCAAGAAGGCCCGCCGCGCTCCCCAGTTCTCCAAGCGCTAAGGTTTTATCTCCTTTCGAGATACAATGTACAAGCGGGGCCTGCCGATTCCTCGGCGGGTCCCGCTTTTCTTTTTCGACTAGGGCGGGCGGTTGCATATCGCCTGCTAGGGAAGGAGCGATCCTATGCCCCAGAACATCTTCGGTACCGACGGCGTCCGTGGCGTCGCCAATGCCGACCTCTCGTGCGACCTCGCGTTTCGTCTGGGTCGCGCGGCGACCAAGTTCCTTGGTCCGGATATCTGCATCGGCCGTGACACGCGCCTTTCGGGCACCATGCTCGAGAGTGCTCTGACCGCCGGCATTATGGCCGAGGGCGGCCGTCCGCATTGCTGTGGCGTCATCCCCACGCCTGCTGTGGCGCTGCTCACCGTTCAGAACGAGCTCGATGGCGGCATCGTCATCTCCGCTTCGCACAATCCGCCGGAGTTTAACGGGATCAAGTTCTTTAGCCGCAAGGGCATGAAGCTTCCCGACGCGGTCGAGGAGGAGATCAGCGCCTGGGTCATGTCCGAGGAGGCCATGGCTGCCGACACGCTGCCGACCGGTGCCGGCGTGGGCCACATCATCAAGATGAAGGATGCCCGCAAGGCATACGTCGACCACGCCATCGATACGCTTGATGGCCTGAGGCTTGACGGTCTGGTCGTTGCTGTCGACTGCGGCCATGGCGCTTCTTGCCAGACCACGCCCGCCGCGCTGCAGCGCCTGGGTGCTACGGTCCATGCCATCAACACCGATTATTGCGGCACCGACATTAACGTTGAGTGCGGCTCCACTCACCTTGAGCCCCTGCGCGAGCTTGTGCTGCGCACCCATGCTGACATCGGTCTGGCCCACGACGGCGACGCCGACCGTGTGCTGTTCGTGGACAGCGAGGGCAATGAGATCGACGGTGACTACATCCTGGCTATCTGCGGTTCTGACCTCGCCGCTCGTGGCAAGCTCGCCAACTCCGAGATCGTCTCGACCGTCATGTGCAACCTGGGCTTCTCCATCGCCATGAAGGAGCAGGGCTTTGAGATGGTTCAGACCGCCGTGGGCGACCGCTACGTTCTGGAGCGCATGCTCGCGGACGGTGCCGTCATCGGCGGCGAACAGTCCGGCCACATCATCTTCCTCGAGCACAACACCACCGGCGACGGCCTAGTGACGGCTCTGCAGCTGCTGGCCGTGCTCAAGCGCACCGGTCGTACCCTCACCGATCTTGCCGGCATCATGAAGAAGTACCCGCAGGTACTCGTCAACGTGCATTCCGACAACAAGGCTGGTCTGGACGATTGCCGGCCCATCTGGGATGCCGTCGCTGCTGCCGAGAAGGAGCTTGACGGCCGCGGCCGCATTCTGGTGCGCCCGAGCGGTACCGAGCCGCTGGTCCGCGTGATGGCCGAGGCCGAGACGCACGAGCTGACCCAGCGCGTTGTCGACGACATCGTCGAGGTTGTCAAGCGCGAACTTCCCTAATGGTCAAAAGCGGGTGCCAAGTGGTAAACTGTTAAGGTTATTTTGGTTGATCGGTATGTCCGAGGGGGAGCATGTTCACTAAAGTCCTAAGGTCTTTTGGTATGCGTGGTCGAGTCCTTACGCTGGATGCTCCCATCTCGGGCGACGTCATTCCGCTCTCCGAGGTAAACGACCAGACGTTTGCCACCGGCCTTTTGGGCCAGGGCGTGGCGATTCAGCCCACCGGAACGCGTGTGATTGCACCGGCTGATGCCAAGGTCGAGGCCAATTTTCCCACGGGACCTGCCGTAGCGCTTAACACGGTCGATGGCTTGGACGTGCTTATCCACGTTGGTTTGGACACTGTTCAGCTCGAGGGCAAGCACTTTACCGTACATGCGCAAGTGGGTGACATCGTCCATAAGGGCGATGTACTCATTGAGTTCGATCGCGAGGCAATTGCTGCCGAGGGCTACGATGTGACGGTTCCCATCTTGGTGTGCAACTCCGTTGAGTTCTCGAGCATTAAGGGCTCCGTTGGCGTGCATGTCGAAGAGATGGACCAGCTCATCGTTGCTCGCGAGCGCTAGCAAGTGCACGTGGCCATTAGCCTACAATTCAAACACGTTTACGGAGGGCGCCCTTGAAAGAGGACGCCCTCCGTGGCAAGATGGGATTTGTCCGAAGCAAAAAGGCTTTGGGTCACCGTGGACGGGCAGGGGCCTCGACGCGGCTAGACACGAGACACATACATTACGCGACCTCGCCCTGGTGGCCGCACACGTTGGTTGCGGCCGACGCGGGCCGCGGGCAAGTGCTTGTAAGGGAGCCTTGCCTCTCTTGTACGAGAAAGGACGCGTAATGAAGATCATTAAAGCTAAAGACTACGAGGATATGAGCCGCAAGGCCGCTAATATTATCTCGGCGCAGGTTATCCTCAAGCCCGACTGTGTGCTGGGCCTTGCCACCGGCTCCACCCCGATCGGTGCCTACAAGCAGCTCGCTGCTTGGTACAAGAAGGGCGACGTCGACTTTGCCGAGGTCAGCACCTACAACCTGGACGAGTATCGCGGCCTTTCGCACGACGATCCCCAGAGCTATCACTACTTCATGCGTGAGAACTTCTTCGATCACATCAACATCGACCTGAACAACACGCATGTGCCCGACGGTTCCAACCCCGACGCTGCCGCTGCCTGCTCTGAGTACGACAAGATCGTCGCCGAGGCCGGTTACCCGGATCTGCAGCTGCTCGGTATTGGCAACAACGGTCACATCGGCTTCAACGAGCCCGATGACCACTTCTCCAAGGGCACGCACTGCGTCGACCTCACCGAGAGCACCATTCAGGCTAACAGCCGCCTGTTCGACAGCATTGACGATGTTCCCCGTCAGGCCTACACCATGGGTACCCAGACCATCATGTATGCCCGCATGATCCTGGTCGTCGCCAACGGCGAGGCCAAGGCTCAGGCCGTGCACGATATGTGCTATGGTCCGGTTACGCCCGAGTGCCCGGCTTCGATCCTGCAGCTGCACACCAACTGCGTTGTCGTTGCCGACGAGGCCGCCCTTTCGCTCTGCAAGTAGCGCGAATCCTGCAGCTCGACATAGCCTTGCCTAAGGCCTCCGCTTTGCGGGGGCCTTTTTGTTATCCCTTTTTGCCCACTTGACCAAAATCTTGCCGCAAGCTTGACGAATGCGGTATGCCCAACAGCTTGATTCATTCTATACCAGATTCTATGCAAAAATGCCACTAGAAGGTCGTAGACGGTAGCGGGTGCTAGGCGAGTTGAATGACACAACTGAACCTTGTTCATCTGCGTTACACTGCCGCTTAGATGGGACAAGCTGACAAGCTCATTTACCTGCTTAAAGACCGATTAGTCGGGGGATTAATAACAATCGGCCCTCGCTGTACAAAAACTTGCCGCTTGCGTACCAAAAGACAACCTAAAACACAAGGTCGCTCTATTCATAGTGCGGCTTGTATGGTCTTGCGGCTACAGTGTCCATACGGTCGAGTTGAGGAGCGGGCATGGTAAACGATTTGAGCAGTATGGACGACCTCGAGCTGATGCCGCTGGGCGGAGGCTATATGGTGCGACGCGAACGCTTGATGAATGAGCTTATCGCCAAGGGCCGAAAGGCCGGCATCGTGGTTCTTTATGCGCCCGACGGGTTTGGGAAGACCTCGGTGCTGCTGCAGTACACCCATGAGGTTAAATGCGACCCGACGCGAGGCCCCGTGCGGATTATCGAGGCCGATTGCGCCATTGGGCGCGAGGTGTTTATGCAGCTCGAGGTGGTTACCGAAGAACTCAAAGACAAACCGCACTCCCTTATCGCGATTGATAATGTGCCAAACCTCGATCAGCACGATACCGAAGACCTCATCGACAGGATTCGCGGCCTGCGTGCTATGGGGGTAGGGGTCTTTATCTCCTGCCGTCCTTCAAATCGTCAGCTGATTCATGGGCTGGGCGATTCGGTTAAGATTAATGCGCAGATGCTCAAGGTGCATGCCTATGAGTATTCGGCGTGGGCATCGGCGTTTTCGATCAGCACATCGCTCGACTTTTATCAGCTCACGCAGGGCGTGCCCGAGCTCGTTTCGGCATTGCAGACGGGTCTGTATGGCCAAGGCGACGTAGCCGGTCTGCTCGAAAACGAGATTGTCAACGTATACGGCGCGGCACTTGTCGATCTGGCTTCGCTCGACAATAATGCGCTGTTTTGCGTGGCATGTCTCATGGTTTTGATGGGCGAGGGCAATATCGCAGAACTCGAGGCTTGTGGGGTAAGGCTGTCGATGGTCGACCAGTCCTACTTTGTACGCGACTACCCGATCTTTGGCTTGGACCCCGCCGAGCGGAGTTTTACGTGTCTGGGCACGGAGGATAACGGACGCTTGCGCTTACGTAAGTTGGTGGCCGAGGTTCGCCCCGAACTTGTTCCGAGGGCGGCCCGGATTTTGCTTAAGGCGGGCCGATGCGATGCGGCGATAGGCCTGGCGGATGCCTTTTTGGACCGTGAGTCGGTCCTTGAACTTGCTGGGCAGTATGGGGTCGATCTGGCTCTGACGGGGCACGGGGCCGATATCTGCCGAGCAGCGCTGGGCACGATCGATGCTGACGATCCGGCTCCAGAGCCAACGCCTGCCGAGGCACTCGGCGTATATCTGGCAGCGGTCAGCGTGTCCAATACAAAGCTCGCCCGCTATATGGCATCGGTTATCGAGCGCGGGGGCGAACAGGTGGCCTGCGAAATAGAGCCTGTTTCATGGAGGGTGGCCCAGACACTGACGGCTGTTTGCTATGGGGACAACGGGCTTGGGCTTCCTACGAATCTGGCCGTGCCAGAAATCGAGACATCCCATACCGCACTCGATATGTTGTCTGCGCATATCGAGGTCAAGCGCTGTCTGACCGAGCGGGGAGATGACGGCGGCGTTCTACAGCAGCTCAAAACGAGCAAGGCCTACGACTGCGAGCTCGATATCGCGGGGATTGTTATACGGGCCGATAGCATGCTGGTGGAGCTCTTTGACGGGTCGTTTGCGGGAACCGACGAGCGCGACGACGAGATGGCGCTGGTGCGGGAGGCGCTCGACGTACGTGGGCTTAAGGCGATGGCTATCTGGGTGCGCATGGTGTTGGCGGCACGGCGGCTCCTTTCCGGCTTGCCGGTAACCGACGACGCGGCGTTCAACGAGCTCGATCGTTTTGCCGTGCGCATGCGCGACAACCAGATTCAGCTGTTTGGCCTGTTGCTAGAAGGCTGGCAGTCGCTGGCAGAGGGACGGCCGGTTAATGCAAAGTTCCGTGCGGTCCAAGTGCTCAAACTTGCCGAGGAGTCGATTGCGTACATGCGCGATAACGCATTGCTGCTGGAGCGTGCGGCATATCTGCGTAACACCTCGATGGTTTCGGTGCGCGAGGAAGCGGAGTTGCTCGATATAAGCCAGACGCAGGTTGGTGGCGCAGAAGCCTGGATGGTGGCGCTGCATTTGGCCTGTGCGGGCCGAGACAGCGACCTTGCGGCCTGGATGTCCATGAACCGTGCGGGGATTCTAGAGCCATCGTATCGGCTCTTTGCGCGCCTTGCCATGCATTGTCTGGGCGAGCCGGCGGCCAGGATACGCAAGAAGCTTCCCGTGCGCGAGCTGTCGCGGTACTCGCTGCGCGACGATTTGGAAGGGGAGGGCGAGCGCCTGTTCCAGGCCGGCGAGGTTGAAGCCGTTGATACCATCGACCATATCGAGATTCGCATGTTTGGTGCGTTTCGCGCCGAGCGCGACGGGTTTCCCATCACGGACAAAATGTGGCGCCGCAAGAAGGCGGCGACACTTGCCGAGCGGCTTGCGCTGGGCATGGATGCGCTCGTCGATCGTGAGACGCTGGCCATGGAGCTGTGGCCCCATGCCGAGTTCAATAGCGCCCGTAACAACCTGTACTCGACGATATCGCGCTTGCGGTCGGCTTTGGGGCCGACGCCGGATGGCAAGTCGTGTGTGCTCATCCAAAATGAATGCATCGGACTCAACGGTGACTACGTCAAGACCGATGTACGGCTGTTTGACCAGATAAGCCGCGAGGTTTTGGGAAATCGCACGGGTGCGCGCGGGCCCCATTTAGTTGAGCTGTGCCTTAAGATTGAGCAGCTTTATGCCGGACCGCTGTATGTTCCCAATGGCTGTAATCCCACCTACTTTTTGCGTATGCGACGCATTATGCAGTCAAAGTACATCGATTGCATGATTAAGGGAGCAAATGCCGCTCTAGAAGAAAACGATCTGCAGTCGGCGATTTGGCTGGCGGAGTCGGGGCTTCGGCAGGAAACGGCGCGCGAGGATATGGTGCGCTGCGCCATGCGCGTTTACAGTGCGGCGGGGCGGCGGCGCGATATTGTCGAGCTGTACAGCGGGCATATGCACCATCTGAGGGAGCAGGTCAATGGCGTGCCCGAGCCCGAGACGCGGCGTCTATACGAGCGCTTGGTGGAGGGACGGCTCAATCGCGTGCTGGTCGAGCGATAAAAACGGGCGCCCGAAGTACTTGGGCACCCGTAAGCTTGCTATGTGTTGGCTCGCCGGATCATTGGCTCTTAGACGAGCTTGATCTTCTCGATGTCCTTGCGCGAGGACTCGCGATACAGCGAGAACTTGCGGCCGATGACCTGGACGACCCCGGCGTGGCAACGCTCAGCGAGCTCTTCGGCGGCCTCGCGGGCGGAAAGACTAGAGCCATCGAGCACGGAGCACTTAACGAGCTCGTGCTTCTCCAGGTAGGCGACCGTCTGCTCGACGGTGCCCTCGTTGACGTCGGACTTGCCGATGATGATGGCGGGGTTGAGGTGATGGGCCATGCTGCGAAGCTGCTTGACCTGGGCTCCTGTCAGTGCCATGGGTTCTCGCTTTCTATGTATGGGGCGCCCCGCGACGGGGCCTTAATCTACGTGAGCTGTCCCACGATAGCGCAGGAACGGCGCGGTGTGGAGCGCGTTTGCCCAGTTCAAAAAGAATGCGGATGCCGAGTGAGTGGGCGGTGCGGGCTGCGAACAGGCTATGAGCTGGGCGCAGAGACCGGCTCCCATGCAATAAACGCCCAACGAACCTTGCGGACGTGGTCGAGCATGTAGCGTCCCTGCGGCACACCCTTGGAGCCCGGCTCACCGGCATGGGGGTTCTCGATCATGTGTTGGGCGATGTAGTCACGCAGTCGGTCGATCTTATCTTCGTTGCCATGCTCGAGCATACGGGAAAAATCCGCCACACCCGCCTCAAGGCTATTGAAGGTATCGCGACGAGGCGATTCAAAGTATGTAACCTGCGGCAGGGCACCCATCTGAATGAGGATATTAAAAGCATACACAAAGCCATTACTGCAGGTAACCGAGGCACCAATGGCGTTCATCAGGTGCAGATCATAGCGCGGGCTGGAGTTGGCGACCATCGTGACAGCACAACGCCGACGAGCCGTACGATCAAGCTTGGCAAGTGCACCTTTTAGATTGGTCGTCGTAACCGACCGACTGGCAAAGGCAACATCCACAGCCTTGGCAACCGGCCCAACCAAATCCCAATCATCGTCCCAAGCAAGCTCAAGCGGCGTAATAAGGTCCTCGAGCCCGTAATACTCAATGCCGGCATCAAGCGTGCCCAACATGGCAGGGGAAAAGTCAGCAGCAATCACAGGATGCCCAGCCTGAGCAAGCGGAATAGCAATCGACCCAGCTCCACACCCCATATCCAGCACTGACTCGCCAGGCTCAAGCGCCAACAGCTTTATAAAATCCCGAGCATAAGGGGCAGTCTCCAACGGCCGAAAATGCCGAGCCCTTTTATCCCACTCAAAAGAATCATCAGCCCGCCGCCGAGCAGCTTGCAAGCGCATCCATTCGCCATTCCAATCCGCAGAAAGCAGCTCAGAACGAATCAAATCATCAGCCACGGGCCATCTCCCTCACAACAAAAAAGCGACTCCTCCCAAAAGAAGAGCCGCAACCAGCATATATCAGAAAGAACCGATCCAACGCCAAATCGCCGCATCAGCCAAGTGGTGCAGGAGCGAAGCAACTGCAACCGGGATAGAACCCAACTGAGGTCCCGTTGTGCGGGAGCCCCGGGGAGGGCAAATATATAAGGTCGATCGCGAGTTCCGCACGAGCCGGAGAGCACTTAATGTGCTCTCCGTGC
>CAJKZO010000055.1:0-11661 GCA_905204365.1 uncultured Collinsella sp.
CGCGAACGCCATTGACCGAGATAGCCGAAAACGCCGGCGGCACCTGCATCTGCGGACCCAGCATGGCGGCCAAGTGCTCACGGGCATAGGCAGGATCGCGGAGCTCGTTGGCAACAGCCACCGTGCGGACCGCCTCGCCCTCCGCGTCATCGGTATTCGTCTCGGCGCCAAACGAAATATCGGCGACGTAGCTTTTGGTATCGAGCGTGAGCATGCCCAGCAGGCGAGTGGCCTGGCCCACGCCCACCACCATGACACCCGATGCCATGGGGTCGAGCGTGCCGGCATGGCCGACGCGCCGCTCATGGAGGGCGCGTCGGCATTGCGAGACCACATCGTGGGACGTGCAGCCCACCGGCTTATCGACGGCGAGCAGCATATTCAGTTGTGAAGGCATACGACGAGCCATGTACCATCCAAAAAGTTAAAGCTCGACGGTCACCGAAGCGGGATCCTCCCCTACCAGCTCGGCCAGCATGGGAAGTGCCACGGTGAGCGTCTCGAGAATCGTTCCGTTGTTGGAGAAACCGGCGGCAGCGGAATGTCCACCTCCGCCAAAGGCAGCAGCGATCTCAGACACATTGAGGTCGCCCTTGGAGCGCAGGTTGCCGCGCACCTTAGTATCGCCCTCAATGCCCTTTAAGAACATGCAGACCTCGACGCCCATCACCGAGCGCACCACGTCAACCAGGCCATCGCACTCATCCGAGGTGACACCGCAAGCCTCAAGGTCACTCTGGTACGCGTAGCTATACGCGACGCGCCCGTGGGCCACCGTCTTGATGCGGCCCATAACGATGGACTTGAGGTGCAAAAACTCAACGCGCATGCTCTGGTAGACCTCGAGTGCAACGCGCGCCGGATCGGCACCGTGGGCAACCAGACGCGAGGCCGCATGGAACGCGGCGGCATCGGCGTTTTGGTACTGAAAACGGCCGGTATCGGTAACCAAGCCGCACAGCAGGCAAGTCGCAACGCCATCACGTGCGACAATGCCACAATTGTCCAAGAAGCGGTCGATGATCATAGCGCAGGCTGCAGCTTCGACGCGCCTCAGACTGAGCTCGGCAAACTCCTCGCGAGCCGGATGGTGATCGAAGCACACCACATGCTTGGAGCGGCGAAGCACCTCAGCCGAGTTGTTGAGGCGCTCGACGACCGGTACGTCCACCGAGATGAACAGGTCCGGATTGCCGGTGTACGTAGATGCCGGCACCAGACGATCGGCACCCTCCATAAAGCGGTAGATGCGCGGAACCGGGTCATCGTCTGCCAGCAGCAGCGCAATGTCCTTGTTGGGAAAAAACTTCATGAGCGAAAGGCCCAGACCCAATACGGAGCCCAAGGCATCGCCATCGGGAGAAGTATGTCCCGAAATCGCAATGGAGGACGCACCCTCGATGAGCTCGAGGATGCGTCGCTGAATATCTGCAGACTCGCACGAAGCGAGGTCGGCGGAATTAGTCATCTAAAGCTGCCTCCTGGGCGGCATCCGCTATCGGATAGCCGTCCTCGTCCTTTTCGATCGCAAGCGTGGCGGGAACGTTTTCCAGCGCGCGCGTGATGCGCTCGGCCTCATCGGTCGAGCGATCGATGCGAAAATCGAGCTCGGGCGTAACACGCCAATCGAGCGAGCGAGCCAACAGGCTGCGAATACGGCCCTTGGCGTTTGCGAGCGCCTCCATGACCTCGTCGTAGCGGCTCGCATCGCACGACACGTACACACGCGCGAACGAACGGTCCACCGCGACCTCGACCGCGGTCAAAGTAACCAGGTCGAGACGCGGATCGGAAACCTCAAAGAGCAGGATATAACCAAGCTTCTCGCGAAGCTGCTCGCCCAGACGGCGGGTTGCCTGCGTTTGCTTCATAGCGCTACCCCCTACTCGGTACGGGCAACCTGGTCGATACGGTAACCCTCGATCTGGTCGCCGGGCTTGATGTCCTGGAAGTTCTCCAGGCCAATGCCGCCCTCGGAACCGCTCTTGAGACTCTTGGCCTCGTCCTTGTAGTGGCGCATCGAGGCGATCTTGCCGTTGAAGACCACGATGCCATCGCGTACCAGACGCACGGAATCGGTCGCGGCGATCTCGCCCTCTTCGACGCGGACACCGGCGGCGATACCGACTTTGGGCACCTTGAAGGTGTCCAGGACGGTCGCGGTACCCGTGGCGACCTCGACCTCGGTGGGCTTGAGCATGCCGATACGGGCGGCGTCGAGCTCCTCGAGGCACTTGTAGATGACGTCGTAGCAACGGATCTCGACGCCCTCGCGCTCGGCGGCGGAGCGGGCCTTACCGTCGGGACGGACGCCAAAGCCGATGATGATGGCGTTGGAGGCGTCGGCCAGGACGACGTCGGTCTCGTTGATGGCGCCAACGGCGGAGTGGATCGTGTTGATGCGAACCTCGGACTGATCCATCTTGTCGAGCGAGTCCTGAAGAGCCTCGATGGAGCCCTGGACGTCGGCCTTGATGATCAGGTTGAGCTCCTTGACCTCGGCGTCGGCAATGGTCTCGAAGAGGTTCTCGAGCGTGACGTGCTTCACGCGGCTCTGCTCCTCGATACGGGCCTTGAGCGAACGCTCGTCGGCCAGGGCGCGAGCCTCGCGCTCGTCCTCGAACACGCGGAACTCGTCGCCGGCGTTGGGCACGGACTGCAGGCCCAAAATCTCGACGGCGTCGGAGGGACCGGCCTCGGTGACGGCGCGACCCTTGGGGTCGAGCATGGCGCGGACGCGGCCGTAGGTAAGGCCGGCGACCAGCGTATCGCCCACGTGCAGGGTACCGCGGGTCACGAGCACGGTAGCAACCGAACCGCGGCCCTTGTCGAGCTTGGCCTCGAGGACGTTGCCGGAGGCAAAGGTGTCCGGGTTGGCCTTGAGCTCGAGCACATCTGCCTGGAGCAGCACGGTCTCCAGAAGGTCGTCGATACCGATCTTCTGCTTGGCCGAGATGTTGACGAACATGTTCTGTCCGCCCCACTCCTCGGGGATGACGCCGTACTCGGTGAGTTCCTGACGTACACGGTCGGGGTTGGCGCCGGGCTTATCGATCTTGTTGACGGCGACGACGATGGGTACGCCGGCGGCCTTGGCGTGGTTGATCGACTCGACCGTCTGGGGCATGACGCCGTCGTCGGCGGCGACGATCAGGATGACGATGTCGGTCACCTTGGCGCCACGGGCGCGCATGGCCGTAAAGGTAGCGTGACCCGGGGTATCGATAAAGGTGATCTTGCGGTCGTTAATCATGACCTGCGAAGCGCCGATGGCCTGCGTAATGCCGCCCGCCTCGCCGGCAGCAACGCCGGTGTGACGGATGGCGTCGAGCAGCGACGTCTTGCCGTGGTCGACGTGGCCCATGACGGTGACGACCGGGGCACGCGGCTTGAGGTCGGCGGGATCGTCGTAGAACAAGAAGGTGTTCTCCTCCTCGGGGGTGATGATCTTGATCTGACGGCCCAGGTCGTCGGCAACGAGCTCGACGAGGTCGTCGGACATGGACTGCGTCATGGTGAGCGGCGTACCCAGCAGGAACAGGCGCTTGATGATGTCGTTGGCCGGAACGTCGAGCGCCTCGGCAAGCTCCTGGACGGTAACGCCCTGGGAGACCTTGATGGCGTCGAGGTCCTCGGGGTTCACGCCCTGGGCCAGCGCCTCCTCTATCTTGCGCTCCTCCTGAGCCTTGGCAGCCGCGCGCGCGCGCTTCTCCTTGCGCTTCTTGCGGCGACCGGTGGTCTCACGAGAGGCCTCCTCGACGGCGGCACGAGCTTCCTCGAGCACCTTCTCGCGGCTGTACTCCTCGGCCTCGCGAGCCATGCGGCTGTAGTGGTCCTCTTCGTTGTTGTGACCGCCCTTGCGCTTCTTGCCCTTGCCCTGCTTATCGGGGTTGGGGAAGTCCATGCCGGCAGCGACGATGTTGCTGGCGTTGGTGCGATGGCTGTGCGGACGGCTCTCGGAGGCGTTGCGCTCGGAGTTGTTGTCGGAAGCGTTACGACGGCCACCGCGGCGGTCGTTGTTGCCGCCACGACGGTTACCGCGCTCTGCGGCGCGCTCGGCCTTGGCCTTGTCCTCGGCGTCCTTCTTCTCCTTGAGCACGGTCTCCTGAGCGGCGATCTGGTCGAGCAGCGAACGGAAGCGCGACCCGGAGTCGGAAGCGGGAACGGCGCGGCGCTGGGCCTCGCGGGCAGCCTCCTCCTTCTCGCGGGCAAGGCGCTCCTGCTCGGCCTTCTTCTTGGCCTCGGCCTCGGCGCGGGCAGCCTCCTCGGCAGCCTGGGCTGCGGCAAACTGGCGACGTTCCTCCTCGCGTGCCTTCTCGGCGGCGATGCGCTCGCGCTCGGCCTCGGCAGCGCGTGCGGCCTCCTCGGCGGCAGCTGCCTGCTCCTCGGCCTGCTTGGCGGCCTCGACTTCCTGAGCGCGGGCCTCGATCACCGAGGCGAGCTGCTTGCGGACCATGGCGACATAGGCGTCCTCCAAGGTGGAGGAAGCGGACTTAGCGGGAATCTTCATTTCGGCGAGATGACCCATCAGTTCCTTGGAGGTCATGCCGAACTCTTTGGCCAGGGTGGACACACGGACTTTTGCCATATGACTTCACCTACCCTTTCTGGCACCTTGGGTGCCTAGAGACTGAACGAGCGTGGGAGACGCGCCGGGACCCGCCCGACGCGACCGCGCGCTAGATCAGGTCCTCCGCATCATCGAAGGCGTCGGTGTCGTGGACACCGCAGAAACGGGAGCCGGGACGAGCCTGGTTGCGGCACTGGATGCCGTCCTCGGACACGTACTCGCAGCGGCGGACATCCTCGTCCTCCTCGTCACCGATCAGGTCGGCGGCGGGCTCCTCGTGAACGGGAACGTTCTTGAGGATGTCGGCGGCAAGCGGCTCGGACTTGATGGCGATGTGCCAACCGGTCAGGCGCGCGGCGAGGCGGGCGTTCTGGCCCTCCTTGCCGATGGCGAGGGACAGCTGGTCGTCGGGCACGATGACGCCGGCGTAGGCCTTCTCCTCGTCGATGAGGACGCGGGTGACCTTAGCGGGCGACAGGGCGTTGGCGACGTAGACGGCAGGATCGGCATCCCACAGGATGACGTCGACGCGCTCGCCGCGGAGCTCGCCCACGACAGCGCGAACACGGCTGCCCTTGGGGCCGACGCAGGCGCCCACGGGATCCAGACGGTCGTCGAGCGAGTGGACGGCTACCTTGGAGCGCTGGCCGGGCTCGCGGGCGATCGACTTGATCTGGACGGTGCCCTCATAGATCTCGGGCACCTCCTGCTCAAACAGACGACGCATGAGCTCGGGGTGGGTACGGGAGATGACAATCGGCGGACGGCTGTGCTCGCCACGAACCGGCTGCAGGTTGGAGTTGGGGTCGCGAACGTCGATGATCACGGCCTTGATGTGCTGGTTGTGCAAGTAGCGCTCGCCCATCGGACGCTCGTTGCGCTCGTTCTCGTAACGGCGCTGGTCGAAGTGCGGAAGCTCGGCCTCGACGCCCTCGCGGATCTTGACGATCGTGAAGTCGGGCGTGGACTGCAGCACGGTACCGCTGATGAGGTCACCGATGCGGCCGGAGAACTCCTCGTAGATCTGCTCGCGGGCGGAGTTGCGCACGATGGCGTTGATCTCGGCCTTGGCGTGCTGGGCGGCGATACGGCTCGTGTTCTTGGGGGTGACGTCGATCTCCTCGAACTCGGTGAAGTTGCCCTCCTCGTCCATGGAATCGTCGATCGGCTCCAGGCGGTAGACGTAGATCTTGCCGGTAGTGCGGTCGATGGTCACCTTGGCGCCCCACTCAAGATGCAGGATCTCGGCATAGCTCTTGGCGAGCGACTGCTCCAGGCGGTCGATCAGGTAGAGCTGGTCGATGTGCTTCTCCTGGCAAAGCTCCATCAGGGCGGACATCATGTCGGATGCTGCCATCTTACTTTCCTTCCTTCGCGGGCTTGAAGTCGTAGGTGGGCTTCTACTTGCTCTTTTTAACATCAGAGAAATCGAGTGTAACTGACTCGCCGTCCTCGAGCTCGAGGGTCACGTTCGTCTCGGTGGCGGCGGCAATCTTGCCGGCGTACTTGCGACGGCCCTCGGTGGCGGTGGAGGTGAGCTCACAGTTCTCGCCCACAAAGCGGGCAAAGTCGCACGGGCGGCGCAGCGGGCGCGCCATACCCGGGCTCGACACCTCGAGCGTATAGCTCGAAGAGATGGGATCGAGCTCCTCAATCACATCGCCGACCCACTTGGTGTTGGCCGTGACGTCGTTGAGCGACAGGCTCTGACCCTCGGCACCCTCGATACGCACGCGCACGCAGGGGGCCTTGGTGGCACCCACGAGCTCGACGTCGACGATGTCGACATCGTGCTGGGGAGCGACGGCCTCGAGCGCGTCGATGATCGCCTGCTCAGTCTTGGTCTTGACCATTGCGGCGCCTCCATCCATACAAAAAAGAAGCGGGGCCGAAACCCCACTTCTTTCAATTACAACTTCATTTGCAAGCAAACTATACCAATAGCTGCGGAAACGTGCAAGCACAGTACGAATCTGCAGGTCAGCGTGCGCACAGCTTCTCCACAAGAATAGGAGAATTGACCGAAGACACCTAGGCAGGTACATGCAAAACGAGGGACGGCCCAAACGGACTGTCCCTCGTTTATTGCATGCCAGCTTTGCGCGCAGCGCTTACTTGACCACCAGGTTGACCAGCTTGCCGGGAACGCAGATGGCCTTGACGACCGTCTTGCCCTCAAGCCACTTGGCGACGACGGCCTCGGCGGCAGCCTGCATATCCTCATTGGAGGCATCGCGGGCAACGTCGACGCGGCCACGGACCTTGCCGAGCACCTGGACGACGATCTGCACCGTGTCCTCAACGGACTCGGCCAGGTCGAACTCGGGCCAGGCGGCGGTGTAGGCGTTGCCCTCGCAGCCGAGGGCCTCGTGCCACAGCTCGTCGGCCCAGAACGGACAGATAGGGGCAAGGACGCTCACGATATCCTTAGCCACGCCGTAGCACAGCGCCTTGTCGCGGGCGGTACCCTCGGTGGCGTTGAGGTAGGCGCTCGCCGCGTTGACGAGCTCCATGACGGCCGAGATGGCGGTGTTGAACTGGCCGCGGTCGAAGTCCTCGGTGCACTTGGCGATGGTGCGGTGACGCTCGCGATAGAGCTTCATAGCAACCTCATCGAGCGCAGACTTGTCGAAGGCCACGTTGGCGTCGCCGGACTGGACGAGCTGCCAAACGATACGCCAGGCGCGCTTGATGAAGCGGTTGGCGCCCTCAACGGCCTTGGGATCCCAGTCGAAGTCCTTCTCGGGCGGGGCGATAAACAGGATCGCCAGACGCATGGTGTCGGCGCCGTAGGGCTCAATGACCGAGCTCGGGGGAACGACGTTGCCCTTGGACTTGGACATGGTGTCGCCGTTCTCGTCCTTGACCATGCCCTGGCACAGCAGGTTGGTGAAGGGCTCGTCAACGCTCAGCAGGCCCAGGTCGCGCAGCGCCTTGGTAAAGAAGCGACTGTAGAGCAGGTGCAGAATGGCGTGCTCGATGCCGCCGATGTAGTTATCGACGGGCATCCAACGGTCAGCGGCCTCTCGGGAGAAGGGCAGGTCGTTGTTGTGAGGATCGGTATAGCGCAGGTAATACCAGCTGGAGCAGGTGAAGGTGTCCATGGTATCGGTCTCGCGCTTGGCCAGGCGGCCGCAGACCGGGCAGGTGGTCTCGTAGAACTCCTTGCACTCGGCAAGGGTTTCGCCGGCGCCCAGGTCCAGGTTCTCGGGCAGCGTCACCGGCAGCTGGTCCTCGGGCACGGGCACGATGCCGCAGTGCTCGCAGTGGATGGCCGGGATGGGGTTGCCCCAATAGCGCTGGCGGCTGATGAGCCAGTCGCGCAGACGGAACTCGACCTTGCGACGGCCGCAACCCATGGCCTCGAGGTCGGCCACGATCGCAGCCTCGCCCTCGGAGTGCTTGCCGCCGCGCATACCAGTGTACTTGCCCGACTGGACGAGCGTGCCCTCGGCAGCGTGAGCGCAATCCCAGTCGACGGTCTCGGCATGGAAGGTATCGATGGTCTCGCCGCTGGCCTCGACGGCAGCGCGATCGTCATCGTCCAGGATGATCGGCACGATCGGCAGGTCGTACTTACGGGCAAACTCAAAGTCGCGCTGGTCGCCGCAGGGAACGGCCATGACGGCGCCGGTGCCATAGTCGGCAACGACATAATCGGCAACCCACACGGGGACCTTCTCGCCGTTGACGGGGTTCACCACGTAGCGGCCCGTAAAGGCACCATGCTTCTCGAGGGTACCCTGGGCACGCTCGACGGCAGAGATATGCTTGGAGTCCTCGACGATCTTGGTGACGGCCTCCTCGTACTCCGTGCCCTCGACGAGCTCATGCAGGCCGGCGTACTCGGGAGCCAGGACAAAGAAGGAAACACCGAAGAGCGTATCGGCACGCGTGGTGAAGACGGTGATCTTACCCTCATCGCCCTCGATGGGCTCGCCGTCCTTGTCGCACAGGGTAAAGTCGACCTCGGCGCCCTCGGAGCGACCGATCCAGTTGGCCTGCATCTGCTTGACGCGTTCGGGCCAGCCGGGGAGCTTCTCCAGATCGTCGAGCAGCTCCTGGGAGTACTCGGTAATCTTGAAGTACCACTGCTCAAGGTCGCGCTTCTCGGGCTCGGTGCCACAGCGCCAGCACTTACCCTCGGTGACCTGCTCGTTAGCCAAAACGGTCTTGCAGGTGGGGCACCAGTTGACCGGGTTCTTCTTACGGTAAACCAGGCCCTTTTCCCACATCTTCTCAAAGATCCACTGGCCCCAGCGGTAGTAGTCGGGGCTGCAGGTCTTGACCATGCGATCCAGATCGTAGGAGAAGCCCATGCGCTTCATCGTGGCGAGCGCCTGGTCCATGTTCTTATACGTCCAGGCGGCAGCCTGCGTGTTGTGCTTGATGGCGGCGTTCTCGGCGGGCAGGCCAAAGGCGTCAAAGCCGATGGGGTGCAGCACGTCAAAGCCGCGCATGCGGGCCTGACGGGCCATGGCATCGCCGATGGTGTAGTTGCGCGCGTGGCCCATGTGCAGGTCGCCCGACGGATACGGGAACATCTCGAGCACGTACTTTTTGGGCTTACTGTCGTCGGTGTCGACGGCAAAGAGGTTGGAGTCCTCCCAGGCCTTCATCCACCTGGACTCAATGGCCTGCGCGTCGTAGACAGGGATCTCGTCCTTATGATCTGTGCAATCGCACATATCAGCTCCTTTTAACTTGATTGGGGCCGGTCGGCTAGGCTTTACTCGCTGCTGCGGACAGTCCTGCTCGCACGAAGGCCACATTAAGTGGCCTTAGGCAAGTGCGGAACTTGCAGCGAGCAAAGCCTAGCCGCCCGACCCTAGGGTTAACTTGGATGATTCTAGCAAATACAACAAGCGAGATGCCTGCGACTTGCGGGCATCTCGCTTTATCTAAATAACGTGGTTGTGAATCAACCGCTAATTGTTACCAGCCCAAGCATGGTCGGGTTTTCCAAGTGCCGCAGATTGCCGTGAAAGAGGAGCGACGCGTACTTTGGTACGCGAGCGACGGTTTGAACGGCAAGGTGCGGTGCTTGGGAAAGCCGCCTAGCGGTAGCTGACGCTCTGCTGGGAATCCTTGACGACTACGTCGTGGGCGCCGCCTTCGACGATGGAGGTGGAGCTGACCAGCGTTAGGCGTGCCTTTTCCTGGAGCTCGGGGATCGAGAGGGCACCGCAGTTGCACATCGTGGACTTGACCTTGTAGAGCGTGCCGCCCACGCCGTCCTTGAGGGAACCGGCATAGGGAACGTAGGAGTCGACGCCCTCGACGAAGCTGAGCTTCGCGGCGCCGCCCAGGTCGTAGCGCTGCCAATTACGGGCACGCGCAGAACCCTCGCCCCAGTACTCCTTCATGTACTGACCGTTAACGTTGACGCGCTCGGTCGGGCTCTCGTCGCAGCGGGCGAAGTAGCGGCCCAGCATCATAAAGTCGGCACCCATGGCAAGGGCGAGCGTCATGTGGTAGTCGTAGACGATACCGCCGTCGGAGCACACGGGCACGTAGACGCCGGTCTCCTCGTAGTACTCGTCGCGAGCGCGGCAGACGTCGATCAGCGCGGTGGCCTGGCCACGGCCGATACCCTTGGTCTCACGGGTGATGCAGATGGAACCGCCGCCGATACCGACCTTGATGAAGTCGGCACCGCAGTCGGCCAGGAAGCGGAAGCCCTCGGCGTCGACGACGTTACCGGCACCGACCTTGACGTCCTCGCCGTAGTTGGCGCGGATCCACTCGATGGTGCGCTTCTGCCACTCGCTGAAGCCCTCGGAGGAGTCGATGCACAGGACATCGGCGCCGGCCTCGATGAGCAGCGGCACGCGCTCGGCATAGTCGCGGGTGTTGATACCGGCGCCGACCATGTAGCGCTTGTCGCCATCGAGCAGCTCGTTGGGGTTGGTCTTGTGGCTGTCGTAGTCCTTGCGGAAGACGATGCCCATGAGGTGATCGTTGTCGTCGACGATGGGCAGGGCGTTGAGCTTGTTGTCCCAGATGACGTCGTTGGCAACCTTGAGGCTGATGTTCTTGTCGCCCACGATGAGCTGCTCACGCGGGGTCATGAACTCGGAGACCTTCGTCTGGTGGTCATCGCGACTGGGGCGATAGTCACGGCTGGTGACGATGCCCAGGAGCTTGCCCTTGGGAGTGCCGTCGTCGGTAACCGGCATGGTGGAGTGGCCGGTCTTCTCCTTGAGCTCAATGACCTGCTCCATGGTCATGTCGGGGGTCAGCGTGGAATCGGACTGAACGAAGCCGGCCTTGTGATCCTTGACGGCCTTGACCATGGCGGCCTCGGACTCGGCGCTCTGGGAACCGTAAATGAAGGACAAGCCGCCCTCGGTAGCGAGCGCGACACCCATGTCGACGCCCGAGACGGACTGCATGATGGCGGAAACCATGGGGATGTTCAGGGTGATTGCCGGCTTCTCACCGCGCTTAAAGCGGGTCAGCGGCGTCTTAAGAGAGACGTTGTTGGGGATGCACTGCGAGGACGAGTAACCAGGGACCAGCAGATACTCCGAAAACGTGTGGGACTCACCGGGAAAGAACGTAGCCATGTTTCTCCTTTTTCCATGCGACCGGTCGGCTGCAGGCCTCGTAGGACCCAGCCCAACCTTGGGCGCCCAATACTGGGGAAGTATCTTAACGCACTTTGACTGCTACAATGCATGATTTAAGAAGAGCACACGAGGGTTTGACGCAGACTTTGCGTTTGCCCAGCAAACACTTTAGCGGGGAGACGTGGAGCACATGGAGTACAAGACGACGGCAAAGTTGGTCATCCAAGCGTGCGACAAGGATTTGCCGGGCGTTTTCGGCCACGGCTGCGTCTTACTGCTGCAGGGCATCGCCCGCGAGCACTCGCTCAACCGCGCCGCCAAGAGCATGGGCATGGCGTACTCCAAGGCCTGGCGCATTGTGAACGAGGCGGAAGGACAGCTGGGCTGCAAGCTCATCGAGCGCGACGGAGCCCGCGGGTCCACCCTCACCCCCGCCGGCCAGCGAGCCATAGCGGTCTACGAGGAGCTGCAGGCCGACATCAACAACGTCATTGCCACCAAAGCAAACGACCTCATCGC
>CAJKZO010000056.1:0-11458 GCA_905204365.1 uncultured Collinsella sp.
ATGCCCGAGGTCTGCCCCGTGTGCGGCAGCCCCGTGGTCCACGAGGATGGCGAGGTGGCCTACCGCTGCGTCTCCATCGACTGCCCCGCGCAGCTCAAGGAGCGACTGCTTCACTGGGTGAGCCGCGGCTGCATGGACGTCGACGGCCTAGGCGACGAGATCGTCGACAAGATGATCGCCGCCGGGCTGATCCACGATGTCGCAGACTTCTACCAGCTCACGGTCGACGACATCGCCGGCCTGGACACGGGCCGCACCTATGCCAGCTCCAACAGCAAAAAGGGCGTCAAGAAGGGCGACCCCATTCCGGTAGGTCTCAAGACGGCCGAGAAAATCATTGCCGAGCTCAACAAGTCCAAGAGCCAGCCACTCGGTCGCGTGCTGTTTGCCCTGGGCATCCGCCACGTGGGCAAGAGCGTGGGCGAGGTCATCGCCGAGCGATTCCTGTCGATTGACAAGCTTATCTTGGCGAGCGAAGAGGATATTGCCGAGTGCGAGGGCATCGGTCCCAAGATTGCGGCGAGCGTCAAGCAGTTCCTGGCCGTGCCCGAGAACCTTGCCGTGCTGGAGCGCCTGCGCCAGGCGGGCCTTTCGCTCGAGGTCGACCTGGGCGCCGCACACGCGCAAGCCGCGGCCGACGCTGGCGTGGCGGGCGAGCTCGCCGACGCACAGCCGCTCGCGGGCCTGACCTTCGTGCTCACCGGCACGCTCGTCAACCGCACGCGCGACGAGGCAGGCGCGGCGCTCAAGGTGCTCGGCGCCAAGGTTTCGGGCAGTGTGTCAAAGAAGACGAGCTATCTGGTCGCCGGCCCCAAAGCGGGCTCCAAGCTCACCAAGGCCGAGCAGCTGGGCGTACCCGTGCTGGACGAGGACGCACTCGAGCAAATCTTAGCTACTGGTCAGGTGCCCCAGGCTTAGCACATCGATAATCAAATTAGAAAACCTCCCGGAAAGGTTGATACTTTCCGGAAGATTTTTATTTGGGCGTGGTGGCGGGCAGCATGATCTGCGTCATGTAGGTTGCTGAGGGTGACCCTGCGGAGCGGTGTCGTTCCGGAGCGATAGAAGATTCATACAAAGCAAAGGGGCCCCGCAGTGAGGTCCCACAACGGGGCTGCCCCATTGTAATGAGTTTTATACACTTTAACATTAATATTAACGTGTATACTTAGCAGTGAAGATATATGTTGAGAGGAGCAGTTATGGTTACCGTCGCGTTTTCGGAACTGCGCCAAAACCTTACGCAGGTGGCCGAAAGGGTTGCCAATGAGGGCGAGGAGGTTGTGGTCTTCAAGCGGAGCAAGCCGTTGTTCAAGATCGTGCCGCTCGACTATGAAGGTCCAGTTACGGTGGAATATGACGCTGCCCAGGAGCGTGGGGGCGCAAAACCGACGTGCGGCACGGGCAAGCCCAAGCGCGACGTGGGTACGATGTGGCATCCCAAGATCACCTGGAAGGAGATCCGCAAGATGCTTGCGGAGGATGAGGACTACCAGGAGTATCTCGATATCGTGGCTATAATGCCAAAGGGAACGCCGCTCGACACGATGACGGTTGAAGATGAAAAGCGCGTCGCGAGGGAGCGCTACCTATGAGGGTGTTTCTCGATACCAATTTTCTGCTCGATTGTGTACTGCCGGGCCGGCCGGAGCATGGGGCTGCACAAATGACCAAGGGGCTCGTTGACGTGGGGCTTATCGAGGGCGTTGTTTCGGCCTGCTCTCTCAAGGACGCGTACTACATTCTCACTAAACAGACGGGCGCGGCGTGCGCCCGCGAGGTGGATAGCGACTGCCTTAAGAGCAACT
Source organism: uncultured Collinsella sp. (assembly GCA_905204365.1). Classification (GTDB taxonomy): domain Bacteria; phylum Actinomycetota; class Coriobacteriia; order Coriobacteriales; family Coriobacteriaceae; genus Collinsella. The sequence continues at coordinate 1,809 of CAJKZO010000056.1, forward strand.
CGGTAGAGCCTCTGGACCAAGAAGCTTGTTTTACCTCCGCCTATTCTGATGAACCGGACTTTGAGGACGGCTGTATCCGCGCGATGGCCGAGCGTGCCGGCGTGGACTTTATCATCACGCGCGATCGCGCCGCTTTTGTGCGCTCGACCATCAAGGCCTTCTCGCCTGCAGAGTTCATCCGCGCGTTTCCGATTCCGGAGGGGTAAAACCGCCATATCGGGGACTGCCCTCGACATGGCGGTTATCCTGTAGCCGACGCGCGTTAGTTGAGCTGCACTTCATGCCTGTCCGGGAGGTTCTTAATCGAGCACGGTAACGGGCACCGTGATCTGCGTCACGTAGGTCGCCGGGTCGTCGCTGATGATGTCGTCGATGAGGGCGATCTCGCGCGAGGGACCGGCGGGTGTCAGGCCGTGCTCGCGCATATAGCTGAGCAGCTGCTCATAGCGTGGGGCTGCTTGCCCGTGCGTGCCGCGGAAGCTTATGGTCAGGCAGCGCGCGGCGGACCGTGTCTCGACATTGCCCAGATACTCATCGGTGTCATCGAGCAGCAGAAAGACCTCGTCGTAGCCGTCAAAGTCGCCGGCGGCCAGACGCTCGGCGCTAATCCCAACGCCCAAGTTGCCCAGGAAGACAAAGGTCTCGTGCTGGCCCTTCTGCAGTTGACGAATTTGCCACTCCAGCGCATAGGCATCGGTAGGGTTGACGCGTTCGCGCAACACGGCGCAGCGAAGCTCGGGCGCATCGATTGTGCAAATGGTGTCGAGCTCGGTGTTCAGGGCATCGTGGAGCAGCGCAAGTCGGTTATCGATTTTGCGCGACACGCGTTCGAGCTCGTGGCGCTTGCGTTCGATGAGCTCCTGCTGCTGAGCCAGCTGCCGCTGCATAAGGTCCACATCGCGCGTGGTCACAAACTCGCGGATTTGTGCTAACGGCAAGTTGAGAACGCGCAGGTGGCTGATGGTGTTGAGGGTGGAGAGCTGCCGCGATCCGTAGTAGCGGTAACCGCTCGCGGGATCGGTATGCGCGGGCTCCAGCAACCCCATCTGCTCGTAATGGCGCAACGTGCCCACGCTCAGGTTGAACAGCCGTGCCACCTCGCCAATGCGGAGCAGGCCCTCAGTATGTTCACTTGGCATGTTGGTCATAGGACCGCTCCTTTCGGTAAAAAACAGGGGAGGCGCGCCAGGCTCGCGTTGCCCCGCTACGCTGCCAGCTTGTCAAAAGCCCCGCGCCGGTTGAGTGCGGTAAACGCGACAACGCAAATGACCGCCGATAGAATCGACCCACACGGCGAAGCGATGCCCATGGGAAACAGCGTGTTGGAATAGGCGTTCGACAGCAGCCAAGCGCCCGGTACGCGAATGAGCGCCACGGCCAGCACGTTGTGCGCAAAGCCGATATAGCTCTTGCCGTATGCAGCGAAAAAGCCGCTAAAGCAAATGTGGATGCCGGCAAAAATCGCGTCGAAAATGTAGCTGCGCATATAGCCGGTGCCGGCGGCGACCACCGCGGCGTCCTTGGCAAAAAAGCCGATAAACGCCGGCGCCACCAGCCACATCAGCGCCGTGATCAGGCAGCCGTACACCACCGAGATCGTCATGGCGTCCTTGAGCACCTGACGCGCACGATCGCCCTTGCCCGCGCCGGCGTTTTGCGCCGTGAGTGCGCTGACGGTGGCGCCCATGGAGCTCGGCACAATGAACAAGAAGCTGATCATCTTCTCGACCAGGCCCACGGCAGCGGCGTCGACCAAGCCGCGGTGGTTGGCGATGACGGTGATAAACATAAACGCCACCTGGATGCAGCCGTCCTGTACGGCCACAGGCACGCCGATCTTAAGGATGCTGCCGAGCACCTCGGGCTGGGGGCGCAGATCGCTGCGCTTAACGTGGATGTTCGTGCGGCGGCTCTTAAGCCACACGAGCGCGAGGGCAACGCTGGCCGTCTGGGCGGTTACCGTGCCGAGCGCCGCGCCCACGGGGCCGAGCCCCATGTGCCCGATAAACAGAAAGTCGAGCGCGATGTTGATGATGCATGCCACGCCGATCACGTACATAGGCGAGCGCGAATCGCCTAGCCCGCGAAAGATGGCCGAGAGAATGTTGTACGCGGCGATAAACGGAATGCCGACAAAGCAGATACGCAGGTAGGCGGCGGTGCCTTCGACCGCCTCGGGCGGCGTGCCAATGAGTGCCACAATCTGCGGGCACAGCGCAAGCAGGACAGCGGCCAGTACCACCGAGACACCCATAAAGAGCGTGATGGTATTGCCGATGGCGGTCTCGGCGCGGTCGAAGCGGCGCGAGCCCACGGCGTGGCCGACGATGACCGTCGTTCCCATGGCCAGGCCCACAAGCGTCACGGTAATGATATAGAGCGTCTGCGCGCCGTTGCCCACGGCGGTGATGCCGGCGGCGCCGCTAAACTGCCCCATCATGTACAGGTCAGCCATGCCGTAGAGCATCTGCAAAAAGTACGAGAGCATATAGGGCAGGGCAAAGACCGCGATGGTCTTGAGGACATTGCCGCGTGTGAGGTCGTGTTCCATGGGCGGGGCTTTCTGGCTTGGTTTGTTTACGTACCAGTGTAGTGAAAACCCTACAACGATTGTAGGGTCAAGGTATGTGATGACGACGGGGCGAAAAAAGTCACGCTCCGAACACGATGCTTTGACTCCTCCGTGCTCCTCACCTCGTCTCAAACCATCACAACATTCGACGTTTTTTGCCAAAAATGGGAAAAGCATCGAATGTTGTGATGGTTTTTCTGCCACTCGATCGGGTGGAATTGCTTTCTTGCGCACGAAGGTGTGCGGACCCGTGGGCAGGGGAATAAGGTTGGTTATCCGACTCCATTGGAGGGCTCATGGACCTGCCGATCGTCCTGTCCCATAAGACTGCCTGGCTGTACCACAACGTGGCGCGCCCGTCCGAGCCGCTCTCGCGAGCAAGCAGCCTATACGATGAGGACTCGCTTGCTAACGAGGCGGAGCCGACCGTGAGCCTGCCCAAATTGGGACTCGATGCCACGGGGCTGAGGGTTTCAACGGCGGTTGGGATCGTTACCGACTATCTGGTTTCGCTTGGTATTCCACGAGAAGAGCTCGATCATATCGACACGCTCGTCAACTTCGATTTTGAGCGCTCGACGCCGGCTGGATTTAGATGCCACGTGTTTGGGGCGCCGGTACCTTCAGACCATCTTATCGAGGTGGCAGAGGGCCTTCTGGTGGTTGATGAGGTCATGTGCTTTGTCCAAGCGGGTTCGTGGATGAGTGAGCCCGAGCAGCTGGAATATGGCTACGAAATCTGCGCCCGATACCATTTGAATCATCTGTCGACAGGCGATTATATCGAGATAGGGCAGAGGTATACCGTTGCCGACTTGATTGCTTATTGCAATGAGAACCGATCTCGTCAGGGGGCTATACGCGCGGCCGCCGTGCTCAAGCGCGTGCACGATGGCGCGCGGTCGCCCATGGAGACGGCCACCGCAATCATGGTCGTAGCAAAACGTTCCCAGGGCGGGCTGGGATACACCAAGATCGAGCTCAACCATCGGGTCGATGTTCCCAACGAGTTCAAGTATCTCGCAAAGTCCGGGTATTTCGAGATTGACGTATATGCGCCTGCGAGCGGTACGGGGATCGAATACAACGGCTCGGACCATCTTGATAAACAGCGCAGCGCGTCGGACGCGGAGCGTATGACCGTACTGAGCGCGCTGGGCTTTAGGATGATCGTCCTCACCGGGACCCAGTTTGCCCATCAGCTGCAATTGCACCGGGCGATGAACGCCATCGCGCTCGCTATGGGCCTTAAGTGCGACCGAAGCGAAGCGTTCCAGAAACGTCAAAACGACCTGCGAGAATTCGTGATTCGACACTGGGACGGCGGCCTTTAGGGGCGTTTTGGTCCTTCTACGGGGTGCCGTGGGCAGGCAAGCCATCACAACATTCGACGTTTATCGCCAAAAACGGGAAAAGCATCGAATGTTGTGATGGTTTGTATGCTGAGGATGGGCTTGGGAAGTCCGTTTTGCTCGAAGTGACCCGTCCTGTCGTACGGGTGTCGGCATGATTCTCCCGTGGGGTATTATGTTTTCCGAAGAATAAAACGCCGCGTGAGGGGAGGGCTGCGTGGACGGGCACGTGCAACATGACGGCTTTGGCCGCGATATCAACTACCTGCGCATTGCCGTTACCGACAAGTGCAATTTCCGCTGCATCTATTGCATGCCGGCCGACGGCGTGGCGCCCCGCGCGCACGACGAGCTGCTCAGCGCCGAGGAAATCGCCCGCTTTGTGCGCCTAGTGGCGGGGGAGGGCATTCGCCGCGTGCGCCTGACGGGTGGCGAGCCGCTGGTCAGCCGCCGTATCATCCCGCTTATTCGCGACATTCGTGCGATTCCGCAGATCGAGGACATCTCGCTCACCACCAATGGTGCCCTGCTTCCCAAGATGGCGCCGCAGCTCAAAGATGCCGGGCTTAACCGCGTCAACATCTCGCTCGATACGCTCGACCCCTCGCTCTTTGGAAAGATCACGCGCTTGGGTCGACTCGAGCAGACCACGTCTGGCATCGACGCGGCGCTGGCTTGGGGCTTTGAGCCCGTTAAGGTCAACTGTGTCGTGGTGCGCCGGCTCAACCAAGATGTGGCGGCCCTCGCGCGACTGACCGTCGACCGCCCCATTCATCTGCGCTTTATCGAATACATGCCCATCGGCGACGAGCGCACGAGTTCGCATTGCGCTGTGGATCCGCATGCGCCCGCGCTCAATCCCGAGTTGTGGGACGCGAGCGACACCGTGCCGAGTGACGAGCTGCGGGTGCGCATCAATGCCGGGGCCGCCGCGGCGGGTCTGGGCGAGCTCGAGCCGCTCGACATCAACGACGCTCCTGCCGGCGCGGGCCCTGCGCGCTATTGGCACTTTCCGGGCGCGGCGGGAACGGTCGGCTTCATTAGCGCCATGTCCAATCATTTTTGCGCGAACTGCAACCGTCTGCGCCTGACGGCAGACGGCAACGTGCGCCCGTGCCTGTTTAGCGATGCCGAATATTCGGTGCGCGAGGCGCTGCGCCGTGGTGATGATATGCGGGTACTTTCAATTTGGCGCGATGCCGTGGCCCACAAACCGCAGGAACACGCGATAATTGAGGGCACGCAACGATTTATGTCCCAAATCGGAGGATGATCATATGGCCAAGAGCAGGTACGCCGATGCCACCAAGGCCGCTCGCAGGGCCGCGATGTCTGCCCACAAAGTCACGGCTGCGGCGAATGCTGACAACGCCGACGGGTCTGCGCAGCCGACTGCCAGCGCTGCCACCGAGCCCGCCCGTGACGCCCGTCGCGACGAGCTGACGCACGTGGACGCCAAGGGCGAGGTACGCATGGTCGACGTGTCCGACAAGGCCGAGACTCATCGCATTGCCATCGCCGAGGGCACCATCCTCATGCACCCCGAGACGCAAGCCATGGTGCTGCAGGACCGCGCCAAAAAGGGCGACGTGCTTGCCTGCGCACGCGTGGCGGGCATCATGGCCATTAAGCGCACGAGCGACATCATTCCCATGTGTCATCCGCTGCTCATTACCAAGAGCAAGTGCGACATTGCGCCCATCGCTCCGGCGGGGACGCCGGCCGAGGACGTGCCCGAGGGCTGGGCGCCGGCGCGCGCGGACGGGCAGGTTGGCTTTCACGTACTGGTTACGGCCGGCGTGACGGGCAAGACAGGTATCGAGATGGAGGCGTTGACCGGCGTAAGCGCCGCGTGCCTGACCATCTATGACATGTGCAAGGCGGTCGATCGCGGCATGGAGATCGTCGACGTGCGCCTGCTGCACAAGGAGGGCGGCCGTTCTGGCGTGTGGGATCGTGCAGAGCGTCAGGCCGCTGCTGTTGAGGCCGTGGGAGCCGCGGGCGACGCACCCGCGAGCGCATCCGTCGCCGTCGCGCCCGCAGTTCCGGCCCCGGCCGTCCCCGCGATCGCGTTTATCGGCTACCAAAATTCGGGCAAGACCACACTCGTCGAGAAGGTTATCGCCGAGCTCACCCGCCGCGGTCTGCGCGTGGGTTCGCTTAAGCATCACGGGCACCATGGCTTTGATATTGACGTGCCCGCTAAGGACACCTGGCGCCATCACCAGGCCGGATCCAAGCACGTGGGCCTCATCTGCGCCACGCGCTGGGCGGAGTACGCCGATACGCGCGAGGAGGACGAGATGCCCGCTCGCGAGTTGCTGTCGCGTTACAACGATGTCGACGTGGTGATCATCGAGGGCTACAAGACCGAGGGCTTCGACAATATCGTGGTCGCGCGCTCCGGTGTCGCCCGTCTGCGCGGCAAGCGCTCGCTCGCCCTGGTCGCTGGCCACCCGCTGGCCCTTGCCTGCAATGAGGCCTTGGCGCGTCAGGCCTTCGACGCCGGCTTTGCGACCCGAGCCATCAACATCAACGACGCCCGAGCCATCTGCGACCTCATCCAAGACCACCTTCAGGCTTGACGCTGCGCCGGCCCCAAGCACCCCATCTCGCCCCTCAAGCCGTCGCTCGCGTACCAAAGTACGCGTCGCTCCTCTTTCGGGGCGACCTGGGGCACTTGGAACCGGCTCGCTGCGCTGCCATAACATGCCAAAAAGGGACAGGTTTGTTTTGGCAGGTTTTATCTGGGCAAATGCCATTTCCACCACAAAGGGGCCAGGCTCCTTTGTGGTGGTTTTTGTTTAAGTAGATGTGTGGGACATGCCTTACAATCTACCAAGTAGTTCATGACGGGCGAAAAACGGAGAGAAGGGGCTTGATGCGTCCTTAATGTCTCATGCGGATAGATTGATTTGACACACAGTGGCGAATGCCCACCGTCCGCATTCGTATGAAACAAGGAGTCTCCATGCTCGTCTCCCTTTTCTCAAAGCCTCAATCATCGCTGTCCGTGCAGGCCAAGCGCCTGGTGGCGATGCGCTTTCTCATCTACACCGGTTTTCAGACTAGCTACTTTATCGGCGTCATCGGAACGCTCACCTATGCAGACGATGCCTCGGTCGTGGCGACATCGCTGGCCGTCCTTTTTTTGAACGTATTCGTGATCTTGGGATCCTTTGCGGGTGGCGCGGCGCTCGACGCCTGGGGCCCGCGCCGTCATTTCTTGCTGAGCATCGTGGGCACGCTGGCAACCGGCGCGGCGATCCTCATTTTTGGCAGCGCGACCGGTATCGTCCTGCTCGGCGCGGTGCTCCTGGGTTTTGTGATGGGGTTCGCCCAGCCCATTGCCACGTCCTATCCGGCCTACCTCACCGACGATCCTGCCGAGCTCAAAGACATCAACTCCGCCATCGCCATGTTTTCAAACGTGAGTATCATCGTTGGTCCCACGCTGGGCGGCTTTGTCGCGGCGGCTACATCGTCACGCGCGGTGTTCGTGCTCATGATGCTCTTTACCGCGTTGGCGCTCATTGCCGGTTGGGGCTTTAGGCAAAGTGCAGGTCAGGTTGCCACACACGAAGGCAAACCCGCGGTTGGCGACATCACATCGGATAAGGCCAGCCAAAGCCCCGACCCCAACACATCTTCCCGCGTCACCTTCGCGACCAGCATCAAGACAGTCTTTACCAACAGCGTCCTCGCCCTGCTGTTCTGCATTATTTTCCTTTCGAACTTTGGTTATGGCGCCTTTGATCCGCTGGAGTCGTTCTTCTACCGCGATGTTCTGCATGTCGGTGTTGAGTGGATGGGCTGGCTCTCGTCGGCCTGCGGCGTGGGCGCGGTGCTGGGTGCCGTCCTCGCGCTCCGCTTGCCGCCGCACCTGGTCAACCTTAAGACGCTGCTTGTGGCGCTCATGTCCGTGGGTCTGGGAAGCCTGCTCTACGTGGGAACGCCGTACGTGGGCGTAGCCCTTGTCGGCCAGATTGCCCTGGGCGTGGCCTGGGGCGTCGTCAACCCGCTCCACAACACTATCGTGCAAACGACGGCTCCGCTCGAGCAGCTCGGTCGCGTGAACTCGGTCATGGGCTTTGGCAACATGTTTGCCGGCGTAGCCCCGCTGGCGATTGCCCCCTGGCTGGCGGCAACATTTGGCGTGCAGCAGACGCTCGTAGGGGCGGGCATGGTCGTGACGGCAGTTCCCGCGGTGTTGCTGCTGTTTGGCCGCCGACACTTGGATCGTGCCGCAAGGCAGTAAAACCATCACAACATTCAGCGAAAATCGCGATTTTGCCGAAAAACGTCGAATGTTGTGATGCTTTGCGCCCCGGGCCAGGCCACCCTTCGGGTCCGGCCACCACAAAGGGGGCCAGACGCCTTTGTGGCGATCGGGTCCCAACGGCCTGCGCCTTGGTATACCATGTACGCCGTTCACGAATGCCCCCCACACCGCCGCACAACCCAGAAAGGCCCCCCATGGACACCACCTTCAGCCACATCAAAGCCGTGTTCTGCGATATCGACGGCACACTGCTCACGAGCCAGCACACGGTGTCCCCGCGCACCGTGGCGGCGATCCGCGCCCTGCGCGAGCGCGGCGTGCTCTTTGGCCTGTGCACCGGGCGCGACGCCCACGCGACCGAGGCCATGTACGAGCTCTGGGGCATCGAAGGCCTGGTGGACGTGCTCGTGGGCTGCGGTGGCGCCGAGGTCCTCGACCGCGCGCACGACATCAACGAGCTGAGCTATCCGCTGCCGGGCGAGACCATCGCGCGCATCTGCAAGCACATGGCGGACCTTCCGGCAACGCCCGTCTGCCCCCGAGACGGCGTGTTCTACGTGCCCGAGATCAACGCTTGCGTCGAGCACCTGTCGCGCGTCGACGGCGTGCCCTACCAGGTGGTCGATTTTGCCGAGTTTTTGCGCGAGCCGCAGCCCAAGGTGATGTTTACCATGGCGCCCGAGGTAATGCCGCGGGTGATTGAGCGGGCGTCGACGTTTGCCGATAACACTGTTAAGGCGGCGGCTCTGCAAACCACGCAGCGGCTCTACGAGTTCATGGATCCGCGCGTGTCCAAGACGCGCGGCCTCGTGCGCGTGGCGGAGCTCAACGACATGGAGCTCCAGAACATCTGCGTGTTTGGCGATGCGGACAACGACACCTGCATGGTGGCTGACGCCGGCGTGGGCGTGGCCATGGCAAATGGCAGCGACGCCACCCGTGCCGCCGCCGATTTTGTAACCGCCAGCAACGACAAAGACGGCATCGCGATCTTTATCGAGGAACATCTGCTGTAGCGCCGGGGGAGAACTACCGCAAAGGGGACGGGCTCCTTTGCGGTGGTCTCAGGCGATTTGGGCGAATTGATGCCTAAAATCTGCGCGAAAATTCAAATATGGTTGTCTGAACATTACGCTTGTAACTACCGATGAATTAAAGATATTCCCAGCAATTTAGTAGTCTATTCCTCCCGGTTAATGACCTACCGTTCACGATCGATTTTCGACCGTTCACAGGACGCATGCTCTTGAGCAAAATGTTGTGCAAATAAATAAAATGCTATTAAAAAATGATAACTAGCTTAATTACTAGTAGAAATAGATATTTCATAGCGAATAAACGAAGGTAAATCCGAGCAAATGTCAAGAGAATTGAGAATTCGCTACAAAAGGTTGATTTCCGATCTCAGCCGAACACATTGAGCGAATAGGCCATTCCCGCAGTT
>CAJKZO010000057.1:0-11376 GCA_905204365.1 uncultured Collinsella sp.
CTGGGTGCCTGGCACGCCGGCCGCGATTACTGCGACTTTTGCGATTACATTGCACGCCGCGCCTGGCGCGTGGGCGACCGCGATGCTCTCGACTGGATGTGGTACCTGTGGATTGGCTTTAATTCGCCCGCCAGCGGACGCCTGGTGCGCACCTTTGAGCGCGCCTATATCGCCGATAAGAGCACCTGGGTCGAGCCGATGGACCCGTACTTTACGCTTACCAAGTCGCCCTCGGTCTGCGATGACATCATGCGCGAGTTTGGCGTCGCACCCATGGCATGCTCGCCGACCGGCCACATCATCAACGGCCACACGCCCGTTAAAACCACCAAGGGCGAGCAGCCCATTCGCGCCGAGGGCAAGCTGCTGGTCATCGATGGCGGCTTCTGCCGCGCTTACCATCCCAAGACGGGTATCGCCGGCTATACGCTCATCTCGAGCTCGCGCGGCTGCCGCCTCAAGTCGCACCGGGCCTTTACGACGGTTGCCGAGGCACTCACGCGCAACGTGGACATCGAAAGCGAGACCAACCGTTTTGACCAAGCAGACCGTCGCCGCATGGTGAGCGACACCGATACTGGCGCCAAGATTCGCAGCCAAATCCAGGATCTGCGCCAGCTGCTCGATGCATATAGAAACGGTGCTATCGAGGAGCGCGTCTAGCCCCACCCGTGGGGATTGGCTAAACTTGCTAAGTTTGTCATCCCCACGGCGCTTTTCGGCGCCAGCTTAAGGCAGGTACCATGCAAAAGCTCCTTGCGCAGATCATGAAATTTGGCGTCGTCGGTGTCATTGCCACGGTTATCGACTTTGGCATTATGAATCTGCTCCACTACGGTCTGGGCCTCAACATCCTAATCGCCAACACCAGCGGCTTTATCGTCTCGCTCATCTTTAATTACGTCGCCAGCATGAAGTACGTGTTTGCGCACAAGGAAGGCATGAGCCGCCGCCGCGAGTTCATCATCTTTGTCGTGCTGTCCGTGATCGGCCTGGCACTCAACGACGGTATCGTGCTGACACTCAACGCCGGCCTGGGACTCGAGGCCAATATCGCCAAGATCTGCGCCACCGCGCTTGTCATGGTCTACAACTTTGTGACCCGAAAGATCTTCCTGGAGGGCGACGAGACCAAGTAACTCGCAACCTTACAGCCTTACGATGCCCACGGACAATGCTCGCTCAGCACAGTATCGCCCGTGGACATCGTTCGTTTACGAGCAAATTTTCAACGTCTGCGGATTAGCTCTTGAAAATTTGGCGAGTTCGTATAGTTCTTGGCAAAGACCTTACGTTTTCCTTGCAAAAGCTCTAAAGTATCCTCTGCTCGATTCATCAACGCATTGGATGTGATTACGTGCGCAAGGCACTGGCACAACCTCATACCAAGCAGTTCCTCAAGTTTGCCGTCGTGGGTCTTATCTCCTTTGGCATCGACTGGGGCATGCTCATTGCGCTCGTCGAGCTGTTCCACCTCGACTTTTTGATGAGCACCACGGTTTCGTTTATCACGTCCGTCGTGGTCAACTACTGGCTCAGCATGAAGTACGTGTTCGACCACCGCGAGGGCATGAGCCGCAAGCGCGAGTTCACGATCTTCACCATCCTGTCGGTGATCGGTCTGGGCCTCAACGACCTGTACATGTTTGTGGGCGTCACGTTTTTGAGCATCGGCTACCAGGCCATGAAGGCCATCGCCACGTTCCTTGTCACCTGGTACAACTACTTTAGCCGTCGCCTTTTCCTCGAGGGCGCGCAGTCGTAGACGACCCAACATAATCTCGCTTCGCAGCCGGTTGGAATTCACGTTCCAACCGGTTTTTTGTTTGCCGAGTGACGCGCACGAGACGGGCTACGATGCCGAAATGGGATGCGCTTTCCCCATGGGCGCCGCTCCGGAAGCTGTGTCCCGGATTGGGCCCTCAAAACGGGCTGCAGTTTCCGCAACGCGGCTCAAGCGGAAAGCACGTCCCGGAATTCGCCGCCAGAGCGGGACGCAGTTTCCAGATGAACCCCCATGCGGAAAGTCCATCCCGGAATGAGCCCTCAGAGCGGGACACGCTTTCCGAAACCCGCCCCATCGGGAAACTGTATCCCGGTCTGAGCCGGGATTCCGGGACGTAGTTTCCCGCGGACAGCGAAACGGAAGGCGCATCCCGTTATCGATGTCTAGAACGGGATGCGCCTTCCCCATGGATGCTGATGCGGAAACTGTGTCCCGGAATTCACATTCAGAGTAGGATGCAATTTCCGGTTGAGCCTCGATTGGGAAACGACGTCCCATTCGCATAAAAACGGGCGGCTCGGTTGTCCGAACCGCCCGTTTTTATGCGATATGTCGAGGCCCCTAGCCTGTCACGTAATACCAGACCACGTTGTCGCCGTTTGAGAGAACGTAGTTGCTGCAGGCCGTCATGGGCGTTGTGCCGTTGACGGAATAACACCAGCCGCTACCGCTTCCATAGTTTTCATCCTTCTCGGCCAGGCCACCGATGGCGGCAACATAAATACCAAACGACGAGCCGCGCGCATTTATAGAAATACCCAGCGCGCATAGAGCGTCGTAGGCAGTTGCTCCCTCATTAAAGGTGTAGGTACCACCAGCGGACACAGGATTGCCCACAGCGCTCGAAGTAACCGAGACAGTCACGGTAACGTAGCAAGACTCCTGAGAGACGCTCTGGTTGCCCGAGGGGGCATTACCGTTATCAGGAACGGCAGAAGGCCCACCGGACGTTGCCGAATTCTGAGAAGCCGACTGACTGTTGTCAGTCTTTTTATTTCCCGCTCCTTTTTCGCCGGACTTCTTGCTATCCGAGTTCTTGTCCGATTCCTTGTCCGAAGACTCGGAATCTTTCTTGGAGTCAGATTTGTCAGAACCCCTAGACCCGTCATTCGTATCATCAGAAGATTTGGAATCCTTGGAACCGGCCTTGCCCGAAGCGACAGTCGAGCCGGACCCATTGCCATCCTTGGCGACGATGCTCTCCCCCGCCACGGTCTGGACGATCCAATCAATGGACCAAGCACCGCTCTCGGAGGGATGGACAAAGCCCAGAGAGACCACGATCAGAACGACGCATGCGGCAGTCAGAACGCCAAGGAGCGCCTTGCGGCGAGGGACGGACGCCGCCGAAGCGGCGCCCTTTTGCTTTGCATCGTCGAACTGAATGAACGAGGAATCCGGTTGCTTGGGGTCAGCGTCCTTGGATTTATTGGACACAACCCTCACCTACCGACGTTTGGTGAACACGAACACACCGACGATGGCAAGACCGATGACGCCGGCGGCGATGCCAACGATGGCGAGCGGGTTGGTGCCAGCCTCCTGCTCGGAAGCACCAGAGGACTTCCTAACAGTGGTCGTGGAAGCAGCGCCCGTATCGGACTTGGAATCGGACTTCTTGTCGGACTTGCTGTCCTTCTTGTCAGACTTCTTCTCATCCTTCTTGTCGGACTTGTTTTCCTTGGTCTCGGTCTTGGTCGACACCGTCGTCTTGATCACCGGCTTCTGGCCCGGGGCAATAGCGCCGCCCTTCGAGCCGGAGCCAGAACCCGCGCCAGCGCCAGTGCCGGAACCAGTACCGGTACCAGAACCGCCGCCGCCATTCGAACCAGCGCCGCCATTACCGCCAGGGTTAACGGCATTCTTGGTCCACTTGGCATCCAGCGTCAGATCGGCCGTTACTGGCGTGGCGAAGTCATACGCCTGCGTGCAAGTCTCATCGGTATACCAACCGCCGAAAGTGTAGCCATCGCGCGTCGGATCGGCCGGCTTGACCAGCTTGCCATCGTCCGTAGCAACAAACTTAGTGTCGCAAGCAGACCCGCCGTTGGAGTTAAAGGCACCCGTCCAAGCCTCGACAGCTCCAAGTTTAAACAGCGTGCCCGAATCATTATTGTAGTAGAGCTTGCCAGAAGCATCGGCAATGACCGGAGAGTCACAGTACTGGTAATGGCCAGCCGCATCATAAATCTGCGTCGCCTCTGCATCGCCGAGCGTATAGCGATACACGCCACCACCAGCAGAGTAGTTGACGTAATCCTTGCTATCCGCGCTGTTAACGGTGAAGTACACATAGGTCTTGCCGCCCTGAACACTCACCAGCGGAGTAGCAGCAATACCGTTGAGGCCAGCCGGCAGAGCCTTGCCGTCGGCAGCAGCGACCATCGTGGTCTTACCCGTCTTCAGGTTATAGAGAACCAGAGCAGAGCCAGTAGCCGTCTGTCCGCCGACAATCAGATTGTCACCAGACACCGCAGGGGCGCTCAGATTATTCGTAAGGCCCAGATCAACCGTCTTCTGTTCACTCAGCACGCCCTTCGCCGAAAGCGAAATCACATGGAGCTTTCCGTCGTGCGTCATCTGATAGAAGGTCGAACCATTGGACGGATCGGCAGTGCAATCGGCATTTGCGACAGCGCCGAGCTTCATGGTCGAAACGACATCGCCCGTCGTCTTATCAATGCACTTAAGCGTACCCGCGCTCGTAGGAACGATGGCATACTTATCCGTCAAAGCCGCACCAGTCCAGTAATAGCCCTCGGCAGGGTCGATGGTCTGCCAAGAAACTTCGCCCGTGGCAATCTTAATGCGCGCAAAGGAGCCGTTGCCGTAGGTCGCGTTGTAATTCTCGTCATACGAAATATCGACCGAGCCTACATAGACGTACTCGCCGTCCGAAACGACGGTGCAGGAGCTCTGCGTCAAGTCCGTCAAACCAGGCGTCAGCCACTTGCAGATCAGCTTGTCTGCAGTAATCGCCTGGACCGCACCGCCGTTGAGCGGAACGATGATAAGGCCATTGGTATAGATCGGACGAGAGGTATAGCTCACCTTGGAGGCAAGCGGCGCAGAGGCAACCTTTTTGCCCGTGGACGAATCGATCTTAATGAGCTCGTTCTCGGTCGCGATGTACACAAAGCCGTTAGCAATGACAGGCTCGCTGCAGTTGGCATACTGCTGACCAGACTCGGCCTTCCAATCGAAGGTCCACTTAAGACCGGCGGCCTGCGCAGGCGTCTTGGCATCCGTTACGGTCGAACCGTTGCCACTGTTGCCGTAGCCGGCCCACTCGGCATCCCAATCAGGAGTCGTCGCGCTCGGATCCACGACAATCTTGTCGGGATCGGGCATGGGCGAATTATCGGTGGTATAGGCAAGCGTGACCTTATCGCCGCTCTTGAGCGTAATCTGATTGGCGCAGAGTAAGGAGGGCTCTCCGTTGATATACAGATGCCAATATTTATTGGTCGCAGCATCCCAACCATACGGTTTGTGATCGAACGGCGAAGTAATGGAATTCAGGAACCAGTACTCACCACTCTGGGAGCCGTTGTGCGCAACGCCCTTGGCCTTCAGAACTGCCTCAATAAGGTTCTGGGCCGTGGAGCCTTCGGGCAGAGAAACATTGCTTGCCGTGCCCCACCGCGTATTGTTCCCGTTGACATCGGGACCGATAACATCGGCGGATCCAAGCACCTGACCGGGGAGGGCATCGGCGTCAGCACCATACATAAAGGTGACGGCGTCACCCTCCTGGAGCTTGTAGGCACCGGCGCCAACGTCGGCGAACTTGCCATTTACGTAGAAGCGCCAATAGCTATTGGTCGCAGCATCATAGCCACAATAGGACTTACCATCGAAGGGCGAATAAATGCCGTTGAGGAACCAGCCCCAAGACGATTCACCAGCATCGAGAGTAAGGCCGACCTGCTCAAGGAGATCCTTGGCAGTGGAGCCTGCCTTGAGACTCGTCTGACCCGTCGAAGCCCAAACCTGCTGCTTGCCGTCCTTGTCCTTACCGAGAACCTGAACAGAAGCATGGACAGAATCGGACGGCAACTGGTCGCCCCAGCCACCGTAGAACCACGTAACGGTATCGCCGGCATGGATGGTGACATTGTCCGCCGTATAGTCACTCGACTTGCCGTTGATGAACAGCTGCCAATAGGTCGAATAATCTTGGGGCGTACCCAGCTCAACACCGTTGTACTTAAGGCTCTGAATGAAGTAGCCCGCAGCATCGGCGTCAATGTCGTTCGCCTCGAGTGCGACCTTCGTAAGATCAAGCGCGCTCGAACCGGACGTCACCACATACTGCGCATTATCGACCCAAGTCTGAGTCTTGCCCTGGGCATCGCGACCAATGACGGTCACACTTGCGGCAACCTGGTCCTTAACGACAGGGGACGAGCTACCAGCCGTATAGGCAAACTCAATCTTCTGCCCCTGGGTGAGCTTGACGCTGCTCGCGCCAACCGAGGAAGACGCGCCGTCGACGAACAGCTGCCAGAAGGCATAAGTCGTCGGATCGTAGGCAAGCGTGCGACCATCGCTCGGGGATGTGATGCTTTCGAGGTAGAAACCGTATGCCGTGTTCGGTTCGTACTTCGCCTTGAAGCCCGTCTTCTCCTGCAGCTTAATGAAGGCATCCGCAGCCGTCGCGCCCTCGTCGAGCTTGAGCTGCGTAGGTGCCACCCAGGTCTGAGCCTTGCCGTCAGCATCGGTGCCGATAATCGAGAACGAGACCTCGACCTGCTTCTTGGCGACATCGCCGGTTTCTGTCGAGTTCTCTGTCTGAACGGCAGCCGCGGCGGCAGATCCCGCTTGGCCAGCGGATGCCGTCGAAGACTGCTCGCTCGTGGCAGGGCTCTCCCCCGTCGCCGAGCCTTCGTCGCCAGTTGCTGCCTCTGTTGTGGCGGCACTAGCTGCAGGCGCGCTCCCGGAATCCGAAACCTCGGCCTTGCCCTGGTCGGCAGTACCGTCCGCGGCCCCCGCGCCCTCACTCGGCGTCGCAGCCTGAGCCACAGCATCGGCAATGCCCTCGGCGCCCTCGGCCCACAGCTGAGCCGGCGTGGTGCCAAAGGCCATCGCGAAGGCCAGGAATGCCACCAGGCCGCGCTTGGCTACGCCGCGTGCAATCGCGCCACGGCGATGCAGCGAGGCGCGCTCGCGCTCGTCCTCAAACATATCCATTTGTCCCCCATTGTCTGTACTTGGAGCATTGCCCAGCGGCTGCCCCACGTCATCGCGCATGTTGCGTTCGAGTTCCCCCATCGGGGTCCCCCCTTCCCTCCAGAGCCCTATGCACACCGGCGGCATACGCCGCAGCCGCATGCAAGATGGGAGGCGATCCGACTTAACCTTAACGGCTCAGGCACGTCGTCCGATCTGCGACGTGAACATCCCGAGCCAAGAGGAATTACGGTTACTGGTACAGCCGGGGACTTGCACCCCGATTCTCCCAAACGCGCAGGAAAACCGCGCATTCGTGCGTCTCCGCACCACCATCTAGGCCATCGATTATTACTGTCAAAATGGTATCACGCAAAAGGGCCTCGCACGCAGGCGAAGCCCAAGGTAAAAGCTATTGTTTGCGATAGGAGAATGCGGTGACGGTCGCAGCCTCTAGTGCTTGCCGCCGTGGCTGTTGAGCCAGATATTGCGGCCCAGCATGAGCGCCAGCACCAGCGCACTCACGTAGCCCATAAAGCCAATGACCGGGATACCAAACACAACCGGCTCGATGCGTGCGTAGTACACCACCGACGAACCGATAAACAGACCGGCGATAACGATAGCCATCGACATACGGTCGATAATTCCGCCCAGCTGTCGCAGCGCCTTATCGCTGCTCATGATCTGCGTGTTCACCTTAAGCTGGCCGCGCGTGAGCATACGCGAAGCCAAGCCCAAATACTCGGCCGCCTCGAGCGAGCCTTTTGCCGCGCGATAGCTGCTCGCGGCAAAGTCGCGGCTCATCTCGCGCATGCGGGCATAGGTGCTCTTCTCGTTTTTGATATGAGCCTGAATGATCTGGATCATGTTGACGTTGGGCATATACTCGGTCAGCAAACCCTCGAGCGTCACCATGCCGCGAGCGAACATCGTTACCACGCTCGGCAGCTCAACATCGTTTTTGCGCGCCAGGTTTAGCAGCGAGGTCAAAAACTCGCCGATATCCAGATCCTTCAGGTCAAGGCCCGCAAAGTCAGCCACGATAAAGTCCAAATCGGACAAAAAGGCCGAATGGTCAAGCTCGGCCGAATCGCCGCGCGTCACGGCAAAGCGCATGAGCGAATCCTTGAGCTTGGGCACGTCGCCCTCGGCCACGGCGAAAATCATGTCCTTGACGATACCGCGGTCGTGGCTCGACATGCGTCCGACCATGCCCAAGTCGATAAAGTAAACGATGCCGTCCTTGAGGATGATGTTTCCCGCATGCGGGTCGGCATGGAAAAAGCCGTCATCGAGCACCTGCGTCGAGTAGTCCTCGACAATCGCGGCACCGATCTTTTCCAAGTCATAGCCCTCGGCCACCAAGCGTTCAGGATCGGCGATCGAAATGCCGTCGACGTAATCCATGACCACCACGTGCTCGGTGCACAGGTCCAGATAGGATTTAGGGCACGTCACGCCATGAACGCTCTTATGGAACTCGTAGAAGTCGTTGAGGTTTTTGGCCTCGGCCAAAAAGTTGGTCTCCTCGCGAAACGAGGTCCACAACTCCTCGACTACGCCGTGCAGGTCAACGAATTGATCGGTGTTGACGAACTTGGAAACGATACGCACCACCGAGCGGATGATATCGATGTCCTGTGCCATAACCTGCTGCGCACCGGGGCGCTGCACCTTGACGGCCACGTCCTCGCCCGTCACCAGACGAGCGCGGTGCACCTGCGCGAGCGATGCGCTACCAAGCGGATTGGGGTCGATCGCATCGAACATCTCCCCCAGGCGCAGGCCGTATTCTTCTTCCAGGCAACTGAGTACGACCTCGTACGGCACCGGCTCCACGTCGGAGCGCAGACGACGCAGCTCGTCGCAAAAGCGCTGCGGCAGAATCTCGGACCGGTTGGCCAAAATCTGCCCCATCTTGACGAACATGGGGCCGAGTTCCTCGAGCAGGCGGCGCAAACGAACCGGCGTGAGGTTATCCCACACGCGGTACTTTTTGACCAGGCGAACAATCTGCCCAATGCGTTCGCGACGACCCGCCGGCGTGAGCTGGTATTCCTCGTCCGGCGCCATCGCGTCGGGCTCTTCGGGCACCATATCGACAGCGCGCGGCTTCTTGCGAGCGCCCGAGACGGCGGCGTCGACCTCATCGACAACCGCCGCCTCGTCACACAGAGGATCCTGATTGTTGTAATCGGTGGTGGAATCTGCCATCTGCGCTGCTACTCGGCCTCTTCGGTATCCTTCGCATCGTCGGGTTCAACGGACTCGACAGGCACCGAGGTCACGTTGTCCTCGACCGAATCGACGATGTCGCGCACATGGGCCAGGAAGGCCGTGCGCTCGGGGGCGGTCATGACGCGGACCCGGGCAAGGATGAGCTCGTCAAGCACGCGCTGGGCCGCGGTCTCGCCCTGCATGCCCAAGCGCTCGGTCAGGTCGGAGATGGTGCCGCCGGCCTGCTCGAACATGTCGGACACGCTACGGGCGATATCGGGGGCGCCGGCGTCCTTGCGAACTTGCTCGCCCTTGGTATTAAGGTCGTCGAGGACCTTCTTGCCGCCTTCGACGGCAACGGCGGCGGCGCCGAAGCCCACGTTGATGGCACCGTTAACAAGCTGATCGAGTTTCATAACCATGGCTGTCTCCAATCACAAACAACTGCATTGGCGTTCTTGTACCCAAGATTGGGCGAAAGCGACAAAGCGTTTTAGCGCTATTCGATCGACGGGAAATCCCTACCTCACGTTGTCGTTCATCGCGAAAGAGTTCTTCATGGCGCAGCTCGTGGTGTAGAGCACCTTGCCCAGCAGGGCATCGGTCTCCACGCGAACACGCTCGGCAAAGGCCTCGTTGGCGCGTGCAAGCTCGGCAGGCACCTCGGCCTCGGGCAGAGCGGCTACGGCAGCGTCGACGTCATGGATCTGCTTGTGGCCCATGCCACCGACCTTCTCCTGATAGTCCTCCACAGCGCGGCCGCACTCATGGAAGCGGACGTCGGCCAGGGCACCGATCAGGCGGTTGGCCCAGTAGAAGTTTTCGGACGTCACGCGAGCCTGCGCGTCGGCATAGTACTCGGGCATGGTCTCGACGTTGGCGTACAGCGGAACCAGCGCGTTAAACGAGTTGGAACCAAAGGCCATCCACTGCACGGCGCGATACGCCGGCTGCGCATAGGGGCGCAGCTGCAGCACGGCGAGCTGGCTGTTGCGGTTGATGCCGATGGGGCGATAGGCGCCACGCGTAGCGAGCGTGCCCTTGCTGCCGTAGCAATCGTACTCCGTGCCCTGGTAGTGGCTCGAGAGTACGTACTTGATGTCCTCGATGGTCACCTTGCGCTCGGGCACGCGGCTCCAGGGGATATCGTCGCTCTCGGGCGTGTAGTCGGCCTCGGGACCATCCCACACGTCGCTGGGGTTGAGGCAGCGCTGCATGTACCAGGCGCGCGGCGTGTTGTAGACATGGTCGCTGTCGCTGTGCGAGCCAAAGGCCTCGCGCGGGTTAAAGACCGCAGCCGGGCCGTCGCCCTCGACGCCCAGCGTCAGGTCCAGATGCCACTCGGCCATCCAGGCGCGCAGGTCGGCGGAGCACATGTGGTCGGTCTGGGCGCCCTCGGCGTCATCCAGGTCAAAGCTGTCGATACCCAGCTGGTTGGGCATGGTCACATAGGCATCGTCAGGCACGCGCTTGGCGATCCAGTGGTGACCGCCGATGGTCTCGAGCCACCAGATCTCGTCCACGTCGCTAAAGGCGATGCCGTTGTTCTCGTAAGTGCCGTAGCGCTCGAGCAGGTCGCCCAGGATGCGCACGCCGTCGCGGGCGGACTTGGCATACGGCAGCACCAGGGTCACCATGTCCTCCTCGCCCAGGCCACCGGGCCGTGCCGGGACGTATCCGTCCTCGCCTTCGTTGCCCTTGGCGGGTACGTAGTCGACGAGCGGGTCGGCGCCGCGGACGCGCTCGTTGGTGGTGAGCGTCTCGGTTGCGGACATGCCAACATTGAGCTCGTTGAAGCCCGCCTCGGCCCAAATGCCGTGACCGAGAATAACATCGGGGACGCTCGTGTAGCGCATGGGATTATCGGGCAGTTCAACGGTCAGGTGACTCAGGACGCTCGTGTAGACGCGCGGCTGATCGTCGGGATGCACCACGCGCATACGCTTGGGCTCAAACACCCCGTTGGACGAGTCCTCGTTGCGGGCGACAAGCGTCGACCCGTCGTAGCTCGCATTCTTACCAACCAAAATCGTTGTGCACGGCATGCGCATCCTCCTTGAGCGAAGAAATCAAACGGCAACAGTGTATCGCTTCGGCGCAAAAAGGGCGAAACCACGGCACCTCGGAGGTAGCGCGCAGAGATGTGGTGTAAGAGCGTCCTGAGGTCCGTCGCTGCAAGTCCCGATGTTACTCCTTCT
>CAJKZO010000058.1:0-11318 GCA_905204365.1 uncultured Collinsella sp.
CTCTTTCAATGAATTTGCCATGGGATTCACGTACAAATGTGGAGATAGGGACCACGGCCCCGGAACGCCTGCCAGCAGATTTGTACCACACGGCGATCTTTAGGCGAAATGCGTCAAGCTATTGGTCAGCATTTGGTCAGCTTCCGGTACTTACCCACATGATGCCGCCATTGATAATCGGTCTACCTGCAGACATAACGGCATGCAGCCAAAGCTAGGGGAGGCCATATGGACGAGATCGTCTGCGCAAACACCGCATTCCGCTACTGGCGCTGCCCGCCCCAGGTGCGCGACCTCTACCCAAGACTGCCAAGCCCAGAAGACGGCTGGCGAGCCCTAGCCCAGTCGCCCTTCGTAGTTGACGTTCTCAAGACGCCGGTTATCACTGCCGCATCAACACGAAGTAACTTACATTCCGATCTGCGACACACCATTCGATGGAATGAGGCTTATGCAGGAAATGCATCCATCGATACTGGTATGGGCTTCAGTGTCACAGATCCGCTCAATACGCTGTTTACCATGACGCGCAGCATTTCTCATAGTGACTTGGTGCTCGCAATGTACGAATTCTGTGGCTGGTTCTCCATTTTCAAACCATCTACTTCATCCGAAATTGCCCTTGTACTGGCAAGTTCGGATGAAGCGTGCCCTAGCACCGATAAGTTATTTGAGCTTGACGAGACCCAGGATGAGCCACCCTGGAAGCGCGTCTATGCAACCGCACAGCCAAAGAGCGACGAAATGAGCCACCAAGGAAAGGAAGAAAACAATAAAGACAGAGGGAAGGGAACCTCGCTATGGATGAGAAAACCCCTCATTGAGATTGAAGAATTGCAAGGATTCGCAGCTAGAGTCAGAAGTGAAATGTGGGGGAAGCAATTCTACGAGGCCGCCCAGCAAGTAATTGGTGTCGCTGCGTCTCCGCTTGAGGTGGCTGGGATTTTGTTGTTCAGTCGACCAAGACGACAGGGTGGGGCGGGATTCAATAACATATACGTCAACGATTTAACTCCGCTATCAGTTTCGGCCCAACAGATAGCAGGTCAGAAAGTGTGCTACGGCGACATCGTGATAGTAAACCCAATAACGATGAAGGCCGTTATCATCGAAATTCAAGGGGAGGTGGTTCATGGTTCGGGCGCGGTGCTCGACCACGATGCCACTCGAATGACGGCCTTGCAAAGCATGGGATACGACGTAATACTAGTAACCCATGACATGCTCAATGATCGCAATCAGCTTGATACCATCATTCACAGTGTGTGCGATCGTTTGGGGCTGAACTACAAGCCGAAAACTAAGGCGATGCAACGTGCGGAAACCAGACTACGTGCAAACGTGCTTTCCAACTGGCTCGAAATCGGCATGTAGCATATCCGTACGCGTCAATTTGGCCCTCGCGAGAGTGTCTGTCTGTTCTGTCACTTCAAAACTCTGCCGGTTTACTACGATGAATCGATGACCTCCGAGCACGCCAAATTTGCTGCTAACAAAACTGCAGGTAGAACGCTTGACAATTTCGCAAAAAGTCGAGTGTGGTCGCACAACCCGGATTCATCGTAGTAAACCGGCATAGTTTTGACGCAGGCGGGACGGGGAGGGTCACGACCGGGCCCAGGCAAGCCGTCCAGAGCGGCGCCGGCGAAAGTTTTTCCAAAATTGTCCTTGCATCGCCGGGGGAGTTCCCGTATAGTACTTTTTCGCACGGGGGCGTAGCTCAGCTGGGAGAGCGCTTGACTGGCAGTCAAGAGGTCAGGGGTTCGATCCCCCTCGTCTCCACCCGAGCATTGAATGAGGCTCCAACGCAAGTTGGGGCCTTTTTTCATTTAGGTGAAACCGACTCTCTCATTCGGCTCAATAAAGATCGTGCGTTGTATGAGCATCCATCGCATGGTAGTATTTTTCGACGTGGCGAACTTTCACGATTGTCTTTACTAAGGCTGTGCGCGTTCATCACTTATAAGGGCTCTTGGCGCAACGGTTAGCGCAGGGGACTCATAATCCCTGGGTTCTGGGTTCGAATCCCGGAGGGCCCACCAGGATTTTCAACAGGCCAGACAATATGTCTGGCCTGTTTTTCTTTTCAAAGGCAACAATATCTGCCAGCAAAAGGTCAGGTTGCCCCCTTCTGTACGCCATGGGTCTGCCGCCCGGGATGCGCCCGCGAAAGTTTTTCCAAAATTGTCCTTGCATCGCCGTCCGAGTTCCCGTATAGTACTTCTTCGCACGGGGGCGTAGCTCAGCTGGGAGAGCGCTTGACTGGCAGTCAAGAGGTCAGGGGTTCGATCCCCCTCGTCTCCACCCGAGCATTGAATGAGGCTCCAACGCAAGTTGGGGCCTTTTTTCATATAGGCACACAAGGTCAAAGGCGGCACCATGATCCTCCTGGTCGACAAGATCGAAAAAAGCTTCGGCGCGCGCGTCCTCTTTAGCGGCGCGTCCTTCCAGATTAACCCCGGCGAGCGCTTTGCGCTCGTGGGACCCAACGGCGCCGGCAAAACCACCATGCTCAAGATCATCATGGGCATCGACAGCCCAGACGCCGGCCAGGTCCAGTACGCCAAGGACTGCCAGGTGGGCTACCTAGAACAGGAAACCAACCTGGAGCACAAGGACACCACCATCCTCGCGGAGGTCATGGCGGCGGCCAAGGAAATCCGCCGCATGGGCGAGCGGGCCAACGAGCTGCAGGCCCAAATCACGGAGCTCTCCGAACAGGGCAAGGACGTCGACGCGCTCCTTAACGAGTACGGCCAGGTCCAGGACCGCTTTGAGCACCTGGGCGGCTACGAGCTCGAGAGCAACGCCCGCAAGATCCTGTCAGGCCTGGGCTTTAAAGTCACCGACTTTGAGCGCCCGTGCTCCGAGTTCTCGGGCGGCTGGCAGATGCGCATCGCGCTCGCCAAGCTCTTCCTGCGTCATCCCGACCTGCTGTTGCTGGACGAGCCGACCAACCACCTGGACCTCGAGAGCGTCCAGTGGCTGCGCGGCTTTATCGCCAACTACGACGGCGCCGTCCTCATCGTCAGCCACGACCGCGCCTTCATGGACGCCTGCGTCGACCACGTCGCCGCACTCGAAAACCGTCGCGTAACCACCTACACCGGCAACTACAGCAGCTACCTCAAGCAGCGCGAGGACAACCTGGAGCAGATGCGCGCCAAGCGCGCCGCCCAGGAACGAGACATCGCCCACATGCAGGTCTTCGTCGACAAGTTCCGCTACAAGCCCACCAAGGCCGCCCAGGCCCAGGAGCGCATCCGCAAGATCGAGCAGATCAAAAAGGAGCTTGTCATCCTGCCCGAGGGCCACAAGCACATCGACTTTAAGTTCCCCGACCCACCGCGCTCCGGCGACATGGTCGTGGGGCTCGAGGGCGTCTCCAAGTCCTACGGTGAAAAGCACATCTACAGCGACATCGACCTCAAGCTCTACCGCGGCGAGCACGGGGCGCTCGTCGGCCCTAACGGCGCCGGCAAGTCCACGCTCATGAAGATCCTCGCCGGCCTGGAGCCGCCCACCACCGGCACCCGCGACCTGGGCACTAACGTGGGCGTGGCCTATTACGCCCAGCACGCGCTCGAGGGCATGACCGAATCGAACACCGTCCTGCAAGAGATCGACACCGTCACGCCCAAGTGGACCGTGCCGCAGCAGCGCAGCCTGCTGGGTGCCTTCCTGTTTAGCGACAACGACGCAATCGAAAAGCAGGTCCGCGTCCTCTCCGGCGGCGAAAAGGCG
Organism: uncultured Collinsella sp.; assembly: GCA_905204365.1. Lineage (GTDB taxonomy): Bacteria > Actinomycetota > Coriobacteriia > Coriobacteriales > Coriobacteriaceae > Collinsella. Next base: position 3,745 of record CAJKZO010000058.1, read on the forward strand.
CGCCTGGCGCTCGCCAAAATGCTCGTGGCCCCCGAGGCGCTCCTGTGTCTGGACGAGCCCACCAACCACCTGGATATCGACTCGGTGGACATGCTCGAGAACGCCCTACAAAACTTCCCCGGCACCATCGTGCTGATCAGCCACGACGAGCACCTGGTACGCGCCGTTGCCAACCGCGTGATCGACATCCGCGATGGCAAGGTCACGGTCTACGACGGCGACTACGACTACTACCTCTACAAACGCGAGGACCTCGCTGCCCGCGCCGCCGCCGAGGAGGCAGGGGAGAGCACGCCAGCCGTGACCAAGACGACCAAAGCCAGCGCCGCCCAGGCCAGCAGCCCCGCTGCGGCCCCCAAGCCGGCCGAGGGCAAAAGGACCAAGGAGCAAAAGCGCGCCGAGGCCCAGGCCCGCGCTGCGCTCAACAAAAAGCTCAAGGGCGTGCGCAACCAGCTCAAGAAGATCGAGGCGGAGCTCGACAAAAAGCGCGCCCGCTATGACAAGCTTATGGAATTGATGGCAAGCGAAGAGCTTTATGCCGATCAGGACAAGTTCAACGCCGCGCTGGGGGAATATAACGGCCTTAAGCAAGAGCTGCCCAAGCTCGAGGACGAATGGCTGGAGCTTTCCACCCAGATCGAAGAGGAGACCGCGCGTGAACTCTCGTAAGGCCGCTGCCGTGGCGATGAGCATCATCGCCATCGCCTGTCGCATCTGCGGCATCTTTATGAGCGCGATGACCGTGCTGCTGTGCTTTAGCGGCCTCACCGCCAAAATGCAGATCGTGGGCTTTGTCGTTGAGCTTTCGCGCGCGCTGCCGAGCGCCATCGCCGGCTACGGCGTCATCACCTCTCCCTTTGGCGGCGTGTTTCGCTTAGATTACGCCATTGTCGCTGTGATCCTGTTTGTAATTGACTACCTGCTCACGCGCGCCTCGCGCCGCGTCCGCTAGGGGAGCACCATGTCCAGCAGCTACTTCATGAACCTGCTCGCCAGCGCCGTTGCCGTTATCGTCGGCATCGTGATCCACGAGAGCGCACACGCCGCCGCAGCCTGGGCACTCGGCGATAAGACGGCCCGTTCGCGCGGTCGTGTCTCGCTCAACCCGCTCAACCATATCGACCCGTTTGGCACCATCATCTTGCCGCTGCTCATGCTTGCCGCCGGCGGCCCGGTGTTCGCCTTCGCCAAGCCCGTGCCCGTCTACCTCAACAACCTCAAGCACCCCAAGCGCGATGAGGTCCTGGTTAGCGCAGCCGGCCCCGCATCGAACATCGCCCTCGCGTGCCTTGCGGCCGCCCTCATGCACACGGCATACGGCAACCTCTACACCCGCATGTCCTTTGCCCTGGCGTCACAGATCATGAACTTCGGCGCCACGTTTATCGTAGTCAACCTGTCACTCGCGTTCTTCAACCTCATCCCGATCCCACCGCTCGACGGCTCTTCGATCATTGTGCCGTTCCTCAAAGGCAAGGCTCTCAACAACTATTATCGTCTGCAGCAATACGCTATGCCCATCCTCATCCTGGTGCTGTATCTACTGCCCATGTGGCCCGGCATCGACGTGATCGGCCGCTATTTCGACGTTACCGTGTATCCGCTTGCTGAGCAGCTGCTCAACTTCGCAATCGCCGGCATCTAAGGTAAACTTACAGGTCGACCGTGCAAAACGGTCGCAACATGCACCCAAACCGCGCCGCGAAGGCGCCGTCAAAGGAGGTCGAAGATGTCGTATCGCGTGTCGACGCAGGTCTACAGCGGACCGTTCGACCTGCTGCTGCAGCTGGTAACCCGCCAAAAAGTAGATATCGGCGCCATCTCCATCAGCGAGGTGGCCGAGCAATACCTTGCCGAGGCCGAGCGCATCGAGGCGCTGGACCTGGACGTGGCGAGCGACTTTTTGCTGGTCGCGGCAACACTTTTGGACATCAAGGCCGCCTCCTTGGTGCCGCAGGAGGCCCCGCGCAAAGTCGATGACGACGATGACGAGTTTGACGAAGACCTCGAGGAGCTCAGCACGCTTGACGGCGACGCGCTGCGTGAGGTCCTGATCCAGCGCCTGATTGCCTACAAGCAGTTTAAAGGCGCGGCTGCGGTCCTCGGTGCGCGCATGCAGGCCGAAAGCCGCATGCATCCGCGCGTGGCCGGCCCCGACCCCGAGTTCTTGGGCCTAATGCCCGACTACCTTGCCGGCATCACGCTGCGCGGTCTCGCCGTCATCTGTGCCGACCTGGACGGCAAGCGCCAGACTTTCCTGCTGGAGGCCGAGCACGTGGCGCCGCATCGCGTGCCGCTCGACCTGACCGTGGCCTCAGTCGACCGCTTTACCATGGCGCACCAAACCTGCACCTTCCGCGAGCTACTGGACGGCGATGCCACCACCGAGCAGCTCGTTGTCACCTTCCTAGCTATGCTTGAGCTCGCCAAGCGCGGCTCGCTCACGCTAAGCCAGGACGAGATCTTCGGAACCATTCAGATCAACCGCGTCGAGGGCGCCGAGGCCTATGTGCCCGGCGAGGGCCCCGAGCTCACCGAATAGGAGCGGCAACCATGTCAACCCTTTCCACGCTGGAGACAAACAGCCTCAAAGGCGCCTTGGAGGCGCTCCTGCTGGTGTCGAGCGACCCCGTGAGCGCGCCCGCGCTGGCAAGCGCGCTCGACATCGCCCCCGGCGAGTGCGCATCGCTGTTGGCCGAGCTCAAAGTTGAGTACGAGGAGGCCAACCGCGGCTTTCAGCTGCGCGAGGTCGCCGGTGGCTGGCGCCTGTTCACTCACCCCGCCTACCACGATGTGGTCGAGGCCTACGTGCTGAGCTGGGACACGCAAAAGCTGTCTCAGGCGGCGCTCGAGACCCTGGCCGTCATCGCCTACCACCAGCCAGTCACGCGCGAGGTTGTCAAAGGCATCCGCGGCGTCAACTCCGACGGCGTTATCGCGTCGCTTGTTGACAAGGGCCTGGTGCGCGAGCTCGGCCGCGACCCCGAGCGCGGTCAGGCCATCATCTACGGTACGACCAACGCCTTCTTGGAAAAGTTCGGTCTGCGCTCCACTCGCGACCTGCCCGATCTGGAGCAGTTTGCCCCCGACGAGCAGTCGCGACAGTTTATCCGCGAGCGTCTGAGCGGCCGCAGCATTCAGTCCACGCTCGAGGAGCAGGCCGAGGACCTAGACGAAGAGCGCGAACTGATCGATACCGATGTTGAGGACGCCGATGACGCAGAGCTTTTGCCCACTGGCGATACCTCGGAGGATATGCATGACGAGGACTAACGAAGCAGGGGAGACGCGCGCCGCGGGCGCCACGTCGCCCGCAGACGGCGCCCAGCCCGTCTACCCACACACCATGCGCCTGCAGCGCTTTTTGGCGCGCGCGGGCGTGGCGAGCCGCCGCGGATCGGAGGACCTGATGACTGCCGGCCGCGTGACCGTCAACGGCCAGGTCGCCACCGAACTGGGCACCAAGGTCGACGTCGACCGCGACCACATCGAGGTCGACGGCATGCCCGTCAAGCTCAACCAGGGCGCCGCGTACCTGATGCTCTACAAGCCGACCGGCTACCTCACCACCATGAGTGACCCGCAGGAGCGCCCTTGCGTGGCCGAGCTGGTCCCGCGCGACCGCTTTCCGGGGCTCTTCCCGGTGGGTCGTCTGGACCGTGACACCACGGGCCTTTTGCTCTTTACCACCGACGGCGACCTGTCGCAGGACCTGCTACATCCCAGCAAGCACGTCTACAAGACCTACCAGGCGCTGGTGGACGGTCACCTGACCGATCGCGACTTGGAACCACTCCGCCGCGGCATCGAGCTCGACGACGGCCTGTGCCAGCCGGCGATCTGCCGCGTCATTAACGCGCGCGAGGCCGCGGCCGTGGCTCCGCAAGGCGTAAAGCCCGGCACCACCGCCGTGGAGGTCATCATTCGCGAGGGGCGCAAGAACCAGGTCAAGCGCATGCTGAGCAAGATCCACCATCCGGTGATCCGACTGCACCGCTGTAACTTTGCCGGCCTGGAGCTCAAAGACGTGGCCAAGGGCTCGTGGCGAGAGCTCACCGACCGCGAGGTGCAGATCCTCAAGGCCGGCGGCATCCCGCCCAAGCAGGCCGGCTCCAAGCGCGGCACCGCGCCGGCGACCAACACCGCGAGCCGCACCCGCCACCACGGCAGCCACGGTTCAGCACCCAAGCGTAACACCTACCGCGAGCGCTATACGGGCTAGGCAACCCGCCAAGCCGCAGCGCCCGCGTCCCATACCAGCACGTCAACCACCGAAAGGAAGCATTGCATGATCGTCGCCATCGACGGCCCCGCCGGTTCCGGCAAGTCCACCATCGCCAAGGAGATCGCCCGCCAGCTGGGCTTTAACAAGCTCGACACGGGCGCTATGTATCGCGCCGTCACCTTTGCCGCGCTCGACCGTGGCATCGATCTGGACGACGAGGCAGCCATCGACGCCCTTGCCGAGCAGATCGAGATCCGCTTTACCAACGGCACCGGCGAGGACACGCGCCTGACCATCGACGGTGCGGACGCATCGGCTGCCATCCGCACCCCGCAGGTGGACGCCAACGTCTCCAAGGTCTCGGCCTACCCGGGCGTACGCGCCGCCATGCTCATCCATCAGCGCCGCGCCGCCGAGGACCGCGATATCGTGGCCGAGGGTCGCGATATCGGCACCGTCGTGTTCCCCAACGCACAGGTCAAGGTGTTCCTGACCGCCGACCCGCGCGAGCGCGCCCGTCGCCGCGTGCTTCAGCGTCACCAAAACGATGCCCAGCCGCTCAGCGAGGCACAGCTCGAGACCGAGGTCGACGAGACTCTCGATGCCCTTAAGCAGCGCGATAAGCTCGACAGCAGCCGCGAGGTCGCACCGCTTGTGCCCGCCGAGGACGCAGTGCACGTCGACTCCACCGCCCACACCATCGACGAGGTCGTCCGCATTATCGAGGACCTCATCAACCAAAGGAGGTAGCCCATGCGCCTGTTTAAGCAGACGCCCGAGGATTACTACAACGCCCCGTACGCCGAGTTCCCGGCGCTCATCCGCGGCACCGTCGTCGTGGTCATGGCTATTCTGTGGGTCTTCTCCAAACTCATGTGGCGCTGGAAGGTCGAAGACGCCGACCTGCTGTTTGAGCGCCAGGAAGGCCGCGGCAGCGTAGTCATCTGCAACCACACCTCGATGGCCGAACTCTTGGCCGTGGAGACGGCGCTGTTCTTTGGCGGCCGCCGCATCCGCCCCATCTTTAAGTCCGAGTTCGCTAAGAGCAAGATTGTGCGCTGGGCCTTTAGCCGCGTGGGCGGCATTCCCGTCGAGCGCGGCACCGCCGACATGAAGTGTCTGCGCGCCGCCCAGCATGCACTGCAGCGCGGTGAGGATGTCCTGCTCTTCCCCGAGGGTACGCGCATCCGCTCGCGCGAGATCAAGCCCGAGGTCCATGGCGGCTTTGCGCTTATCGCCCAGATGGGCAAGGCTCCCGTCAACCCACTCGCCATTTGTGGCTGGTCCGATATCACGCCCAAAGGCAAAAAGCTCATGCGCCCCAAAAAGTGCTGGATCCGCGCCGGCAAGGCCATCTCGCTATCCGACGCACCGGCCGAGCTTAAGCGCAAGGAGCGCCTGGCATGGTTTGAGTCCGAGGCCATGAACCGCGTCTATGCCATGCGCGACGAGCTGTGCGACGAGCATCCGGGCAGGTTCTAGCCATGGGTGAGAACGTCATGAATACTGCCGCGACCGCCGCTGAGGAGGTCGTCCCCACCATAGAAATCGCTGCCCACGCCGGCACCTGCTACGGCGTGCAGCGTGCGCTCGACATGGCACTGGCCGCCGCGCCGCAGGCGGAGGAGAGCGCTCAGGTCCACACGCTGGGCCCGCTCATCCATAACCCCATCGTGGTACGCGAGCTTGCCGAGGCAGGCGTTGGTCTGGCAGACACCTTGGACGACGCCGCATCGGGCACCGTGATCATTCGCGCGCACGGTGTGGTGCCGCAGGTCATTGACGCCGCTCGTGAGCGCGGCCTTACCGTGGTCGACGCCACCTGCCCCTACGTGAAGAAGGTCCATGTGGCGGCCGAGCGCCTGGTACGCGAGGGCTACCGCGTGATCGTCGTGGGCGAACCGGGCCACCCCGAGGTCGAGGGCATTCTAGGCCACGCTGGCGATGACGCGCAGGTCGTGAGTTGCGCCGCCGATGCGGACGTGCTGCCGCTCAAGGGCAAGGTGGGCCTGGTTGTGCAGACCACCCAAACCGCGCAGCACCTCGCCGAGGTCGTGGCTGCCATCACCCCGCGCGTGCAGGAGCTGCGCGTGATCAACACCATCTGCGCCGCCACGAGCGAGCGCCAGCAGGCAGCCGCCTCGCTTGCCAAACGCTGTGATTGCATGGTTGTGGTGGGCGGCAAGAACTCGGGCAACACCCGCCGCCTGGCGCAGATTTGCGCAGACGCCTGCGAGCGCACGTATCACATCGAGGAAGCTTCCGAGCTCCAGGCCGCTTGGTTTGCCGAGGCGCGCCACATCGGCATCACCGCCGGAGCCTCCACCCCGCAAGAACACATCGAACGCGCCGTCACGCGCATCAAGGAGCTTTGCCGCTAATCATGGACCAGACCGTACCCGCATACGCCGCCGAGGTGGCCGATTACGGGCGCAGCCGCGACCCCGAGCCGGGTGAGGGCGCGCTCGTAAAGAACGTGCGTCCCGAATCGCCCGCGTGGGATGTGGGTATCGAGCCGGGCATGCGCGTGCTCACGGTCAATGGCGAGCAGCTTACCGACATGATTGTGTGGCTCTGGGAGGCCGACGATGATACCGTCGACCTGGAGGTTTTCGATCCGCGCGACAACACCGTCACCCCCGTCGAGCTCGATCGCTTTCCCGGCGAGGACTGGGGCCTGGAGTTCGATGGCCCCATTTTCGACGGCATGCGCACCTGCGTAAACGCCTGCGTGTTCTGCTTTATGACGATGCTCCCCAAGGGCGGCCGCTCCACGCTCTATATTCGCGACGACGACTATCGCCTGAGCTTTTTGCAGGGCAACTTTGTCACGCTCACGAACCTCACCGACGAGGACGTGCAAAACGTCATCGACCGCAATATGAGTCCCATGAACGTATCAGTCCACGCCGTGAGCCCCGACGTCCGTCGTCGTATGATGGGCCGCAACGCCCAGCGCGGCATGGATGTGCTCGAAGCCATCATGGCCGCCGGCAACGAGATTCACGCGCAGATCGTGCTGTGTCCCGGCATGAACGACGGCGAGGAGCTGGAAAAGACCCTGCGCTTTTGCGAGGAGCACGAGCAAATCACCAGCCTGGGCATCGTGCCGCTCGGCTTTACCAAACACCAGAACCGTTTTAGCTGGTCCTACAGCGACAAACCCGAGCTAGCGCGCGAGACCATCGCTATGATCAGGCCCTTCCAGGACCGTGCCTATGAGCGCTTTGGCCGCCACACCTTCCAGATGAGCGACGAGTTCTACCTGGACGCCGGCATCGATCCTCCCGAGGCCGACTTTTACGACGGTTACCCGCAGTACTACGACGGCATCGGCATGATCCGCTCG